>NZ_JAMYMA010000006.1:0-404414 GCF_040318275.1 Mesorhizobium sp. M1217 | reverse complement strand
TAGCGAGTAGCGAGTAGCGAGTAGCGAGTAGCGAGTAGCGAGTAGCGAGTAGCGAGTAGCGAGTAGCGAGTAGCGAGTAGCGAGTAGCGAGTAGCGAGTAGCGAGTAGCGCTCCCTACTCCCTACTCCCTACTCCCTATTCCCTCTACTCAGTGATCCTTCTTCCAGGCGTCGGAATTGACCCAGTAATCGAGGTTCTTCTGCAGGCGGCCGTCGAGGCTGACCTGGTCGAGGAACAGGTTCATCCAGGTCAGCAGGTCCTGCTCGTCATAGCGCGTGGCGAAGGCCAGTGGCTCCTTCGACAGCATGTCCGGCATGATGATGAAGCTGCCGGCCGGATAAGCGGTTGACTGGCCCTTGACCGCCGAGACGTCGTTGACGCCGCAATCGGCCTGGCCGTTGTTGACGGCGTCGAGCAGCAGCGGGCCGCCGCCCTTGTAGCTCTTGATGTCGGCATCGGGGAAGGCGGCCTTGGCTTCCTTCTCGCCGGTGGCGCCGAGCAGCACCGCGATCTTGGTGCCCTTGGCCTTGCAGTCCTCGGTGGACTTGAAGGCGGTCCCAGCCTTGGTGAAGACGGTGCTGCCCGTGTACATGTAAGGCTTGGTGAAGGCGACCTTCATGCCACGCGCCAGTGTCGGCGTCATGTCGGCAACCAGAAGATCGGCCTTGCCCGACAGCAGCGCCGGGATCAGGCCGTCCCAGTCGAAGTCGAGGAAGGTGATCTTGACGCCCATTTCCTTGGCCATCAGTTCGGCGAGTTCGACCGAACTGCCGGTGCGTTCGCCGGCGGCGCCGACCAGCGAGAAGGGCGGTCCCTGCGTCTGCACGGCGACGCGCAACTCACCGCGCTTGGTAATCTCGTCGAGTGTTCCGGCACTGGCGGCAGCGGTGAGGCCGGCGAGCGCAAGTCCGGCGATGAAAAGCTTGGCAATCTTCATTTGGGCATTCCTCCTTGTTGTCGTTTGTTGTTCCACTTGTTGTTTCACCCCATCGGGGCGCCTTTTGAGCGGCGGCGCCGTTGCCGGCGGCAACCACCGTTCGAAAATCTTCAATCCCAGCTCACCGTTTCGGCGACCTTGATGCCGCGCCTGGCCAGCTCGTCGAGGAAGCGGCCATCGGGCACATGCAGCAGCGGGTTGAGCAGGCCGGGCGTGGCGATCTCGCGCCGTGCCAGCATCTGCGCCACGATACTGGCGGGATAGCCGACGCCAAGGCTCATGCCGAACAGGCCGGAGGCGAGGTCGCGTTCGATGACCAGCTCCGAGGTCACCGTCTTGCGGCGGCCGCCTTCGCTGCCGACAAAGACGTTGCGCATCACGCAAAGGTCCTTTTCGTCGGCGCCGTATTGCAGTTGCGGACCGAGCAGCCGGCCGAGGAATTCGCGTGGGCTGACGCCGGTGCCGGGTACCTTGTCCTCGGACAGGAGGCCAAGCTGCTTCAGCGGCGCCCAGAACGCCGACCAGCCGGGCCAGCGCAGCGAATAGCGGCCGGAGCGCTGCAGCCCCTTGGCGGCGGCGAGCATGCCGGCATAATGCGGCGCGTCACCATTGGGGAAGGCCTCGAGCCTGCCCAGCCCGGCGATCTCGATATCGTGGATGAAACGATTGTCGTGCTGGCGGGCGGCCGGCACATCGACCCGGTTGCCGTCCTCGACCAGCACGCTGTCGCGGTTCTGGCTGACCAGAACCATGTCGAAATTCCAGCTCACCTTGTAGCGGAGCGGCTCGACCACCGCCTTCGGTTCGGGAATGCCGCCGCAATAGGAATCGATCGCGGTGATGGTGTCGAACTGGCTTGCGGCGCGCGCGTAGAGCACAAGGTCGATGCCGGGGTCGAGCCCGCATTCGGTGACGATCGAGACGCCGGCCTTTTCGGCCTCGGGAGCGAGATCGGCGATGGCCTTGCCGTAATTGGTGGTGACCAGCGGCGTGCGCGTCGCGATCGCCGCCTGCACCGCCTCGCGCATCAGCGGCTGCGGCAACAGGTCGATGACCGCGTCGACGTCCTTCATCACATCGGCCAGCACCGGACCGATCGCGCCCTCCGGCACGACAAAACGCACCCGGGCAAGGTCGGTCAGGCCGCCAAGCCGCGCCGCGCCGTCGGTTGCGGTGTCGAGGCAGACCACTTGCTCGACGCCGTCGCTGGCAACGAGATCGGCGATCGCCGCCCGGCCTTGCAGGCCGAGGCCGCCGAGAACCGCGATCTTCATGCCATTTCCTTTCGCGTCTCGTCCGACCAGCAGCCTTCAGGCAGGCTGACCCATTTGTTGCAGGACGCCATGACGACGAAGGTCTCGCTGCGCACGACTTCGCCCGGCTCACCGGCGCCGGGGATCAGCTCGCTGGTGACGCGGTAGAGATCGGCGACATCGCCGGCCACCGTTACGTCGACGATGATGTCGAAGCGTCCGGTGACGACGGCGGCCGAGTTCACGAAAGGCAGTTCGGAGATGCGCTGCGCCAGTTCACGCGCCCGGCCGCGCCCTTGCGCGTTGATGCCGACGATGGCCGAGATCAGCTCGGGGCGTTCGGTCAGGTTAAGCAGTCCGACGATCTTGAGCAGGTTGCGGTCGAGCAGGTTGCGCAGCCGCATGCGCACCGTCGGCACCGAGATCGCCATCTTCTCCGCGAGGCGGTTGACGCCAAGCTGCGCATCCTGCGACAGCAGCTTGACCAGTCGCCGGTCGGTCTGATCGAGATGTTCCCGCAAACGCTCAGGCTTTCATAAAAGGAAATAAACGGTCGGATTTTCTTTCTGATATGAAAATACCTTATGAGAGATTTTTAACAACGGCAAGAGCCACGTCATCCGCGGTGCCCCTGTGCCTGTCGGCAGTTTCGTCGCAGATGCCACATTTTGTTCTTGCTTTGTGCCGGCAGCTATGCTACTAATTTGGGTATGGTGCTAATCGCGCCGCCGACCCGCCCTCCCGAGGCGGGTTTTTTGTTTTCCGGATACCCTTTGAAGGTTCAGCGCCGCCGGCTTGAGTTGGCGGTACAGCGCCGTTCGGGACGCGCTGTGTTCGAGGGTGAAAGAAGCAAGTGGCGCAAGAGGTGCCTGGAATCCATAGCTTAGAAAGGAACGGTAGATCGACATGAAGAAGATTTCTCATCTGTTGGTGCTGACGGCAATCTGCACCATTACCGCCGCCATGGCGCCAGCTGGCGCCGCATATGCCCAGAATGCGCCCTACTGGCGAGCGGACTGGGAGGAGGGGCCTTGCACCGGAGCCTCGTGCTATACCGACTGGTCTTTCGTCCAGGCGGAGAATCCGGCGGAAGCCGATCCCAGCCTGAACGCAATTATCAGCGGCCTGGTCTCGACCGGCGCAGGGAATGTATCCTCGCACGGCGGCAACAGCTTCGGAAAGTTCGAAACGACGCTGGCTGCCATCAATGCCGGGAAGCCCCACTCCAAAGTCTACAAGGAGTGGCTCTTTGCAGGCGGCCTGGCCAAGAACGACGCTTTCGGACGTCCGCTCCAGGCGGTGTCGCCGTCAGGGATCGATGGAACTTATGTCGCGTGGTTTTTCATTTCCTCCGATTACCAATACGCGGGAAACGGCTGGACGAATATCTTCCAGTTCAAGGTGACCGAGCAATCGCCTTTCAAGCAGGACCCAACATGGTGGGTCAACCTGACCGACAATCCGACTGACGATGTGGTGATGCTGCATGTGGAGAATGCGGCGGCCGGAGTCCACAATCCGGCTAACGATGTTCCCGCCCCGAAGGGGCGCTGGTTTCAGCTGCGCGCGGATCTCTATGAAGGGGTAGGCATCGATTGGTATCTGGACGGGGTGTTTTGGCAATCGTCGTCGAACGCAACCTGGCCGGTCGGGCGGGATTCCGACGGATCAGGTACACCTCAGTCATTCGTGTTTGGCGTGGGCCACTATGGTGGAGTTGGCAAACTCTACACTGACGATGCCTACATGATTGCAAAGTAGCCACTGACACATTGTCGAAGTGCATAACAAGCTGCTTCGGGTCCAACCGGGCGGCTATTTTTGTACCTAGAGCGCGTCGCATTGAACGGATCCTGCGACGCGCTTTAAGTTTCTTGTTTTATGCATGTCGTTGTCGCAAAATCGTTGCGAGGCGCAACCGCAACTTATTGTGCCTTCACCTGATAGGCGGAGAGGCTCATCCGAGATATCGCCAAAAGCGGCTTCTCAATAAAACTATAGCTGGCCAGGGAGACGGCAATGCAGGCGGTGACAATAACCATGCCTGCGAGCCATGGTGATACATTGGCGCTTGCAACGACAGGAGCGGTCGCAAGCAGCACGATAGGATGTGTCAGATAGAGAGAGTAGGAAGCATCACCCAACCTTGCCAGCACGCGAGGAGCAAGAAGCCGGAAGTAGCTTTCCAGGCTTATGCAAGCCGCGACAAGGATCAACGCCGGGATTCCCTGAGCAAGGGTTCGCGGCAAGTTGAAGCCAAGGCCCATCACCAGCATGGACACGATGGCGAACACGAGTGCCGAGACACCCAGGACGGCAGGCGAACGCGCCAGCCTGCCGACCAGGTGGCCGAGAGCCATGCCGGCAAGGAACTCAAACAGGATTGGCGTGGTATAGAAAAACAGCACAGTATCGGCGGCGGGTTTGAAGATGATGCGCGCCGCTACGGCGATTGCAAAGACAACGCCGACCATGGCCATTTGCGTCAAGGTGCCAAGACCCATAGTTGCCGCGAACAGAATGTAAAACAGGATTTCCAGATTGAGCGTCCAACCCACGCCAAGCACTGGTTGGACATAACCTGTAACAGTGTCGAGATAGGGAATGAAAAGCAGGCTATTGGTGAGCTGCTCAAGAGACACTGCACGACCGGCAAACAACCAAAGTGCGGCGACCATGACGAAGGTCATAACCCAATAGAACGGAACGACGCGCGTGAAGCGCTGCATCAAAAAAGCACGATGGTCGCGACGTCTGTTCTCCGTCGAGAGAACCATGACAAAACCGCTGATGACGAAAAACAGATCGACACCACTGTTTAGGATGGGAATACCCAGATCGAGCATGCCCAGTGCGGCCGGAAGATGATAGATAACAACCATGAGGGCTGCTAGCCCCCGCAGGATCTGTACCGATGTATACTGTTGAACCCGGCGCGGCGCAGCGTGATCATTCTCTGGAATGATGTTCATCGAAAAATGGTCCCCTGTGCGGGGAGCATTAACACACGGGGTCGTTGATGTGCTGATTAATTGCTGGTTTAATTAATGCGTAAAGTTTTAGATAAGTTTTACTGACACCAGCACGCGGCTATACTTTAGACCCGCCCGACTTTGGCCTGCCTCTCTGTCAAAACCTGGCATCTCCCCAGTGAAGAGGAGATTGGCTGTTTCCCCGCGCTAACGGCTGGTCTCGAAGATAGCGACGGCTGCCGCTGTCAGCGCGGCGTTACCGGGTGCTACTGTTCCATCAGGAAGCTCCTTGCCGTCTTCCAGCCCGACGCGCGTCGACCAACGGCGTTCCGCCGCCCGGTGCACGAAAGGCCAGACCGTGGCGTCGGCACCGTGCAGCAGGATCGCCCGGCGCATCCCGGCGCCGTCGAGCACGGCGGCGATATCGTCACTGACCTCCAGCGCCGCGTCCAAGGGCTGCTCGGAGATTTCGAGCAGGATGCGCAGCACCCGTTTGCCATGGTCGAGGCTCACCAGGCGTTCGGCGTCGGCGACGGAGGCAAGCCCCGCCTCGATGCCGATGCCGCGCTGGCGCAGACTCTCCATGACGGCGGGCGCGGCGTCTTCGCTCAGATTGACCGAGGCATAGTCGGGCAGCTCGCTCCAAGCGGCGATCGCGGCCAGCGTCCGCTCGTCGTCATTCTCGATCCAGGCGCCGGTCGACACGCCGATCAGCGTTCCAGGGCAGGCGCGACGAAGCGCTAGCACAGTCTGGTCCATCGCCGCCGGAGCCAGGCTTTCGCGGCCGTCCAGCCCGCGCGCATGGACATGCAGCTCAGCCGCGCCGGTGGCGACGCAGGCGGCGCCGTCGCGCGCCATGGCCTCCGCGTCGAGCGGCAGGTTGGGGTGGAAATCGGCGCTGCGCGCGCCATTGATGCAGGTCTGGACAATCATGCTATGGGCAGTCCGGTTGCGGTTGCTGCCAGTCTAGCGCGGGCCAGTGAAAACCGGAATCGCGCTGGCGAAGGCTCCTGACATATGGACGTGGCACAGCCTGAATCAGTCTGGCAGAATGCACCTATATCGTGTTGTTCGGCTTAGTCTTCTTAGCAAACGAACATCCGTCGGGCAGAGTTACGGCGAAACACCCAACTCGCGTAATGCAGCGTTGGCGGCACGGTATTCGATAAAACTCTTTGGACAATGGCTGACGGTATGCCTGTAAAGCCATAGGGCGTGATCGCGTTGCCCTTTGAGCCGGCTGAGTTCTGCGTTGTAGAAACCGATCTCGCAAAACTTGCCGTGTTTCTTGGTTGGATCCGAGTCATCGGCGTCGTTCAATGTCGCGGTGGGCGTCTTTTCGCCAAGCAGCATTCGAACCACAGGCGCCGGCCACTTCGTCATGTCGAGCTTGGAAGCTGCCTTCCGCAAATGGCCCGCCGCACCGTTGCGTCGTTCAACAATATCCAGCCAGATGGCAAAATAGGCGTAGTCGGGCCTGAGCGCGGCCGCCTTTTCAAAGTCAGCCTGCGCCTTGGCCAGCGAGCCAGAATAGAAATAGAGAACACCCCTGTTTGAGTAGCTGTACGGATAATTCGGATCGAGCAGGATCGCTTGGTCGAAGTCAGCAATGGCTCGACCGTCGCCGGCCTTTCCCATCCAGGCAATGCCGCGGTTGTGGTAAATTCTTGCATTTTTCGGATCGAGACCAATCGCCCGGTCGTATTCGTCGATGGCCCGATCGTACTCACCTCGCTTGTTCCAGAGAAAGCCTCGGTTGCTGTAGGCGATGGCAAGTGTTGGGTCGATATCGATTGCGTGGCTGTAGTCCGCGAAGGCGCGAACATCGTTCTCCTTTGCCACCCAGGCCAAGCCCCGATTATTATACGCGAGGGCTTGTTTCGGGTCGAGCTTGATCACCTGGTCGTAGTCGGCGATGGCGCGATCATTGTCTCCCTTGCTAGCCCAGGCGATACCTCGATTGAAGTACGCTTTGGGGTCTTTCGGATCGAGGCTGATCGCCTTGTCGTAGTCGGCGATGGCGCGGTCATTGTCGCTCTTGCCTGACCAGGCCACCCCTCTGTTGTACCAGATGCTCTCATCGTTCGGATCGAGGCTGATCACTTGGTTGTAGTCGGCGATAGCACCGTCAAAATCGCCGCCCGTCAGCCGGGCGTTGCCGCGCCGGTAGTAGGCATGTGCGTTTTTCGGATCGAGGCTGATCACCTTGTCATAGTCGGCCAGCGCGCGCTCCTCTTCGCCCCTGCCGGTCAACGCATCGGCTCGGCCATTCAGGGAACCGACGTCGTTCGGGTTGAGCCTGATGGCCCGGTCGAAGTCGGCTATCGCGCGGTCGTCGTCGCCTTTGCGTGACCAGATCAGCCCACGATTGTGGTAATTTCTGCCGTCTTCGGGATCGAGGCTGATTGCCCTGTCATAGTCGGCCAAAGCCCGGTCGTCCTCGCCCTTGAAGGTCCAGGCGACGCCGCGGTTGTAGTAGGCATCGCCATATTTCGGGTCCAGGCTGATCGCCTTGTCCAGATCGGCGATGCCCTTGTCGTAGTCGCCCTTGAAGACCCAGCTGATGCCCCGGTTGTAGTAGCCGCTGGCGACGGTCGGTGCGATGCCGATGAACGCGCTGTAGTCGGCGATCGCGCGGTCATAGTCGCCTCGTTCCGTCAGGGCATTGCCGCGCTTGAAATAGGCAATACCGCGGTTTTCGAGGGGCTCTGTCGCATCCTCGATCATGCGCGTGCAGGCGGCGATCCGCGTGCTGGCCTCGACCTTGTCGTCGCTGACGCAGTCGCTGCTGGCGGACAAGGCCGGGAGCGCCGAGACCAGCATCGCGACGAGGCAAACGAGGAATTGCCGGACTGCCCCGTCCCTTTGTCGAACCCGTCCGCTCAATTCGCCCCCCCCATCGCGGCAAGCCCCGCTGCATTGTATTCAACGAAATCCCCGAGACAATCGCTAACGAGTTCACCCGGCAAGAAACGGGTGGTCCGCGCGCGCCGTTTCACCCATCTCAATGACAGAGAAGCCACAGGAGGCGAAGCCATGACCATCCATTCGATAGGCGCGAAAGCGGCGGTGAAATCGGCGGAGGTGCGCGTTGCCGGATATGACTGGCGGAAGCTGGCCGATGAGCTGAGCGGCTATGGCTGCGCGGTGATGGAAGAGCTGCTGACGCCGCAGGAGTGCCGGCAGATTGCCGGACTTTATCCGGACGAGAGCCATTTCCGCAGCCATGTCCACATGGCGCGGCATGGTTTCGGCAAGGGCGAGTACGGCTATTTCCGCTATCCCTTGCCCGATCTGATCGGCGGCTTGCGCACCGCGCTCTATCCGCGCCTGGCTGCGGTCGCCAACGACTGGAACGAGCGCATGGGTATCGCGCAGCGCTATCCCGACGAACACGCCGCGTTCCTCGAGCAATGCCACGAGCAGGGCCAGACGCGGCCGACGCCGCTCCTGCTGCAATATGTCCCCGGCGACTTCAACTGCCTGCACCAGGATCTCTACGGCGATCTTGCCTTCCCGCTGCAGGTGGCGATCCTGTTGTCCGAGCCCGGCAAGGATTTCACCGGCGGCGAATTCGTGCTGACCGAGCAGCGTCCGCGCATGCAGAGCCGCGCCGAGGTGGTGCCGCTGCGCCAGGGCGATGCAGTCGCCTTCGCGGTCCACAATCGTCCGGTCCAGGGCAGCAAGGGCAATTACCGCGTCAACCTCAGGCACGGCGTCAGCCGGCTACGCTCCGGCATGCGCCACACTGTCGGCATCATCTTCCACGACGCCAAGTAACCGAGCCTCTCGGCCCGGCGGCGATTACCTGGAAAAATCGCTGCGCACGATGCCGTGGCGCTGGAGCTTGTCGTAGAAGGTCTTGCGCGGAATCCCCAGCGCTTCGATCGTGCGCCTGACATCGCCCTCGTTGCGGCCAAGCGCCTCGCGGATGATGTCGGCCTCGTAGCGCTCCAGCCGCTCCGGCAGCTTCATGGCGGCGTTCGATTCAGTTGGGGCAGGGGGTTGTGCTTCGGCGCCTTCCTCCAATCCAAGCACGAACCGCTCGGCGAAATGCGCCAGTTCGCGCACATTGCCCGGCCAGTCATGGTCGCTCAGATGGCGATGTACCGTCGCCGGCACTGCCGGCACCGGACGATGGAAGCGGGCGGCGGCGCGCTCGGCGAAATAGAAGAACAGCAGGGCGACATCGTCGCGGCGCTCGCGCAGCGGCGGGATCGAGATCGTCACCACGTTGAGCCGGTAGTAAAGGTCCTCACGGAAAGCGCCGCGCTGGCGCGGATCGCCGAGGTCGACCTTGGCGGCGGCGACGACGCGCAGATCCACCGGCCGCACCTCGTTGGTGCCGAGCGGAGTGACCTCGCGCATTTCCAAGACGCGCAGCATCTGCACCTGTGTCGAGACCGGCATGCTTTCGATCTCGTCGAGGAACAGCGTGCCGCCGCTGGCATGCTCGATGCGGCCGATCCGTTTCTTCTGCGCGCCGGTGAAGGCCCCGGCCTCATGGCCGAACAACTCGCTCTCGATGACGGTCTCCGGCAGCGTGCCGCAATTCAGCGCGACGAAATTGCCCTTGGCGCGGCGGCTCCAGCGATGCAGAAGGCTTGCCACCACCTCCTTGCCGGAGCCGGTCTCGCCGGTCACCAGCACGTCGACATCGGTGTCGGCGATCTGGCGCAGCGTGCGGCGCAGCCTTTCCATCGCCGGTGTCTGGCCGATCAACGGCAGGCTGTCCTGCGCCTCTCCGGCCGCCTCGCGCAAGGCGCGGTTCTCCATCACCAGGCGGCGCTTTTCCGCCGCGCGACGCACGCTCTGCACCAGCCGGTCGGCGGCGAAAGGCTTTGTGATGAAGTCGTAGGCGCCGTCCTTGATCGCCTTGACGGCCATGGCGATGTCGCCATGCCCGGTGACGAGGATGACGGGAATGTCGGCATCCAGCCGCAGGATGCGGTTGAAAAGCTGCAAGCCGTCGATCTGAGGCATGCGGATATCCGACACCACGACGCCGGCAAAACCGGCGTCGAGCCGGGCCAGCGCCTCGGCCGCCACCGCAAAGGCCGAGACCGAGAAGCCGGTAAGCTCCAGCGTCTGCGCGGTGGCCTTGAGGAGATCGCGATCGTCGTCGATCAAGATGACCGGCGCGGCATTGTCGTTCGTCATGATGGCTTACGCTGCTTTCATGAGATGGATGGTGAAGCGGGTGCCGCTGTCGTTGCTTGAAACCTCGATGCGGCCGCCATAATCGGCGACGATGTCCTTCGAGATGACGAGGCCAAGGCCGAGGCCTTTTTCCTTGGAGGTGTTGAACGGCGTGAACAGCGACTTGAGAATCCCGGGCGGAATGCCAGGTCCGTTATCGGACACGCCGACCGTCACGCCGTCCGCGGTCTCCTCGACCGATACCTGCACATAAGCGTCGTCGCGGCCGTCGAGTGCTTCGAGCGCGTTCTGGAAGAGGTTGATCAGCACCTGTTCGAGCCGGACCCGATTGCCCATGACTTTGAGGCTCGGCGGCGGCAGGTCGATGGCCAATGCGTCGAGCCGACCGGCAAAGCGGCTTCTCAACAGCATGACCGCGCCCTCGACAACACCACGTAATTCAACAGGCTCGGCGGCGGTGCGGCCCTTGCGGGCAAATGCCTTCAACTCCTCGGTGATTGAGCCGATGCGTTCGGTAAGTGCTGCAATGGCGCCGAGGTTTTCCTCGGCCGGCCCGGTCTGCTTGCGGTCGAGGAAGGTGCGGGCATTGTCGGCATAGGCGCGGATGGTGGCGACCGGCTGGTTGATCTCATGGGCGACACCGGCGGCGACCTGGCCGAGGATGGCGAGGCGGTTGGCCTGGACCAGATCCTGCTGCACGATTTGGAGCTTGGCTTCGGTGCTGCGGTGGCCTGCTATCTCGGCCTGCAGCCGGTCGCGGGCTTGGCTCAGATCCTCGGTGCGTTCGACGACGCGGCGTTCGAGTTCGGTGCGCGCCGCCTGTTCGGCGGCAATCCGCATCTGCGCCGACTGCCGCCGCCACAACAGATACGCGGCCAGGCCGAGCAGCGGGACGACGGCACCCAGTGCCAGAAGCCGCATTTCGCGGACGGCAGCGGCGATCGGCGCTTCGGCCGGGATCAGATAGTCGAGCTGCCATGGGGTCGAAGGGACCGGCGTGGAAAGGCTGAGATACTCCGCCTCACTGCCGCCGGGCGTCACCGCGTGGACGATCGACACATCCGGGCTGAGCGCCTGCGGGTGCATGATCGGCAACGGAACCAGCGGCGCGTCGCCGAACTGTTGGCTGTCGCGGATCGCGGCTTGCTCAGGTGCGGCCAGCGGCGCGGTTGTCATGAAGCGCCAGGACGGCACGCTGGTGATCAGCACGACGCCATTCTCGTCGCTGACATAAGCCGGGCGGTTCGCCTCGCGCCAGTCGGCTTCGAGTTGGTCGAACTCGGCCTTGACGACGACGACGCCGAGCGGTGCGGCGGCATCGCCGACGCGCCGCGAAATGTAGAGGCCGGGACGCTTGCTGACATTGCCGAGCGCAAAATACTCGGCGGTTCCGGCCTGCATCGCGCCGGAGAAATAATCGCGAAAACGGTAGTCATTGCCGACGAAGCTGATCGGCTCGCGCCAGTTGCTGGAGGCGATCGCCAGTCCGTCGGTGCCGACGACATAGAGCACCGAGGCCTTGGTGCCGGAGACCAGCCCCTCGAGCTTGCGGTTCAGAACATCGATTGCCGCGGCGTTTTTCTGCGACAGCGCGTCACGCACTTGCTGGTCCGCGGACAAAAGCAGCGGCAGGGCGCGCGGGCTTTCGAGCACGGCGCGCAGCAGCGCGACCTTCAGATTGGCGTCGGTACGCCCCTGCGCCGCCAAGGTCCCGACCTCGGCGGTGCGGCCGTAAAGGCCGGCGCCGTAGAGCGTTGCGGTGAGGATCAGCAGGGCGACGGCCGCAAACACCAGCCAGGCTCGGCGTGCCCGCCTGGCGAGTTGCTCGGGCGTCGAAGACAAGGCACCGGCGGGGCGTTGCAGCATCGCCCATTTGTGCATGAACTCGCACAAAACACAATTCGACCTATGCGGAGATTCGCACTTGTCTGTGTGTCCAGCAGTGCGGACGTTTGTGAATGCTCAACAAAATCAATGATGAAAGGCTCTTCTGCGTATCTGGCACGGCTGTTGCAAACACGAATTCAGCAGTCGCGAGGCTGCTGGTCAAAACAACTGCCCCGGGGAGTCGAGCTTTCGATCGGGGCGCCATGGAGGACGTCATGCAGACAGCAATCGCTGCCGCCGAGCCGCGCGGCAAACTTCCCTTATACCGGCATCTTTATGTGCAGGTGCTGGCGGCGATCGCCGCCGGCGTGCTGCTCGGACATTTCTATCCGGAAACCGGCGAGGCGATGAAGCCGTTCGGCGATGCCTTCATCAAGCTGGTGAAGATGGTCATCGCGCCGGTGATCTTCCTGACGGTGGCGACCGGTATCGCCGGCGTTTCCGACCTGCAGAAGGTCGGCCGCGTCGCCGGCAAGGCGATGATCTATTTCCTGGTGTTCTCGACGCTGGCGCTTGTCGTCGGCCTGGTCGTCTCCAATGTCGTCCAGCCCGGCGCCGGCATGCATATCAATCCCGCCACGCTCGATACCACCAAGGTGACGGCCTATGCCGAGAAGGCGCACGACACAACCATCGTCGGCTTCCTGATGAACATCATCCCCGACACCATCACCGGCGCCTTCGCGCAGGGCGATATCCTGCAGGTGCTGTTCTTCTCGGTGCTGTTCGGTGTCGCCCTGGCGCTGGTCGGCGATCGCGGCCGTCCGGTCGTCGATTTCCTGCAGGCGCTGACCACGCCGATCTTCCGCCTCGTCGCCATCCTGATGAAGGCCGCACCGATCGGCGCCTTCGGCGCCATGGCCTTCACAATCGGCAAATACGGCATCGGCTCGATCGCCAACCTCGCCATGCTGATCGGCACATTCTACCTGACCGCGCTGCTGTTCGTGCTGGTGGTGCTCGGCGCGGTTGCCCGCTACAATGGCTTCTCGATCCTGGCGCTGATCCGCTACATCAAGGAAGAGCTGCTGCTGGTGCTCGGCACCTCGTCCTCGGAAGCGGCATTGCCGGGCCTCATGGCCAAGATGGAGCGCGCCGGCTGCAACCGCTCGGTGGTCGGCCTGGTCATCCCGACCGGCTATTCCTTCAATCTGGACGGCACCAACATCTACATGACGCTGGCGGCGCTGTTCATCGCGCAAGCCACCGACACGCCGCTCACCTACGGCGACCAGATCTTGCTGCTCGCCGTCGCCATGCTGAGCTCCAAGGGTGCCGCCGGCATCACCGGCGCCGGCTTCATCACGCTGGCGGCAACGCTTTCGGTCGTCCCCACCGTGCCGGTCGCCGGCATGGCGCTGATCCTCGGCGTCGACCGCTTCATGTCGGAATGCCGGGCGCTGACCAACTTCATCGGCAATGCGGTGGCGACAGTGGTGGTGGCACGCTGGGAGGGAGAACTCGACCAGACGAAGTTTGCCGCGGCCATGGCCGGCGACTTGCCCGAGGAAGTCGACCTGTCGCTGCCAGGGTTGCAGGCCGCCTGACCGTCTAGGCCACATGACTATAAGCCCCGGAGCCGGTTCGCCGGCTCTGGGGCAAAAGCACCGGCCCGTGCCGGCATGCCGCCTGTAGCGCAACCTGAAGTGGCCCTGTTTTCGATGCGGGGCTTGTTCCAGCCGCATTTGAAGGCCAGTATCCGCCATGCCTTCAAGGCACCCGTCCGCTTCGCTCCCGACCTGATCGCGAGGCGAGACATTTCCGTCGGGCTCGGTTGCGACATCACCTTGGCCGAACCGTCGGAGCTTTTGCTGCCGCCGACCCTGACCATGGCAGCAGCCTCGAAGGCAATGGCGGCCTCAGTACGAAGTCGCAAAGCAAACGTGACCCGTCTCCTGGTGGAAAGCGCGGGCTTTCTCTCAGGGAACTCGTTGCGCGCCAAGAGGGCGCTTGAAGAGGGGGCAGGCCCATGAGCGGGCCTTTGCCGAACCAAAGCAAGATGCGAGGTCAAACGCGATGCAGCCTGTCCCGAGAATTCCGGTATCCATCATCATCCCGAACTACAACTACGCGCGTTTCCTCAAACGCAGCATCGACAGCGCCCTCGAGCAGGACTACGCGGACGTCGAAGTTATCGTCGTCGACGATGCGTCGCAGGACAATTCCACGACAATCATGGAATCGTATCGCGACGAGATCCTCGCATGCCCGCGGGCGCAAAATGGCGGACACGCGGCGGCATTCAACACTGGCTTTGCAGCGAGCTCGGGCAAGATCGTCCTGTTCCTCGACGCCGACGATTATCTCTATCCGACCGCCGTCTCCACCATTGTCGAGACCTGGGACGAGGCAACCGCCCAGGTCCAGTCCAGGCTGCATATCGTCGACGAAGGGCAACGCATCAAGGATGTCTTTCCGCCGCTCGAACTGCCCTTCGACAGCGGCGATGTCATGCCGAAACTCCTGCACAAGGGCCGCTATCAGACGACCGTGACCAGCGGATTGGCCTTCGACCGTGCAACGCTGGAATCGATCATGCCGATACCGGAGCCGGAGTTCCGCCAAGGCGCCGATGGCTATCTTGCCACGCTGGCGCCGATGTACGGGCACGTCCAATCCATCGACGAATGCCTCGGCGCCTACCGGATCCATGGCGCCAACCATTCGGTGTTCGGTGAAAAACTCGCCGAGCGGGCACGCTGGCGGGTAACCCACGATTTCCGCCGCATGCAGGCGCTGTCGGACCAGGCCTCCGGGATCGGCCTGACCATCGTGCCATCGGATGCCGTCCGCCACGATCCGGTCCACCTGGAAGAGCGGCTGGCGTCGCTTTGCGCCGACAGAGACCGACATCCCGTGGCCGACGATTCCCGGCTGGCGCTCGGGGCGGCCGGCGCCGTCGCCAGCCTCGAAATGACCGCATCCCTGCGGCGGCGCGCCATCCTTGCCGCCTGGTTCCTGTCGGTCGGGGTGTTGCCGCGGAAAATGGCGACCGCGGTGCTGTCGTGGAAGCTCGATGCGTCGTCGAGGCCGGCATTTTTGAGCCGCCTGTCCAAGAGAATCCGCCATGCGATGGGTTAGCGGATGATGCCGTGACATAGGTCCGCCAGGTATTCGGCTGGCCCGGCCCAGCGTCCAGCGGGCGTAGTTATTGCCTCCGATGGGCTCGGACCATTCTGTAAATCATTTGCTTACACCTGCTTGACCAGAGTAAGCAATATGCTTACATGTTGCATGATCAAGTCGTTCAAGCACAAGGCGCTGGCGGACCTCTTTCAAACCGGAAAGACCGGAAAGATCGACGCCAAGATGCATAAGCGCATCCTTGTCCGGCTTGACCGCTTGGAAGTCTCGGAAAGGCCTGATGACATGGACCTGCCCGGCTTCGACTTCCACGCTTTGAAGGGCTTTAACCCGACCCGCTACACGGTGCATGTCAACGGGCCGTGGTGCATCACATTCGAATTCGACGCCAATGATGCTGCCCGCGTCGATTTCGAACAGTACCATTGAGACGGCTTAGATTGGAGAAATCGATTATGAGCGTGTATGAGCCGATGCGTCCGATGGAGCGCTGCCCATCCCACCCTGGGGCGCTGCTCGACGACATTATCCCGGCAACCGGAAAGACCAAGGTGGAAATCGCCAATCTGCTCGGAATCTCGCGCCAGCAGCTTTACGATATTATCCGCGAAAAGAAGCCGGTGTCGCCGGCTGTCGCGGCGCGCCTTGGAAAGATGTTCGGCGACGGCGCCGCCATCTGGCTCAGGATGCAGGCCGCCTATGATGCGTGGCACGCGGAACGCGAGGTTGACGTCAGCGCCATTCCAAGGCTGCATGCTGCCTGAAACGCAATAAGTCCGCCGAACGGGAAAGCATTGTCGGCCTAGACGTCAGGTTCCGGGCCTCACATTGCCGGTAAGGAAAGGCAGGGCCGGTGACGAAAGGCAGGGAAATACCACCGACGCTCTCACAAATCGATCACGGCTCCGCCTGCCGGGACCGGTCCTCCGGTTCGACGGCTCGCTCGACCAGAACATGCGCCTCCCGCGCGGCCTCGACGAACGCGTCCCTGGCGGCTTCAGTCCAGCGGTCGTCGCTTGTGGCGCGGCGGCATGCGCGCAATGCCAACCCGTGTTTGGCGCTGCCGGCGTCACGCCAGTGGGCTGTCAGCAACTCGACAGCCTGCCGTGCGTTGGAAATATTGCGGATATCTCCCACGATGCCGACCGCAACCGCAACCGGCTTGGAAAACCATCCTTGGTTCATGGCGAAGCCTTCGACGTGTTGAACTACCTATAACGAAAATCGTAGCGCAAGGTTTCATTCGCGCCAGTCACCACGGCGTGAGGCGGCGCTTACTGCGCCCCGCGTAGCCTGACCACAACGCTGCGCGCCACAAGCACCAGCACGGTGATGACGATCAGGATCACGGAGAGTGCGGCGATCGCCGGGTCGATGTTGTCGCGCAGGCCCATCCACATCAAGCGCGGCAGCGTGATGGCGTTGACCGAGGTGATGAACAGGGTGACGCCGATCTCTTCCCAGGACAGCACGAAGGAGAGCAGTGCCGCGGTGACGATGCCGAACTTGATGTTGGCCATGATGATGCGGGTGGCGCGCTCCCACACGGTGGCGCCGAGGCCGCGCGCGGCAAGATCGATGCGGCGGTCGAGCTGGCTGAGCGACACCAGGATCAGCACCGTGGCGAAGGGCACCGTCATCACCGCATGCGCCATGGCGACACCCAGCCAGGTGTCATAGCCGAAGAACGACGAGAAACCCGAGATCGAGGTCAGCAGGAAGTAGAGCGTGATCGCCGAGACCACCGGCGGCACCACCATCGGCAACAACACGAAGCCGACGAGAGCGGCGGTGAAGCGCGGCTGGAACATCCAGACGCCGAGACTGAAGCAGAGCGCCAGCACCGTGGAAAAGGCGCTGCTGACGACGCCGATCCTGATCGAGAGCAGGATCGAATTGATCCAGCGCGGATCCTCGATCAGCGCCCGGTAATGGCGCAGCGACAATTCGCCTGACGGCATCGCCAACATGCGGCTCGGCGTCAGCGACACCGGAATGACGGCGAGCAGCGGCAGCAGTAGGAACAGCGCGACCAGGGCGGCGAGGATCAGCGAGACGGGACCGGGGCGGTAGGTCGGCATCGCGCTACACCAGTTGCTTTGGTCTGATATAGCGGAACAGCAGCGCCATCAGCGCGCCGACGAACAGCACCAGCACCACGCTGATCGCAGCGCCCAGGCCCCAGTCCGGGCTCTGGAAGATGCGGAGATAGATCAACTCGGCGATCATCACGCTGCGGCCGCCGCCGAGGATCGCCGGCGTGACGAAGAAGCCGAGCGAAAAGACGAAGACTATCAGCGCCGAGCCGATAATGCCGGAGCGGGTCATCGGCACGAACACCGACCAGAAGGTGCGCATGCGGCTGGAGCCGAGGCCGCGCGCCGCCAGCAGCACGCGGTCGTCGAGACTGCGCATCGAAGAGGCCAGCGGAAACACGGCGAAGGGGATGAGGAAATGCGTCATGCCGACGATGACGCCGAACTCGTTGCGCACCAGCGCCAGCGGCTCCGAGATGAAGCCGACCGCCTGCAGCCAGGTGTTGATCAGGCCGCGATTGGACAAAAGCGCCACCCAGCCGAAGGCGCGGGTCAGCACCGAGATCCAGAACGGCACCAGGATGCAGAATTCGGCCACGACGCGCTGCACCGGCGTGCCGCGCACCCAGACAACGGTGATGGCGTAGGCGGCGGCAACCGAAACGATCGTCACGATCGCCGCGATGCGCAGCGTGCGGATAAAGACCGACTGCACCAACTGATCCGTGAGCAGCGCATTGTACTGCCCCAGCCCCGGCGTGGGCAGCGTAAAACTCCATTTGACCACGCCGAGGAATGGCCAGGCATAGGCCAGCACAAGAAAGAGGAGCAGCGGCGCCATCAACAGCGCCGCGCCCATCCTGTCGGAGAGGTATGCTCTCATCCGGTTATCCCGGCTTGTCAGGCGGAGATGATCTTCGTGTATTCGTCGAGTGCCGCCCCATAGTTCTTGGCGTACCAATCCATGTCGAGCGGGATCTGCTTTTTCATGTTCTCGGGATCGACGGGGTTGATGCGCTTCTTGTCGGCGGGGATCAGCGCATCGGTGGCCGGATTGGCCGGACCCTGGCCGAGCTTGTCGAACATGATGAGTTCCTTCTCAGGGTCCTGGGTGCTGGCGATGAACTTCATCGCCGCGTCCTTGCCGCCGGGATTGCCCTTGAGCACGGCGAGCGCGCCGGGCGAGATCAGACCCTGGTCCCAGATGAACTTGATCTTGCCGCCGGAATCCTGCTCGATCAGCGAAGCCCGGGTCGACCAGACGATCGCCATCGACGCCTCGCCATTGAGCAGCACGCTCTGGCTTTCGGCGCCGCCACCCCAATAGGCGACGACGTTCTCCTTGAAGGCGGCGATCTTGTCATGCGCGCGCTTGAGGTCGAGCGGGTAGAGCGAGGCCGGCGCGATGCCGTCAGCAAGCAGCGCCGCTTCCCAGCTCGACACGCCCCATTTGTAGAGCGAGCGCTTGCCGGGGAATTTTGCCACGTCGAAGAAATCGGCCATGCCGGTCGGTGCCTGGCTGCCGTATTTCTCGGCATCGTAGGCGATGACATAGGAGAAGAAATAGGTCGAGGCGGCGTGTTCCCAACCGAACCCCTCGCGCATCTTCTTCTTGTCGACGATCGTATAGTCGATCGGCTCGAGCATGCCCTGCGCGCCGAGCGTGATGGCCGAGAACGGATCGACGTCGACCAGGTCCCAGGTCGGGGCGCCGCTCTTGAACTGCGCCGCGATTGCGCCTTCGGTCGGGCCGGAGCCATCCATCTTGACGACGATGCCGGTCTCCTTGGTGAAGGCCTGGCCGTAAGCCGCGTCATAGGCGGTGATGGCGTCGCCGCCCCAGTTGACCAGCACCAGTTCCTTCGCCGCGGCAAAGGCGCCGGTCGAGCGCAGCAGCATCGGCGTGCCGGCCAGCACCAGCGCGGCCAGCTGCGTGAACTGCCGGCGCGAGATCTCTCCGCGCACGGCCCTGGCGGATAGCGCCTCGATGGAATGTTTCTTGGTTTGGTTTGTCATGTCAGTTCCCCTTTTTTGTCGTTGATATTCTCGAAAGTGAGATTGGCGAATTCGCCTCGCCGATCGTCATTGTCCTCCGTCCGGAAGGAGGAAGCCTTTCTCCGCCGGCCAGGTCAGCCACACGGAATTGCCCTTGCTGAGCGCGGAAGCGGCAACCTCGTTCGGCACCGAGACTGTCACCTTGGCGCCTTGCCGCGTGGTCAGATCGAGCCGCGTTGCAGCGCCGAGATAGGTCGAGGCGACGGCAGTCGCGGCAATACCGTTTTCGCCAACGGCGGCTTCGCGGGCGATCGACATGTATTCTGGCCGGATCGCCAGGATGGCGTCGCCACGGACCTTCTCGGCCTTGCAGCGCATGCTGATCGCGCGGTCTTCGCAGAGGCCCGTCGAGCCATTGTCGGCCGGGCGCACGCCCTTCAGCGGCAGCATGTTGATCTCGCCCAGGAACTCGGCGACGAAGCGGTTGTCCGGCCGGTCGTAGACCTCGTCCGGTGCGCCGACCTGCAGCAGTTTGCCATGATTGAAGATGGCGACGCGCGACGACAACGCCAGCGCCTCGCTCTGGTCATGGGTGACGAAGACGAAGGTGGTGCCGGTTTCCTGATGCAGCCGCTTCATCTCGGCCTGCATCTGGCCGCGCAGCCCTTTGTCGAGCGCCGAAAACGGCTCATCGAGCAAAAGCACGCCCGGCTCGAACACCAGCGCACGCGCCAGCGCCACGCGCTGCTGCTGGCCGCCGGACAATTGCGACGGCAGTTTCTTCTCGTGGCCCTTGAGCCCGACGCGCTCGATCATTTCGCCGACGCGGCGTTTGATCTCGGCCGCCGGTTTCTTGCGCACCTTGAGCGGGAAGGCGATGTTGGCCTCGACGCTCATATGCGGGAACAGTGCGTAGCCTTGGAAAACCATGCCGGCGGCGCGCTGCTCGGCCGGCCGCTCGGTGATGTCGACGCCGTCGCTGTAAAGGCGGCCGTCGGTCGGCTGAATGAAGCCGGCAAGGATCATCAGGAAGGTGGTCTTGCCGGAACCGGAGGGGCCGAGCAGGGTGAGGAACTCGCCACGGCCGATATCGAGCGTCAGATCGTCCAGCGCACGGAACGAGCCGAAGCTCTTGCCGATCCCGATTGCCTTGATCTCTGCGGCCCGGCCGGGTTGCTGCATCCTGCCCTTCCCTTAGCGTAGGCGAAATCGTAGGCAGGGCGGCAGCTCACCGCAACCGAATAGTTTTCGCCTGACCGGCAAATTTGATTCATCTATGCGCCAATCTCCTCCTCGAGGGGGGAGATTAGCGCTCCTTGTTCTCGGACAGCTTCGACCTCAGCCATTTCCCAAACGCCTCCAGCACCGGATGCGCTGCCTTGGCGTGCTCGGAGACCAGAAAATACGAGCGCGGCGAATTGATCGCTATGTCGAAGGGGCGGACCAGCCGGCCTTCGCTCAGCGCCCGGCGACTGGTCAGCTCGTCGCCCATGGCGATGCCCTGGCCGGCAATTGCCGCCGAAAAGACCAGGTTCATGTCGGAAAAGAAGATGCCGCCTTCCGGGTCGGGGTTCTCGACCTTGGACAGGGCCAGCCAGCGCGCCCAGTCCTCGGTGTCACCGAGATGCAGGAGATTGGCGCGCAGCACGTCTGCCGGCTTGGAGAAGCCGCCGATCTTGTTGAGCAGCGTGGGGCTGCACAGCGGCGTGAAGGAGATTTCGCACAATGGTTCGACCACGCGGTTCGGCCAGTTGCCGACGCCGAAGGCGATGAAGGCGTCGGCCTCGGCATTGCTGACGTCGTCGAGGCGCCGCGGCGTCAGGATGCGCAGTGCGACATCGGGGTACATCTGCCGGAACTCGCCGATATGGGTGCACAGGAACAGCGAGGCGAAACCCGGCGTACAACTGACACTGAACGAGCCGCCGATGCCGGTGCCGGCATGGCGTGTCACCGCGTCGCCTAGCACCGTCAGCGCCTTGCGCACGTCGCTGGCATAGCGTTGGCCGCGTGGCGTCAGCGCCACGCCCTTGCCGATGCGCGCGAGCAGGTCGAAGCCGAGATCGCGTTCGAGCAGGCGCAATTGATGACTGACCGCACTGCGGGTCAGATGCAGTTCGTCAGCGGCGCGCCAGACGCTGCCGTGGCGGGCAAAACTGTCGAGCGCGCGCAGCGCCTGCGTCGAGGGAATTCTCAAGAGGTGAACCGAATTTGCATGAGCCGGGAAAACATATCACTTTTTGGCGAGGCGCTTCACTGCTTTCTTTCCGCCATGGAGAAACCGGTGACCTCGGCGCAAGCGACCGCGCTTGCCTGTCTGGACGACATCCAGCCGTCGCTGTCGGCGTGGACGCGGACCATCTTCGACTTCGGCGAGACCGCCTGGCGCGAATACCAGTCGGCCGCCTGGTATGTCGAGCGCCTGAAGCACGAAGGCTTTACCGTTGAAGAGGGCTCTGGCGGCATGCCGACCGCCTTCTGCGCCCACTGGACCAACGGGACCGGCCCGACAATCGGCATGTATGCCGAGTACGACGCGGTGCCTGGCAATTGCCAGGATGCGGCGACGGTGAAGCGACCGCGTCCGGGCCTCGGCGAACAGGCCGGCGGCCACACCGATCCGCATTCCGGGCTCGGCATTGCCAGCCTCGGCGGGCTGCTGGCGACCAAGGCGGCGATGCAGCGCCACGGCATATCGGGCACGCTGCGCTTCACCGGAGAGCCGGCGGAGAAGGTGAGGGGATCGAAGCCGATCCATGCCGCGAAGGGCTATTACGATGGGCTGGCGGGCATGATTTCCTTCCATCCTTTTTACATGCTGCCGCTGTGCAACACGGCGCGCTGGGACACGCATTGCGGTGCGGCCTATGCGATGATCTACCGCTTCATCTGCGACGAGCCGGAACATTGGGCGAGGGCGGCAGGCAACGCGGCGCCGATCCCGCAGGCGCATTCGGCGGTCCGGGCGCCGGGCGCCAACGACGCGCTCATGATGATGTACATGGCCTCGAAGGCGCTACGCGATTCCATGCTGCCGCATCAGGGCGGCTGGTCGATCAGCGAGGCGATCCTGACGGCGGGGCAGGCGACCGCCGACAATCTGCCGGCCGGGCTGGCCGAGATCCAGTACATGATCCGCGTGCCGACGCTGGCGATGGCCGAGCAGGTCACCGCCGTGCTTGACCGCAATGCGGAAGCCGTCGCGGTGATGGGCGGCTGCCGCTATGAGCGGCACTGGGTGTCGAAGTCGCGGCCGGGGCTCGCCAATCACGTAATGGCTGGCATTGCCTTCGACGCGCTGGCGGCGGTCGGGCCGCCGCGCTGGGACGAGACGGCTAAGGCGATCGCCCGCGAAATCCAGGTCAATGCCGGCGGGGTGGCGAGCGAGGAGCCTTTCATCGAGGAATTGGAACTGCTGATCGAACCTCGCGAGGCAGAAGCGATCCTGCGCCGCGACCTGGCGCCGTCGCAGGTGAATTCGACGTCCGACGACTACACCGACATGTCATGGCATACGCCGACGGCGCGGTTCTATGTCGCTCGCCCGGCATTGCGCTCGGAGAACGGTCACGCCTTTCCGTCCTGGGCGATGAATGCGCTGGGCGGCATTTCTGCCACCATCGACCCGATGGTCATCTGCGCCGCAAAGACGGTCGCGCTGGCAGCACTTCGCCTGTTGGAAGACGAGGCCGCGCGCGACGCGGCGATGGACGAATTCGTCGCCCGCACCGGTGGCGGCATCGGCGGCTCGAACTGGATCGCGCCGCTCTGCGACTACGAGCCGCCAATTGGATTTCGCTGGCCGGAATACATCACCTCCCCGCGCGGACGGGACTGGTGGATACCGAGCAACCAAGCCGCATGACTCAACCAAGCCGCCCCTTCACGAGGAGAACCCATGACCGTCCATGACCGCATCGTCACCGAGCCGTTTTCGCTGCAGCGCCGCAACCCGGCCGGCGGCACCAAGAAGCTGACCGCCTGGGGCTTCGCCAACGAGACCGACGTGCTGACCGACGTGCTGCTCGGCTCGCCCAATTTCCTGCGCCATCTCTCGACCAGCTCGCTATCGCGAAAACATCTGCGCGAGGCGCCTTGCAATGTCCAGATCGCGCAGGCGCAGCACAAGGACCTTGTCGCCGCCTATGAGCATTTCGGCGTCAACATCCACTGGCATGAGCCGACGCCGGAACTGCCGATGCAGGTCTATTCACGCGATTCCAGCGTGATGACGCCATATGGCGTCATCATCACCGCCATGGCCAACTGGTGGCGGCGCGGCGAGAACTACGCGGCGATCCGCACCTATGAGAAGCTCGGCATCCCGATCTATGACATGGTCACCGCCGGCACATTCGAAGGCGGCGACTTCAACGTCATCGAGGACGGCGTGGTGCTGATCGGGTGCGGCGGCGCCCGCACGCAGGAGGAGGGCGCCCGCCAGGTGCAGGCCTGGTTCGACAAGGAGGGCTGGGAGACCCGCATCGCGTTCATCGACGAATATTACGTCCATATCGACCTGATGGTGGTGCCGATCGCCGAGAAGCTGACCGCCGTCTGCCTCGCCTGCACGGAGCCGGGCATCGTCGACTGGCTGAAGGGCAAGGGCCACGAGATTATCGACGTGCCGTTCCAGGACACGATGGCGCTCGGCTGCAACTTCATGTCGCTGGGCAAGGACAGGGTGATCGCGCCGACGTCCAGCCAGGCGCTGATCGGCCAGCTCAAGGCACGCGGCTTCGAGGTCGCGGCCATCGATATGAGCGAGATCTCGAAGACCGGCGGCGGCATCCACTGCATGGCACAGGCGCTGAAGCGCGAGCCGGCCTGAGGGGCCGGCCTTTAGCCCCAACGCTCCCACGAAAGCGCCATTGTCAGCAACGTCGAACCCGCCTGGCTCGCGGCACGCGCCTACAGCACGATGAGCTTTCCCTTGCGCAGACGCTTGGCGCAACGATAGGCGAGGTCGGCGGCGACCATGTCTTCCATCGCAATGCCCATCGCCTTGTAGGTGGTGATCTGTTGATTCGAAACGCGACCCGGCGCGCGGTCGAGCAGCATGGCGCCAAGCTCGGTGCCGAAATCCGGGTCGAAGCCGGCAAGCTCGCAAGAACCGACCGGGGTCGGTTTGAACGCATCCTTGGTTTCGACAAAAAGACTGGATTTGCCGATGAGCTCGATCGGCATTTCTCCGCCGGGCGGCGCCACCCCGACCGACGAGACATGCGTGCCCGGCTGGACCCAGCCTGCGTCGATCACCGGCTGGTAGGAGTGGGTCGCCAGGCACACCACGTCCGAACTGCGCACTGCCGCCTCGAGGTCGGCGACCGCCACCACCGACGGATGCAGCCGGGCAAGCGCTGCCGCATCGTCGAAGCTCTTCGAAGCGACCCGGATTTCGGCAAAGTCGCGCACCAGCGGCAACAGATGCAGGTGCTGGTTGGCCTGCACGCCGGCGCCGATCACTGTCGCTATCCTGGCATCCCGGCGGGCAAGCGCGCGCACCGACAGCACGGCGGAGCCGGAGGTTCGCACCGCGGTTATGAAGGTGCCGTCCATGATGCAGACCGGCAGGCCGGACAGCGGATCGAACACGCTGATGGTGGCGAGATGGCTGGGCAGGTTCTTGGCCAGGTTGCCTTCGAAGACATTGACGATCTTGACGGTCAGGTTCATGTCCTCCATCCAGGCCGGCATGGCGAGGCTGTAGCCGGCTCCGGGGATGTCGAGCTGTGGTCGGGGTGGATTGACGACCTTACCTTGTGACAGCGCCTTGAAGCCGTCTTCCAGAACGTCGAGAAGCTGGCTGAGGTCGATGCACGCCATCACGTCGGCTTCGCTCAGCACCAGGATCTCGGTCGCTCCCTTGCTGATTTCCGCCGCACTCTTGCCGGCTGGGCTGCACGCTTCCTTGGTCATCCTGCACTCCTGTGTTCGTCGAAATCGGCTCACCACATCTGCTTTGAGTGGGTGAGGGAAGCGCAGGCTATTGCGAGGTTTTATGTGATGAAATACGTTGATTTTGGCATCTGTGCGTGAATTAAGCACACAAATCCCTGAGATAGAGTGGATTGTGAATGGACGATCTCGACCAGATAGACCGCAGCCTGCTCCGGCTGCTGCAGGAGGATGGGCGCCGGACGACGCTTGATCTTGCCGGGCGTGTCGGGCTGTCGCCGACCGGAACCAGCCAGCGGGTGAAGCGCCTGTTCCGCGACGGGTTCATCACCGCGGTCAGGGCTATGCTCGATCCGCGCAAGGTCGGCAGGGGAACGCTGGTGTTCATCGAGGTCAGGCTTGACCACACGGCGCCGCATGTCTTTGACCGCTTCGCCGAAGCCGTGGCGAAAGCTCCGGAGGTTCTGGAGTGCCATATGGTGGTTGGCGGTTTCGATTATCTGGTCAAGGCGCGGATCGCTGAAATGGCGGTGTTCCAGGATTTCCTGCAGCGGGTCATCCTGCCTTTGCCCGGCGTGCGCGAAACGCACACTTTCGCCTCCATCGCCGATGTCAAGCCGAACGCCCTCTTGCCGGTGTAATCAGATGGAGGAGGGGAATGCTGTTCAGGGCGACGTTGAACGCATCTTCGCCACCTTGTCGCTCCCCCTAGCGCGCCTCCTGGTGCAGAGATGCCGGAGACCGGCTCTAGCCTTGCAGGGTCAGCAGGTTAGCGTCGCGCGCGAGCCGCCACTCACCATCTGGCTCCTTGCGCAGGAGCGTCAGCGCATATCCCGATCGATGGACCGGCTCGCCATTCGGCGGGGTCGCGGTCATGTCGATGCGGCTGCGGATGAAGGCCCAATTGCCGAGAAGCTGTAGTTCCACGATATCGCTCGTGCCGTCGATATGAACGCCGGCCGTCTCCTGCGCGGCCGCCGCGAAGATCTCCTTGTCGAAGGGTTCCCGGCCGGGAACCATGAAGACCGCATCGTCCGTCATCAAGCTGAGGACAGTCGCGATGTCTCCACGCTTACTCGCATCCATCCACGTCTCGACCAGCTTTCGGATTGCTGTTTCGTCGCCCGTCATCCGTTACCTCCCTGGCATCTCGCCGTCATCGATAGCGCACGGCGCTCCTCCGTCCCTGAAACATAGGGCTTAGATCGCTGTCGTCATCGATTGCGGTGGTCCTCGACGTCGCGCGGCGTGGGGCATGGTCCGCGAAACGGCAGGTCCTGGCCCTCGATGCCTATCGCCAGCCACCCGAGGCGGTGATGCGCTCGCCGGTCAGCCATGACGCCTCGTCGGAAGCGAGGTACACCGCGACGCGGGCGACGTCATCGGGCAGGCCGAAGCGACCGAGCGGGGTCATGGCGATAATCTGCTTCTCGAATTCGCTGCCGACGATGCCGATGCGCGCGAGGCCTTCGGTATCGATGCCGCCGGGCGCGATCGCGTTGACGCGGATGTTGCGTGCGCCGAGCTCCCGCGACATCGTCAGCGTGATCGTGTCCACCGCTCCCTTGGTGGCGGCGTAGACGAGCGAGTTCGGCTGCGGATTGCGGCTGGCAACCGAGCTTATGTTGATGATGCTGCCGCCGCCCGGGCCAAAATGGCTCACTGCTGCTTGCGTGGTCAGAATGATGCCCAACACATTGGTGTCGAACTCACGGTGGAACTCGGCCTCGGTAACCGCTTCCAGCGGCTCGAACGCGAAGACGCCGGCATTGTTGACCAGGATGTCGAGCCCGCCAAACTCCGATTTCGCCGCCTCGAACAGGCGGCGCACGTCGGCCGCTTGCGACACGTCGCCCTGGACGGTGACGGCGCGGCCGCCACGGTCCTCGATCTCGGCGACGACGCGGTCGGCGCCTTCCTGTGACGAGGCGTAGTTGACGACCACCGCGGCGCCGGCCGTGGCAAGACCCTTGGCGATGGCAGCGCCGATACCCTTGGAGGCGCCGGTGACGATGGCGACCTTGCCGTTCAGCTTGCTCATCAAATCTCTCCTTTGTCGATGATGAGCGGTATTTAATGATGATCAAAAATCGTATTAGGATCATCATGATCCATTCTTTCGTGCCTGGAATTCCGGAATGACCACCATCCTCGAAAAGACCGCCGGTCTCGTCGCCTTCGTCCGCACGGTCGATGCCGGCTCGTTCCATGCCGCCAGCCGGCTGGTCGGCTCCAGCCCATCGGCGGTGTCGAAAAGTGTGGCGCGGCTCGAGCGGCGGCTGGGCGTCAGGCTGATCAAGCGCTCGACGCGCCGGATCGGGCTGACCAGTGAAGGCATCGCTTATTACGAGCGCGTGGCGCCGCTGCTCAGGGCGCTGGACGATGCCGAAGACATCGTCCAACTGGCCGATACAGCGCGCGGCCTGCTGCGCGTCACAGCGCCGGTCGAACTCGGCCGCGGCCTGATCGCGGCATGGGCGCAGGCGTTCCTTTCGCGGCATGGCGCAGTCAAACTAGAGCTCAGCGTCACCGACCGCCACGCCGACCTGATCCGCGAAGGCTATGACGTTGCGGTGCGCATGGGGCAGCTCTCGGACACCGGGCTCATCGCGCGCAAGATCGCCAATCTGCCGATCGTGCTGGTGGCCTCACCGGCCTATGTCGAGCGGCGCGGCCGTCCGGCATCGGTCGAGGATTTACCGAACCACGAATTCGTCCGCTACCAGATGGCCGGCCGGCCCTATCCCGTCACTTTTGCCGACGGTACGATGATCGTGCCGGACGGACGGCTCGATACCGATGATGGTGGTGCCATCCGCAATGCGGCACTTGCCGGCGCCGGCATCGCGCATCTGATGCGGTTTGCCGTGCAGGACGATCTCGACACGGGCCGCCTGGTCCGCATCCTGCCCGAGGTGGCGATGCCGACCATGCCGGTGTACATCGTCCATGCGTATGGGCGACAGCTACCCGTCCGGGCGCGGCTGTTCGTCGACTTCCTGGCGGGCCAGATGGCGGCGCTGATGCGATAGCGCAAGGCAGAATGACCTCCGCAGCCGATCCGACGCCGTCGCAAGCAAGATTCTTGCCCCATCACCCGATCTTCAGAACGCAATCTTCACTGACTCGGCGCTGCGGTTGGCCGGGCCGTGGTGGACGGCCTCGATATTGTTGCCGTCGGGATCGAGCAGGAAGGCGGCGTAGTAGCCGGGATGGTAGTGCTGCCGCTCGCCCGGTGCGCCATTGTCCGTGCCGCCGCCATCGAGGCCGGCCCTGTAGAAGGCGTCGACCATGGCGCGGTCCTTTGCCTGGAAGGCAAGGTGGTGGCGCCCCGTCAGCTTTCCCTGGGCTGCCGGGCTGTCGGGGCTGGAGATGAACAGCTCGTCGGCCCAGAAATAATCCTCGGCGCTGCCGCCGATCGGAATATCGAGCACCTTGAAAACCGCCTCGTAAAAGCGCCGGCTGGCCTTGAGATCCCTGACCACCAACTGGATGTGGTCGATGAGACGGCCGCGATGAAGTTCCATACCTGATAGCTCCTTATCGCCAGGCTGGAAATCTAGCTCAGCACTGTGCACGGTCAATGCAATGGAGCAATTGAGCGGCGCAATTTCTTGACTGGATAAAAAATGCAACCGGATTGTCGGATTCAAAACGTCTCCAACGTCCTTCGGACGCAAGCGGCTCGGCGAAGCTCGAAAAGGTCGTGCCGTATCAACGCTTCCGGCATGGGAGAAAAGTGAAATGAGCCTTCCCTATCGTTGGGTTATCGTCGCGGCTGGCGCGCTGATGACCTGTGTCGCCCTCGGGGCGATGTTCTCGCTGGCGATCTTCCTCGAACCGATGGCGCTCGACACACAATGGTCGCGCGCCGGCATATCGAGTGCGATGACGCTGAACTTCCTGGTAATGGGCCTCGGCGGCTTCGCCTGGGGCGCCATTTACGACCGCTTCGGCGCTCGCATCGTCGTCATGACCGGCGCCGTATTGCTTGGCCTGGCGCTGGTCCTGGCCAGCCGCACCGGCTCGCTGCTCGTTTTCCAGCTGACCTATGGCGTGCTCGTCGGCCTCGCGGCAAGCGCCTTCTTCGCGCCGATGATCGCGCTGACCTCCGCCTGGTTCGACACGAACCGCAGCCTCGCGGTCTCGCTGGTCTCGGCCGGCATGGGCGTAGCGCCAATGACCATCTCGCCCTTCGCGCGCTGGCTGATTTCGGCCTATGACTGGCGCACGGCGATGTTCGATATCGGCATAACCGCGTGGGTGCTGCTACTGCCGGCCGCGCTTCTGGTGCGCCAGCCGCCCCAGCCCGCTGCCGACGGCGCTGCCCCAACCGTTGCCGCCGAGGGTGCCGGCATGACGGTTCCGCAGGCGCTGCGCTCGCCGCAATTCATCGTGTTGGGACTGACCTTCTTTGCCTGCTGCGCAGCGCATTCGGGGCCGATCTTCCATATGGTGAGCTATGCGATGCTGTGCGGCATAGCGCCGATGGCGGCGGTCAGCATCTACAGCATCGAGGGCCTGGCAGGGCTGGGTGGCCGGCTGCTTTACGGCGTGCTTGCCGATCGGCTGGGCGTCAAGCCGGTGCTGATCACCGGGCTGGCCATACAGGCGGTGGTCATCGCCGCCTATCTGGCGGTCAGCGAGCTTGGTCAATTCTACACGCTCGCCGTCATCTTCGGCGCCACCTATGGCGGTGTCATGCCGCTCTATGCGGTGCTGGCGCGCGAATATTTCGGCCAGCGCATCCTCGGCACGGTGTTCGGTGCCGTAACCATGCTGTCCAGCCTCGGCATGGCTTTCGGCCCGCTCGCCGGCGGCATGGTGTTCGATGCCTATGCCAGCTATTCCTGGCTGTTCATCGGCTCGGCCCTTGTCGGGCTTGGCGCGATGGCGATTGCGATCGCCTTCCCGCCGCTGCCGCGCCGGGAGTTGCAACCGGCTTAAAGCCGGATCAGCAGAAAAGGGCGGCCGCTTGGATGGCAAGCGGCCGCGATCTGGCAGTGCTTGTTCGGCATTATGAAAAGCGAATTGCTATGCTCGCAGAGGCACCACCTCGGCGCCATCAAGCGTGTAGCGCGCATAGCGGAAATCGCGAATTCTCGCCAATCTGTCGCCCGTCCATTCCAGCAGGATAAAGTATCTTGGCCCTCCGGCCGAGTCATCCGGATCGATGACAAGTATGGCTGGGTGCCGATCCACCAGGCCTGGAAGCAGCCGCCAATCGTGGATACCCGCGTAATTGTGGAAGTACCGGCCCACTTTCGTGCGGCCGCTCGCCCGGAGCCGGTTGACGAGGTCAAGCCGCACGTCCTCGGCCAGCATGTCGCGGATCGTATCGAAGTCGCGGGCGTTGAACCGCTCCACATAGGCTGCCAGACGCGCCCGCTCGGGCTCGGCCAACACCGGCACAGGCCGATCGTCAGGCTCGCCGGCGACTTCGCGCAGGCGCAGACGGCCGCGATGCAGTGCGGCTTTCACCGCCGGAACGCTGCTGTCAATAATGTTGCCGATCTCTTCGATCGTATAGCCGAGCACATCCATGAGGATGACGCTGCTACGCTGCGCCGCGGGGAGGCGCATGAAGGTCTGCAGGCTTGCGGCTGCAGTGTGTCGACCCTCGGCCGACATGCCGGGGTCAGGTATCATGTCGATATCCTCGATGGCATGCGCGGCATCCACCCTGGCGCGACGGCGCAGGTGGTCGAGCGCTGCATTGTGCGCGATGCGGAACAGCCAGCCCTCGACATTGGCTATCGGTCCGGTCCCTGGGAACGCCTCGAGCGCCTTGACCGTAGCTTCCTGGACGACATCCTCGGCATCGATCACCGAACCGGTCATGCGGGCACAATAGCGGTGCAGTTTCGGCCGCAATTCGCCGAGCAGCCGGTCAAATGGCTCCCGTCCTTCTGGCGTGCCGGATGCGGATCCGGTCATCGCACAAGGATCGATTTCATTGCGTATCTCCCAGGGCAGGCGCGCCCGCCATCAGGCGCAGCGTCTTATAGACGCTCGACGATGGCAAAAGGATTCGGTCGAAAAAAACTTTCTTTAGCTGGAATCCTTTGGTGGTGCCTCCGCGTCTCTGGATCATGGGACCGCGAGACTGGTGGGCCATCTGTTCAAGCCGGAGGCGCCATAATCATGAGCAAGCAAAGTGCGGGATCAACGAAGGTCTGGGTTCTCGCCCTCACGTCGATAGGCTCCTTGATGGTCGTTCTCGATGCGATGGTCGTGGCGACCGCATTGAGCACGATGCGGGTCGAACTCGATGCCTCGCTGGAGACGCTGCAATGGACGATGAACGCCTATAATTTGAGCTTTGCCGTCCTGCTCATGACCGGGGCTGCGCTCGGTGACCGGTTCGGCCGCCGCCGTACGCTCGTTGCCGGATTGGCGTTGTTCATCGCAGCGTCGGTTGCCTGCGCGCTCGCTGGAAATGCCGGATTGCTGATTGCGGCCCGTGCGGTTCAGGGCGCGGGTGCCGCAATGGTCATGCCGCTGGCCATGGCGCTGCTGAGCGTCGCTTTTCCCCCGGAGGAACGAGGCAAGGCGCTGGGCATCTTTAGCAGCATCACCGGCCTGGCCCTGATCATCGGTCCGATGGCGGGCGGGGCGATCTCCGAAGGCCTCTCCTGGCACTGGATCTTCTGGCTCAATGTTCCGGTCGGCATCGTTCTCATCCCGCTGGTGATGCGTCGGATTCCGGAGAGTCACGGGCCGGGTACGGCAATCGATGTCCTCGGCGTCGCCCTGGTGACTGCGGCGGCATTTGGAGTGGTCTGGGGTCTGATGCGCGGCAACATCGTGGGCTGGAGCAGCTCTGAAGTGCTGTCGGCGCTGACGGCCGGGCTGCTTCTGGCCATCGCATTCGTCCTTTGGCAGCTGCGTACCCGTGAGCCCATGCTGCCTTTGCGGTTCTTTCAGGCGCGCGCATTCTCCTCGGGCGTCGGCGCGAATTTCCTGCTTTGCGCCGCCATGTACGGCCTCGTATTCCTGCTGCCGCAGTTTCTGCAGTTTGCCCAGAGCCGTGGGCCGCTCGGCGCCGGCATGGGTTTGCTGCCCTGGACCGCCACGCTTTTCGTGGTCGCACCGATCGCCGGCAGCCTGATCAACCGCGTCGGCGAGCGCTGGCTTGTCGTGGCCGGATTGATCCTGCAAGCGGCTGGAATGGCCTGGCTGGCGCAGATCGCAGCACCTGATCTGCCCTACATCCAGCTAGTCGCGCCCCTGATCATTACCGGTGCCGGCGTGTCGATGGGCATGCCTGCCGCGCAGAATGCGGTCCTCAATGCGGTCGCGCGGCCGGAGGTCGGCAAGGCTGCCGGCACGTTCAATACATTCCGCTTTCTGGGCGGCGTATCCGGGATCGCGATCGCCGGTGCGGTGTTCGCCGGCACTGGAAGCTTCTCGTCCACCGACGCGTTCAGCGATGGCTTCACCGCGGCAATCGACGTCTCCGCGCTGCTCTCGCTCGCCGGCGCGCTCGTCGGAATGGGGCTTCCGGAGCGTCGCACAGTGGCGCTCGCGAATGCCGGCAAGGAGGCGTAATTGTCGCTCGGAGGCGGGAAGCTCGCGCGAAGCGGGTCCCCGCTTCAAAACGCCTTCTACTGCCCGGCGGATGCGAGGGTGCCGCTCGCCATGAGGCCCCACAACTGGTCGGCGCTCAAGTGCCTGGCGGATCCGTCATAGGCCACGCGTCCGAGGCTGAGAACCACGATCCTGTCGGCCAGCGCCCGCACCGTGGCGAGATCGTGTGTGACGAGGCTGACGCCAGTGCCGCTGGCGGCGATCGAACGGATCAGCTTCACGCGTTCCGTGATGGCGGCGAACATGCTGCATTGCAGCACCCTGCCGCCGATATCGGCGGGCCAAGGCAGCGCGCGAAAATCGTCAAAAATGGACAATTCGGGCTGGTTCCCGCTGTTTTTTGGCTTTTATTAGCCGCGCCTCACGTTCCTGTTTCAAATATGTCAACTTTTTGTGTTGCGTTGCACAATGGTGGCGCCTTATCCTGCGTGAGGGGGGCGCTTCCGATTGGAAATGCGCCGTGAACGACGCCGCTATGTTGACCGATTGGCAGTTTCGCCGTCCCGCCGGCGCACGCCGCTAATGGGAAATGCGCGCGACACCCAATTGGACGCGCTGAGGGCCATCGCCGTGACGATGGTGCTGTACGCACACTTCTTCGCGGCCGGAGGATCCTCGTTCTGGGGCCATATCGGCGTACGTCTGTTCTTCGTGCTGAGCGGCTTTCTGATTACCCGCCTGCTGCTCGAAGCCCGCTCGGCCGCCGAATTCGAAACCGGACCGGCGCTGAGATCCTTCTATATCAGGCGGGCGCTGCGGATATTCCCGCCCTATTTCGCCGTGCTGGGTTTCGTCTGGCTTACGGACATGGAGCAGTCGAGAGGATCGCTGGCCTGGCACGCGCTCTATCTGTCGAATTTCTGGTACGCAGCGCAGAATGAATGGACGCCCTGGCTGCTCTGCCATTTCTGGAGCCTGAGCATCGAGGAGCAGTTCTATATCGCCTGGCCGTTAATCGTGCTGCTGGCGCCGCGCCGGCGCCTCGAAGCGATCTGTATCGCCGTTATCGGGCTGTCGCTGGCCTACCGGTTTTATTGGCCGATCGCGGGAACACCCGGTTTGTCGCGCGACCTGCTGCCGCCGGCGTCGATGGACGCGCTGGCGTCAGGGGCGCTGCTTGCCGCTTACCGGTCAAGATCCGCTGGCCTGCCGCAATGGCTTCGAGCTGGCTGGCCGTGGCTGGCCGCGGCGTTTTTCGTTCTGCAGTGGTTTGCGCCGGCGCCGGCAAATCCGCTGCAGGAATGGGGCCTCTGGCTGCTGTTGCAGATCCTGCCTCTCGCGCCGCTGGTGGTCATCGTTGCAAGCTGTTCGACAGGGGTTGGCGGCTATATCGGAAAACTTGTCGAACTGCCGCCGCTGCTTGGCCTTGGCCGCATCAGCTACGGCGTCTATCTCTACCATCCGATAGTGCTGTCGCTCATCGTCAAGTCGCAGCCCTGGATCCCGCTCAACGTCTCGGAGCAAGGGCCAGGGCGGTTCCTGGTGGCGGGAACGGTGACGCTCATGCTGGCGTCGGTTTCATGGCTGCTTTTCGAGAAGCCGCTCAACAGCCTAAAGCGCCACTTCCCCTATGTTGCCCGGAGAGGCCGAGCCGGCTTCCCGACAGGCATCGATACGACCAACAGCGGTTGGCTCGCGGCAGGAGCATATCCGAGCAGGCCGCTTGATGGCGCATCGCGCTTGCCACGCAAGTTGCAACGAAGCGGTCGGGGCTGACCAATGGCTGCTCCCTTAGTCTCCGTTCTGCTGCCGACCTACAATGCGGGACCTTATCTTGCCGCTGCGCTGGGTAGCATCCTGCGCCAGGATTACGATCGTCTGGAGGTCATCGCCATCGATGATGGCTCGACCGACAACTCACTGCAGATCCTACAGAAATACCGCCAGGCCGACAATCGCATCTCGATCATCTCACGCGAAAACCGTGGCCTGATTGCAACTTTGAACGAAGGCCTGGCCATGGCCCGCGGCGATCTGGTCGCCAGGATGGACGCCGACGATGTCGCCTATCCCCGGCGCCTGTCGCGACAGGTCGCGCTGTTCAACCAGCAGCCTGACCTCGCGCTGTGCGGCGCGGGTTTCGACACCTTGCTCGGCAACCGCATCGTCAGGGGTTCGCCCGATCCGATATTCCAGGACAATAGCCTGCGCATCTTGTCGATGTTCTTCACGATCTGCATGCATTCCACGGTCGTCTACAACAGGAAGGTCATCGAAGAGAGCGTTCTATTTTATAACGAAAGGTACAAGCACGCCGAAGACTTCGACCTGTTCAGGCGGCTGACCGACCGCTACCCGGCGGCCATGATCCCCGAAAGCCTGATCGCCTATCGTATCCATGACGACAGCGTGACCAACAGGCACAAGCGCGAAATGCGCAGGACGCATTTGAAGATCGTCGCCGAGAACCTCGAGCGCGAGGGGCTCGCGGAAGAGACGCAAGACCTCCGCGACATCGGTGAGGTCCTGTCGATGGGCACGGTTCGCCGTGCCGCCGAGTGGATCCTTGCGCTGGAAGAAAGGATTGCCGCGCTGCCGGCCGAGGCGAGGCCGAGCTACCAGGCCGGCACGCTGAACCTGTTCTACTTCCTCTATCAGCTCATATCGGGAGAAAGACAGCCGTTGCTGATGCACGAATTCCTGACGCGGACCGCGAAATGGAAGCTCATCCGGCGCCGCGAGCAGTACGTGTTTCGCACCGGTGCCTTCGCGCCGCGCTTCAGTCTCGCCTCGATGTCGGTCACCAGGCAGGTGGATGCCCTGTCGCGGTATCTGCAATCCGTGCCGGCCGCGGCGGTTTTGCCTTCGAACCAGTTGAGCTAGCAACGCATGTTCGTCAAATCGCACCAGCTCCAGCAGCGCGGCCACTCGACGGTGCCGGCGGCCATGTCGCCGCGGCCGCAGCATGGACCGGCGCCGGCGGTCAGCTTCATCGTCTGCACACGCGACCGCGTCGCCGTGCTCGAGCCCTGTATCAGGTCGATCCAGGCCGCGTGTCGTGCCCATGCCGACTTTGCCGCCGAGCTGGTGGTTGTCGACAACGGCTCGACCGACAGCACCGCCAAACGGCTGGCCAGCATCGCCGAACTGTCGGACATCCCGTTCACCGCTATTCGCGAACCACGACCTGGACTGGCGGCCGCGCGCAACGCCGGGCTGGAGCGGGCGCGGGGCCGCGTGCTCGTCTTCGTCGACGACGATTGCGCAGTCCACAAGGATTATCTGCACGATCTGCAACGGCACTATTCGGCCGGCGAACGGGTCATCCGTGGTGGCCGCGTCGAGATCGGCGATCCCCGCGACCTGCCGTTCACCATCAAGCGGTCGCCGGTGCGCGCGCGGCTTACGCCGGATGTCCATCCCGGTGGCTTCGTGCTTGGCTGCAACATGACGATGCACCGTGATGTTGCAGCCCGCATCGGCCGTTTCGACGAACGCTTCGGCGCCGGCGGCCCGCTGCGCTCGGCCGAGGATACGGACTATCTCGTGCGGGCGGTGCTGCTTGGGATTCCGGTCGAATATGTGCCCGACATGACGATTTACCACCATCATGGTCGGCGCGATCGCAAGGCCATAGAAAAGCTGCACCGCGACTACAGCATGGGCAATGGCGGGCTTTGCCTGAAACATATCCGGCACGCGCCGTGGCTGCTTCGCCATTTCTACTGGTCCATGAGGGCGGCCTTGCGCGAACTGAGGAAAGGCCCTCTGTTCGACCGTGAACTCAAGCTGTCGCACTGGCCGATCATCGGCATGAACTTGCTCGGCGCGGCCAAGTTCGCGGTGCTTTCGCTGGTGAAATCGCCGCAGCCGGCGCAAATGCGACAGGAGCAACAGGCAAATGCCGAGGCGAGGTGATCCGCAATCATGCGATTGATGCCGCCCAGCCTGCCGATGCTGCGCCGCGCGCTCGGGCAAAAGCAGTTGCGCCTGCTTCCGGCCGTGGTGGTGCTCGGGCTGCTCAGTGCGGCGCTTGAGGGGTTCGGCATCGGCCTGATCATCCCGTTGCTGAACATAATCATGGGGCAGGGGCAGACCGGCATGGCTGGCTTTTCCGCCGTCTTCCAGCATGTCGGATCCAGCCTGAGCGAGCGCGACCGGCTGATCGTCATATCCGTCGCCATCCTCGGCTCGATCGTGCTCAAGAACCTGTTCGCCTACGCCAATACGCTGCTGACCACCTTCATCTACGGCAAGGCAAGCCATTCGATCCGCAGCGCGCTGTCGGAGCAGCTGCTGCGGGTGGGCTACCCGTTCTTCCTGCAGCAAAGCCCTGGACGGCTGCTCAACATCATCTCCAACGAATCCTGGCGGGCCTCGGATGCCATCCAGATCACGCTGGGGGCAATCGTCAACGCATCGGCCGCGATCATCCTGCTGACCTTCCTGCTGCTCCTGTCGTGGCAGATGACGCTGCTGGTCACGCTGGGCCTGGCGCTGGTGCAGGTCGCGCACGCCATGCTGTCGGCCAATCTGAAGGCGCCGAGCCGCAGCGTCGCCTCCCGCAACAGCCAGCTCGCATCACAGATGCTGCATCTGGTGCATGCCGGACGGCTGATCCGCATCTTCGGCCAGGAGCAACGCGAGAAGGCGGCATTCGACCAGGCATCGGATGCAGTGCGCCGGGCGGCGTTCGTGCTTTTGACGCGTCAGGGAGCGTTGCCGCCGCTGACCGAGGTTCTGCACGCCATGCTGTTCCTGGCGGTGGTGATCGGCGCCTGGTTCGCCAATGTCAGCTTCCCGCTGATCGTCGCCTTCGTCATCCTGCTCTACAGGCTGCAGCCCTACATGCGGTCGCTGCAAATGGCCTGGAGCCAGTTGCAGGGCCTGAGCGGATCGCTTGAAGAGGTGACGTGGATGCTGGACCCATCCGGTAAGCCCGAGCCGCCGCAAGGTGACGCGGCGTTCCCCGGGCTCAGCCAAGGCATCAAGTTCGAGGACGTCACCTTTACCTATTCTGGTTCGGAACAGCGCGCGGTGGTGCTGCATGCGGCGAATTTCGACATCCGCAGCGGCCGCTCGACCGCGCTGATCGGCCGCTCTGGCGCCGGCAAGACGACGATCGTCAATCTCCTGTGCCGCTTCGTCGAACCGGATAGCGGCAGGATCCTCGTCGATGGATCGCCTCTGGACCGCATCGACCCCAGCCAATGGCGAAAGCACATCGCGCTCGCCAGCCAGGAGCTGGAGCTGGTCGACGGCACGATTTTCGACAACATTATCTACGGCCAGGACGCGGCCTCGGCCGATGACGCCGAGCGCGCGGCAAAACTGGCCGAAGCGCATGGCTTCATCGAGCAACTGCCGCAAGGCTACAGGACCGTCGTCGGCTACCGCGGCGTCAACCTCTCGGCGGGACAGCGGCAGCGGATCGCGCTGGCCAGAGCCCTGGTGCGCGATCCCGATATCCTCATCCTCGACGAAGCCACCAATGCGGTGGACGGGCTGTCGGAAGCGGCGATCGTCGAGACGCTGAAGTCGCGCGCCGGCCGCCGCACCACCATCGTCATCAGCCACCATCGCAGCACCATCTCGTTCTGCGACGACGTGGTGATCCTGAGCCACGGCCGCGTGAAAAAGCAGGCGCCCTTCGCGGCGCTCGCGACGCTCAGCATGGACGAGCTTTACCAGCACGAGGCGCTGGAGGGCTGAGGGCGCCCCCCGCTGCGTGCGCGCGCTGGGAGGTCGTCTCGGATGTCAAGCCAGGTCAAGCATCTCAGGGCGAGGAGCCCTCCGCCATGCCTCTCTGCAGGATTTCTGGGATGATGAGTGATCCCGAGCTTACCCGCTTTCGATCTGGAGCGTACAGAACCAAGGGTCCGCCTGCCAAATCCATCAATGGCAGGCGGACCCTAATCAGCGCTGAAGGGACTGATTCTGCGCCGATCTCTCCTCGAGGAGGTGACGCCATCAACTGAAGACGGGCGCAGTTGTTCCCGGCGCCGGCCGTACACGAGACCATTGCGCAGGCAGGTCAGACTTAGGTCCTATAAAGGGGCATCGCTGGCTGGAGTGAACATCGGGTCTGCTCGGTGGTAGCGAAACTTCGGCCGGAGGTCGACGCAGCCATTGGGTTCCGGGGCATGGCTCGGCGCTGATCATAGGCGGCGATCGATCCCCGCACGCCTGATGGAGGGGCGCTTGCATTCCTGCGGAATGCCCATCCACCGGCGCCAAGTGAAGTTCTCCAAGCGGTACGGGCTCAGCGGTCGTCAAGCTGTTGCTAATATGCAGCACAGGCAGCGCTCTATGAACAGCGTCGCTTGGAACCGCTACCTCCGACCAACCGTTAGTGTCACAATGACGAACCAAAAAGTGAGGCTGACGATGGACCCGCTGCAAAACAACACGTTGGAGATCTGGTGTCTTGCGGCTGTTCCGCTGTCACTGCTCCTTACGGTGTTATTAGCCGGATTTATTCTTTAGCTGACCCAACGAGGCCGGCTTTGCGGACCGGGCCAGGAAGATGAAAATGACGGCCACTAGGCACGGTAGGGTCGCGGACACCCCGTGGCACCAGGCCGTGGCTGCCTTTTCCAACGTGCCCCCATAATCGGCTCTTTCGAGCGGTCCGGCTCGCGGCGATTGCTCGCGGCGCCGTGGCGAGGGCGAGCATCCGAGCTCGTACGTTTTTTACACAATCTCTGATTGGTGGACTCGCCCGACGCCATCGACGTTAATTTTGCGTTAGCGACAGGAGGGGGAAGATCGCTAACGGGAGGAAGAAAATGAAAGAAAACTACGATCTGACGATCGACTACGACGACGTGCCTTACGACAACAAGCCTTACGATCTAGCCACATTCGCAAGGAAGCACGGGCTCAACATTCGAGCCGCCGAGCTTCTTCTTTTCGCCAAGGGCCCGTCTCGAGCGGCCTGCGATGCCGCGGCGAGGGCTTTTCTGGCGGCAGTCGCCGCACAAGCTATGAGACAATCGGCGCGGTAGGTCTCACAAAGCCATTGCTGACACGGCCTGCCGTGTCAGCAACCTAACGGACAGCGCTGGAAATTCCGGGCCGTTTCCAACAAGATGCCTAAGCATCCGGGAACGGCCTGAAATGTGCAATCTTTACAATATCACGACCAGCCAGGAGGCCATTCGCCAGTGGACCCGCGCCTTGCGGGATATCCTCGGCAATCTCGAACCCTCCATCGACATCTATCCCAACCAGCCAGGCCCTGTGGTGCGCAACACGCCGGACGGCGAACGCGAATTCAATTCGCCCGTGACATTTTTGTTCCCGTTTTGTTCAATTTGACCAGAAACTAGTGGAGGCATCGCCCACATTGCAAGCGAACGCTTCGTCACTGAAAGGTTTATGCCGCTTGCGCGAGGTGCATCAGGTACGGTTCTGAACAATTTGCATACCGTGCTAAAATCCGCGGGCGACCGCGATGGGCGTCGTTACCTGCTTCTGGACGCACCATGTTCTCGTAAACTGTCCGGCGCAGAGATGCGTGGCCGCCGTCTTCGCAGGCTCAGGTTCCGTCAGGCATCCGGCGCGGCTGCCTGGCAAGCGACAACACGCCCAACGCCGCCTCAATGCTTCTTGAAATACTGCACCTCACGTTCGTGCTTCTCCGCGGCCTCGCGGCTGTCAAACGTCCCGAGATTGCGGCGCTTGCCGGTCTTTTCGTCCTTCTTGCGCGAATAGAGGCGGTATTTTCCGTCTTTGAGTTTTCTGATCATCTGTCACTCCCCGAGCCGCTGCTTCCCCTTGAGGTTGCGCGCGGCTTGTTCGATCGCCGCCCGGTCGTTGCCCAGCCTGTCGATCAACTCCTGTGCCTGTTCGCCCGATATGCCGGTGCGCACCGCCAGGGCCTCCACCGTCAAGACGTCGGAACTCGCGAACTCGCGGGTTTCCGGCAGGGCATCGCCTGCCGTCAGCGGCAGGGCTGCCTCCCTGTCGATCTCGGCCTCGGCCCGGTGCCAGTGCCGCTCGGGATCGCCATGGATCCCGCCTTCGCGTTCCCAGATCTGGTATGCGCGCTCACGAATCTTGTCGTCCCGTTCGTCGCCCATCTTAATTCCTCCTTTGCCTGTCGGATGAACGCCGCGCCGATCCGAACGATCCAAAAAAATTTGCGTGATCGTTGGTTAGCCGCTCGAGGGTGGGATCGCACAAGACACCATGCCCTTCGGTCCGCTAGCCCGCCATCCGGCGCGCCAGCCTACTCGCACTGCCGACGTGGCCCGCCGGAATACGGTTGATAGCTGTTGTCCTCCGGCCGGTACGAGCGGTAGCGGCTGAAGCAGTATTGGACGTGGTCGGATGAGAACTCGGCGCCGCCGGGTTCATCCGGTGGCGGGTAGCCCTCCACTGACGACGTATCGCTCGCCTCGACGTAGCTGCCGTCATCGGCGGCGTCGAGATAGGGCGATATGCAGGGGCGCTGTTGGCCGCTGTAGGATGTGTAGCGGTTGTCGCCTGGCCTGTAGGAGCGGTAGCGGCTGGCGCACCATTCGACATGGGCGGCGGGCAGCGTCTGCTGCTCTTCCACCGCCGGCTTGATGGAGCCGGTGGTGTCGGGTGTCGAAGCTGCGGCGGTGTCGGCGGGTTTCGAGCTGCGATCAACTTCCGAGGTGCGAACGGGAACCGGGCGGGCCGGGAGGCGCTCGAGGCGCTGCGAGGCCGGGTTTACCGGGCGCGGATCCTTGGCCCACAGTTCGGCGACGCTGGAGACCGGGGCGGGCGGCCGCACCGGCTTGGCTATCAATAGCCAGGTGGCGAATGCGAGGCCGCTGGCGAATACGGCGAGCGTCAGGACGAAGCCGCCAAAGATTGCGAACAAAGCTTTCATGCCGCGCTCCTTCGCCTCCCGGTTAAGGAAATGCGGGGGCGGGGAATCCGGTTCCAGGAAAGAGCGCGGGGGGAGAGGATTTCAAAAAAGGAAGACCCCTCTCCGTCTCGGCTTCGCCGAGCCACCTCTCCCCGCTTTGCGGGGCGAGGAACCCAAGATCGCGTAGGGGGCCTTTCAGTGCAGGCCGAATTCGCGCAGCAGTTCTTCGCGGTAGCGTACGAAGCGGCTTTCGCTGCGCTCGCGCGGGCGGGGCAGGTCGATGTCGATCAGCCGCGCCGCGCCGCCTTTCTCCTTGGGCAGGATCAGCACCCTGTCGGCCAGGTAGATCGCTTCCTCGAGGTCGTGCGTCACCATCACCATGGTGACGTTCTCCTCGCTCCAAATGCGCGCCAGTTCCTCCTGCATGCCGATCTTGGTCATCGCGTCAAGCGCGCCCAGCGGCTCGTCGAGCAGCAGGATTTCGGGCTGCACGGTCAAGGCGCGGGCGATGCCGACGCGCTGCGCCATGCCGCCCGACAGCTGCCTCGGGAAAGCATCGCCGAATTCGGCGAGGCCGACGAGCGCGATATAGAAGCGCGCCCGTTCCTCGGCCTCGGCCTTCGGCACGCCGCGCACTTCGAGGCCGAAGGCGACATTGCCGAGCACGGTCAGCCAGGGCAGCAGGCGCGGTTCCTGGAAGATCACCGCGCGCTCGGCGCCGACGCCGTGCACCGGCTTGCCGTCGATGGCGACGCCGCCGCTGTCGGCGGCCTCCAGCCCGGCAAGAATGCGCAGCAGCGTGGTCTTGCCAGATCCGCTGGCGCCGACGATGACCAGGCATTCGCCCGAGCGGATGTCGAGGTTGAGGGTCCTCAGCACGGCAAGCGAGCGCCCGCCGATGCTGAACGATTTGGACAGGTCGCGTATGCTGACCTCACCGCCGCTTGTGCTGCTCATCGCGCTCGTCTCCCAGCTGCCGGTTGGCCTTGTCAGTTGGTCTTGGTTTCGCCGGGCCGGTAGAGGATGTCTGTTGCCTTCAGCTTACCCTTTGGCAGGCGACCGTCGCGCTCGAGCACGCTGACCCAGAAGTCGATGTCGCGGTCCGTCGCCTTGGCCCCCTGGCGCAGCCCGAAGCCGGTCCAGTAGCGCGCCAGCTCGCCGTTTTCGCCGCGCTTGTCGAGGATTGTCGCGAGCACCTTGCGCGCTTCGTCGGGGTTCTGCAGCGACCAGTCGGAGGCGCGCGCCGATTGCTCGACGAAATTGCGGGCGGCGTCGGGATGCGCGGCGATGAAGTCGCGCCTGAGCACGACGAAGCCGCCGGCCAGTTCGCCCAGCACGTCGGTGTCGTTGAACACGCCACGCACGCCGCCATTGTCGACCAGCGCGCCGGCAAAGGTCGCCTGCCAGTAGCCGAGCGCCGCGATGTCGACCTGGCGGGAGCGCAAGGTCTGTTCGAGTTGCGGTCCGGGCACGACGACGAGATTGGCGGCGTCCGGCGACAGGCCGACGCTGTGCAGCGCCTCGCGCACGGTGTAGTCGAGATGGGCGCCGAGCGTGTTGACGGCGATTGTCTTGCCGGCAATGTCGGCGATCGATTTGATCGGGCTGTCGTCGAGCACGTAGAAGACGCTTCGCACCTTGCCGTTGATGCCGTTGCTCGGATAGGCGGCGACGAAGTCGTTGCCGCCGGAGATCGAATTGATCACGGCGGCGGTTGCGGCCGAGCCGATATCGACGCTCCCGGAGGCCAGCGCAAACAGCGATTCCGGGCCGCCGCCGGAATAGCCGACATTCTCGACCTCGATACCGAGGCCTTTGAAATAGCCGAGCTCGCCGGCAAGCTCATGCGGAGAGATGCTGCCGCGGCTGGCGAGGGAGCGGAACTTGACGGGTGCCGCTTCGGCAAAGGCGAGGCGCGGCAGGCCGGCGGCGAGAAGGCCGGCGGCAAAGGGCGCGCCGGCAAGCAGGGAACGGCGAGTGATTTTCATGGTCCGGTCTTCCTTGGTTCTGGCCTGGCTTGGCCTGGTTGGGAGATGGCGAAGGGGTGGTCAGTCGACGGCATTGCTCCAGCGGCAGAGCCGCCGCTGCAGGCTGACCAGCGCCTGGTTGGCGATCAGGCCGAGGCCGGCGAGGATGACGATTGCCGCAAACATCAGCGGGATCTGGAAATTGTACTGCGCGTTCATCACCTGGAAGCCGATGCCCTTATTGGCGCCGATCATTTCGGAGGCGATCAACAGCAGCAGCGCCGTGGTGGCGCTGAGCCTCAGCCCAACGAAGATCGAGGGCACGGCACCGGGCAGCACGACGCGGCGGAAGACGGTGAGCTGCCTGGCGCCATAGACGCGGGCCATCTCCAGCAGTTTCGGATCGACCTGCTTGACGCCGCCGATGGTGTTGAGCAGCAGCGGGAACAGCGTCGCCCAGAAGATGACGAACACCTTGGAGGCTTCGCCGAGCCCAAGCAGCAGGATGAATACGGGATAGAGCGCCAGCGCCGAGGTCTGGCGGAAGACCTGCAGGATGGGATCGAGCGCGGTCTCGACCGCGCGCACCTGGCCCATGAACAGGCCAAGCGGGATGGCGACCAGCACGGCGGCCGCGAAGGCGAGACCGGCGCGCTGCAGGCTGATGGCGATGTCACCGAGCAGAGTGCCGCCGGCCAACCCCTTCCAAAGTGCCGCGACAATCATGTCGATCGGCGGCAGCACGGCCGTGTTGACCCACCCGGCGCTGCTCGACACTTGCCAGATTGCGAGGAAAGCGATGAGGGCGCCGTAGCGCGACAGGAAGCGGATGCCTGCCCGGCCGCCGAGGCGCAGGAAGTCCGTGCCCAGGCTTGTCGTGCCGTCACGCGTGCCGAGGCTGGCGGCCTGTTCGATGTGCTGCAAGGTCATCGTCTTGCCTCTCGCTTCGAGGGTAGTGGGCTTCTCGGGATTATTCGGCGGCCAGCACGGCCGAGCGGGCGGCGGTCCACGGGTTTTCAGGCCGCCTGAGGCCGAGGTTCTCGCGCAGCGTCCTGCCTTCATAGGCGGTGCGGAACAGGCCGCGGCGCTGCAGTTCGGGGATCACGAGCTCGACGAAGTCGTCGAGCCCGCCGGGCAGCCAGGGCGGCAGGATGTTGAAGCCGTCGGCGGCTTCGTTGCCGAACCATTCCTCCAACTGGTCGGCGACCTGCACTGCGCTGCCGATGACGGTGTAATGGCCGCGGGCCGTCGCCACCCATTGGTAGAGCTGGCGGATGGTGAAGTTGTGCTCGTCGGCAATCTGGCGGATCAGCGCCTGGCGGCTCTTCATGCCTTCGGTTTCCTTGCTCGGCGGCAGCGGGCCGTCGAGCGGATAGCCCCTGATGTCGAGCGTCTGGCCTGCCAGCCCGTTGAGCAGGGCGACGCCGTCTTCGGGCAGGATGAGATCGTTCAGCTGCTGGTATTTGGCGCGCGCTTCTTCTTCGGTACGGCCGACGAAGGGTGCTACGCCGGGCATGATCAGCACCTGCTCGGGATCGCGGCCGACGGCCGCCACGCGGGCCTTGATGTCGCGGTAGAATTCCTGCGCCGACGCCAGGTTCTGATGGGCGGTGAAGATGACTTCCGCCGAGTGGGCGGCGAGCTTGCGGCCGTCCTCCGATTGCCCCGCCTGCACCACCACCGGGTGCCCCTGCACAGGGCGCGGCACGTTGAGCGGACCCTTGACGCTGAAATGCGGGCCCTTGTGGTCGATGTCGTGGAGCTTGTCCTTGTCGTAGAAGCGCCCCGATTTCTTGTCGCGGATGAAAGCATCGTCCTCCCAGCTGTCCCACAGCGCCTTGACCGTCTCGACATGCTCATGCGCGCGGGTATAGCGCTCGGCGTGGGCAGGCTGGGTATCACGATTGAAATTGCGCGCGGTTTCGTCGCCGGCCGAGGTGACGACGTTCCAGCCGGCGCGGCCATTCGACAGATGATCGAGCGAGGCGAATTTGCGGGCGAGCGTGTAGGGCTCCTCGTAGGTGGTCGAGGCGGTGGCGATGAAGCCGAGATGCGTGGTGAGCGGCGCCAGCGCTGCAAACAGCGTCACTGGCTCGAAGCCGGCGATCTTGGCATTGCCGCCTTCGCGGGCGCCGAGCCCGACCGTCAGATTGTCGGCGAGGAAATAGGCGTCGAACAGGCCGCGCTCGGCGGTCAGGGCAAGCTGCTTGTGGAACTCGAAATTGGTGGCACCGTCGGCCGGCGCCTCGGGGTGACGCCAGGCGGCGATATGCTGTCCGCCGCCGGGCAGGAAAGCGCCCAGTTTGATCTGCCTGGATTTCTTGGATCTGGTCATCGCGGCGTGCTCCTGGATTGGTCGGGGAGGGGATCTCGGGTCAGTAGTGCGTTCAGGCGGCAAGGCCGACGCGATAGGGCACTCCGGTTACCCGGCATGCCTCGGCGACCGCCTGCCGGGCGCGGGCATGGATCGCGTCCGACACCAGCACGCCATTGGCAAAGTCCTTGTCGGAGGCGTAGATCGCGGTCGGCACGGTCAGCGCCTCGAAGAAGCCGAACAGCGGCCGCAGCTGGTGCTCGACGATCAGCGAATGGCGCTCGCCGCCGCCGGTCGCGGCGAGGATGACGGGCTTGCCCCTCAGCGATGACGGATCGAGCAGGTCGAAGAAATGCTTGAAAAGCCCGGTATAGCTGCCTTTGAAAGTCGGCGAGCCGGCCACCAGGATGTCGGCGCCTAGCAGCCGTTCGACGATGTTGCGCGCCGCCGGGTCGAGGTCGCCGAGGCGCCTTGCCTGCGGCAGTGACGCGCCGAGATCCTCGATGTCGAAGACGGCCGAGGCCGCGCCGATGCTTTCGGCGGCCTGCCCGACAATGTGGCTGACGAACGCCTTGGTCTTCGATGGCCGGGTCAAGTTGCCCGACAGCCCCACCACGAGCTTCTTCGACATTCCTGGCTCCCTCTCAAGCGCTCTATTTTAAGATCTGGGTCTGGCGATCTATTTTAAGTCTAGAGAGTTTGTAGAATTAAAAGAGCGAGAAAATTTCAAAAGCAGGGCGATGAGCGAACTGAGTTTGCGGCACATCGCCCGCAATTGGTTCATTCAACGCGCCGTAGCGCGCTGAAAGATCGCCGCAGCGCCTGCAGCCGCGATAGCGCAGCGCGTCGGACAGAGCGCATGAACAGCCGGCCGGACATATGCGGCAAGTCGCCCTCGGGCGCTCCGGCGCGACGTCGGGGAACCATGTCCTGATGCCACGATCCTGGATGGCCTGGCGGCCCTCGGAGAGGACGCGGCGCGGGCACAGGCCAAGGTGCTGGCGTGGGCTCCGCGGCATGTGGTGAGTCAGGCCAATTTGATTCAAATCCGGCTGTGGATATTTGCTTTTGGGTAAATCGAGGCGGTCATCTTGCCGGCCGGCGGGCAACAAGGAGAAGCCTATGACAAGCGACTTTGCCGCCGCACACCTCCACCTCGAACGAGCCTGCCATTATTTGAGCGGCGAGGACGAGACGAGCCGCACGGCTCGTGCGGCTCTGGATCTCCTGATCGATGCAATTGTCGCGGCACAATACAAGCGGCCCACGGGCGACGTTGTGGAATTTCCAAGACCGGCAAAGTTGGGACAATCCGCAAGCGGGAACGGGTAATCCAACCGGCAGCGTCGCTTTGCTTCCGCCGGATCACATGAACCAGGTTGCCACCAGGCCGATCGTCGCCGAGAAAATAGCGGCGGTCGTTGCCCAACCGAGTATGTTGGTGCTGCGGCTGTTCACCTGGTCGCCCATGATCCTGCGGTTGTTCGTCATCAGCATGATGAGCAGCAGCAAGGGCGGCGTCGAGAAGCCTTGAACGATGCCGGACCAGACCAGCGCCTTCATCGGATTGAAGCCAAGGAAGTTGAGGCCGGCGGCGATCGCGGTAAAAAATCCGATGGCGAGATAAAATTTGGGCGCCTCTCGAGCCCGGGCGTGCAGGCTGTTTTTCCAGCCGATGGCTTGCGCCACATCATAGGCAGCGCCGGTGGTCATGACAGGAACCGCGAGGAAACCGACGCCGATCACGCCTGCGGCGAACAGAACGCTTGCGGTCTGGCCGGCGAGCGGCCGCAGCGCCTCCGCGGCTTGCGCAGCTGTGTCGATATCGTGGTGGCCCGCCTTGTAGAGCGTAGCACCCGTCGACAGGATGATGAAATACATGATGAGATTTGAAAACATCATGCCGATGAGGATGTCCCGGCGAGAGCGACGGAGTTCGCTGTCGGTGGCGCCCTTCCTTTCCCTGAGCGTTGTCCGCCCCTGGGCAATCTCCTCCTCGACCTCCTCATTGGACTGCCACGTGTAGAGATAGGCGGACAGCGTCGTGCCGATGATGGCGACCAGGATCGACAGGAACTCACGGTTGAATTCGATCCTGGGAAGCAGTGTTCCGCGCAGCACCGCCGCGGCGTCCGGCTTGGCCAGAATGGCGGCACCGACATAGGCGAGCAGCGCCAGCGCCAGCCAGCGAAAGATGTTGCGGATCAAAGTATAGGAGCCGAAGACCTGGAGGGCGAAGATGAGGGCGGCGACGAACAGCACGATCAGCGGAATGGGAAGCGGCACGAATATGTTGATCGCCGCGGCCATTCCACCGAGATCCGCCGCTGCCTCGATGGTGTTGCCGACGAGCACACCCAAAAGCACCGACCAGAGCAGCCACCGCGGGTAAAAGTCCTTGATGACGTGGAACAATCCGCGCCCCGATACCTGGCCGAGCTTCGACGACAGGTAGACGACCGCGTACATCATCGGCAACGTCACCGGAGCCGTCCAAAGCAGGTCGGGTCCGAAACGGGCGCCGGCGCTGGCATAGGTGCCTATCGCGGAACAATCGTCGTCGGCCGCCCCTGTTATCAGGCCGAGGCCGAGCGCGCGGCCTATGCCGCCTTTACCCTCCTCCGGTGGGGTGGAACGATCGGAACCGGCCTGCCTCATTGCGATCGGACCGGGTTGGGAACGAAGGGCGCGGCCTGCCATGCAACAATGCTAACGATCGGTCGGCGCGCTGGTCTCATTTTGCTTCCTTCAACAACTTGCCCAAACCCGGCGCGCCATGACTTGTTCCGCGACGACGGGGCAGGGATTTTGCCTCAGGCAAAAAAGTTCGGGTTGACCGCTTCCGAACGCGAAGCGACTATCCGCGCGAGGCGAAGATCGCAGGAGGAAGTGCAATGGACGAGCCCGATCAGTGGCGCCACATGTCGAGCGCGCCACGGGACGGCAGCAGAATCCTTGTCACGGTTCGGCCTTCCGAACAGGGGCCGGCCGAGGTCGACATGGCTTACTGGGCCCGCGCCGATCAGTTCGGCAGCGAAGGCTGGCGCGCTTCCGATTCGTCTCCAGGACGCATCGTCGAATATGCCGAACCCGAACTGAAGTGCTGGATGCCGCTGCCGTCGGCCAATCTCAGCAAAGGCTCAATGCCGAGCCCGTGGGAAGGCGAAGATGTGCCGCTGGTGGATGGCTCGGGGATATGAAAGGGCCGAATGCCCAGGACCTCCAAGAGCCGATATCCACGGCCACCCGCATTCGTCAAAAGTGCGCGCAAGCTGACCGCGGCGGCCCGGAAATCGAACCCCTGGATCATTGACGCCCGGCGGGCCCGCTGGTTCTCAAGATAGCGCGCGAGCGCAATGTCGTGGCGCAGTGGCCCGCCGCGCGGCTGCGGGTCCTGCCTTGAATCATCATGCCAGATGGGCCATTCCGTCGGGGGTAGCACAGCGTCCTCCTGAGATACCAGTCTCCCGACACTTGTCTTCCCTGCGTCGTGAGAAACGCGGTGGAGCCAGCGTGAAGGATTCGTGAAAAACACCAGGCCGGGCGAAATGACGGTTGAAATAGAGGCAAGTACAGGAAAGGATCGCAAAGAAGCTGTGGCTGTGGCGGATCCGATGGCGCACCCTCATCTCTGTCTGTTAGGCGGCTTTGACTTTGCCGGAGGAGCGGTGGCCCCGGTTTTCAGCCGCAAGGCTCGCGCCATGCTGGCTTATCTCGCCCTGCAATCCGGACACTCCCAATCGCGCGAGAAGCTCGCCGCGCTTTTGTGGGGCGGCAACAGCCAAACCCAGGCCCGAATGAACCTTCGACAGGCCCTATCCGCCATAAGGAAAGGAATGGGCGCATCCGATGGCGAAAGGTTTCTGAGCGACGGCGACAGCATTACGCTCAATCTCGACGATCTTGATTTCGACGTCGCGCGGTTCGAGTCGCTGGCCGCCGGCTCCGACCCGGAGCAACTCGAGCAGGCGCTCGTCGTCTATCGTGGCGACCTCCTGGACGGGTTCGGCCTGAAGGAGGAGCCGTTCGAAGATTGGCTCAGAGTGGAGCGCGAGCGATTGAGGGCAATCGCAACCATCGTGCTGGAGAAGCTCGTCGCGCACTATTCGGCAACGAATGATCTTCCATCATGCCTGCGGGCGGCGGTGCGCCTGCTGGCTTTGGAGCCCTTACGGGAGGATATCCACCGAGCCCTGATGCGGACCTATGCCGCCCAGGGCCGCTTTAACCTCGCGCTGAAACAGTATGAGCGCTGCCGTGATGTGCTGCAACTGCAGCTCCGCTTGCAGCCCGAGCCGGAGACCCGGCAACTCTATGATGACCTGCGGACGCGCCGCGTGACGCCGCAAGCCGCTACCCGGATAGCCGCCTCGGTGTCGCCTTCCCAGACACCGCCAACGTCGGCAGCCCGAACAGGTGAGCGGCCGGCGTCCCGGGCCGAGCCGATGCGCCCCGCGACCCACTATGTCAAATCGGCCGGAATCAACATCGCCTATCAGGTAACCGGCGACGGGCCGGTCGACCTGATCTATGTGCCTGGGTGGGTCTCCAACCTCGACCTTGCCTGGTCATCGCCGCGGCTGGCGCATATGCTCCAGCGTCTCGGTTCCTTTGCCCGCCTGATCCGTATGGACAAGCGAGGCACCGGACTGTCCGATCGCAATGTTGGTTTGCCAACGCTGGAAGAGCGGATGGAAGACATGCGAGCGGTGTTGGATGCGGTCGGATCAAAGCGAACGGTTCTGTTCGGCAGCTCCGAAGGGGGGCCTATGTGCATGCTTTTCGCGGCGACCTATCCCGAACGAACAGCGGCTCTCGTGCTCAACGGAACCTATGCCAGCGGCCGATGGTCGCCGGATTATCCATGGGCAAGGACAAGCGAGCAGGTAGAAGAAGATCTGACCGCCGTCGAGAGACAGTGGGGGGAGCCGGCGGACATGAGCAACGCCGCGCCCAGCCTGATGAACGACAGTTTCGAGAGAGAATGGTTCGCCGCGTATCTTAGGAATTCAGCCTCGCCTGCCGACGCGGTCGCGCTCTGGCGCTGGGGCACTGAAATCGATGTTCGCGCCCTTCTCCCAACCGTTCACGTCCCGACACTGATCGTGCAGACGGCGGGCGACCGCTGGGTAAAACCGGAAGAGGGGCGCTACCTGGCAACGCATATCGAAGGCGCCAGATACATTGAGCTTGCCGGCCGTGATCACGTAATCTGGGGGGAGAATTCCGATCGTTTGGTCGACGAGATCCAGGCTTTTGTCACCGGCTCGCTGCCGGCAACGTCGAGCGAGCGCGTGCTTGTGACGGTGCTGCACATGGAAATCGTCGGGTTGCCGCCGGCTCCCGTCAACGCTGGCGACCGGGCGCGGCGCGATCTGATGCAGCGACACGACGACGAGATACGCAACGAATTGCATCTTGCTAACGGTCAGGAAATCAGCCGCACCGGAAACGGGTTTCTCGCGGTATTTCTGCGACCAACGCGGGCGATCCAATGTGCAATCGCGGTCCGTCGTCGAATGAAGAGGTTAGACCTTCAGGTTCCCGCGGCAGTCCATATTGGCGAATGCGAAAGGCGCGGAGACGACTTCACCGGTGTTGCAATTCAACTGGCATCACATCTGCTCGACGTTGCCGGACCGGGCGAGATCATCGCGTCGCGCACGGTTCGTGATCTCGCGGCCGGTTCCGGCCTGGCTTTTGAAGAGCATGGCGAGATGGAGCTTGTAGGTGTTCCCGGCAGCCTGCAGCTTTTTTCCGTCAGTGAACCGGCTGCCTGAGGTCCCGCTGGGTTGGGATATGAGCCGGAGAGTTCAATAGGCCGGCGGGACAGCGCCCCCCCTCTGTCCTGCCGGACATCTCCCCCACAAGGGGGGAGATCGGCAGCTTCACTGTCGGCCCTCAGAACAGGAATGCGGCCGTAGCGGGGTTCGGGCCGGAGCGGCCGTCGGGCGAATCCATGCCCCGAATGAGCTCGAGGTCCTTCGCTTCCAGCTCGAAATCGAAGACATCGAAATTGGCGGCGATGCGGTCCTGGTGGATCGACTTTGGAATGACGATCAGCCCTTCCTGAAGATGCCACCTGACGATCGTCTGCGCCACCGACTTGCCGTGTTTCCTGGCAATGCTTTCAAGCGTCGGATCGCTCAACAGCCGGCCGCTGCCCAGCGGGCTCCAGCTCTCGATGCGGATGTTGTGCCTGTCATGAAATTCGCGTTTGTCACGCTGCTGGAAGCGGGGGTGGAGCTCGATCTGGTTGACGGTAGGCGTGACGCCGGTCTCGCCGATGATCCGTTCGAGATGGTCCTGGTTGAAGTTCGAAACGCCGATCGACTTTATGCGGCCTGATTGCCTGAGTTCGATCAGCGTCTTCCACGCCTCGACATATCTGTCCTGGCTGGGCACCGGCCAGTGGATCAGGAACAGGTCGATCTGTTCGATGCCGAGCTTGCTCATCGTCTCGTCGAAGGCGCGCAAGGCGGCGTCGCGCTGATGGGCGCCGTTGCGCAGTTTCGAGGTAATGAACAACTCGCTTCTCGGCACGCCGGCCGAGCGGATCGCCTGCCCGACACCTTCCTCGTTCTGATAGCCTTCGGCGGTATCGATCAGCCTGTAGCCGGCCTCGATCCCCCAGCGCACCACCTTGGCCGTGATGGCTGGATCGACCTGCCATACGCCAAGGCCGATTTGCGGAATGGCGGAGCCGTCGTTCAATCTGATCTGTTCAGGTCTATTCAGGGTAATCTGTTCAGGCATGTTCACGTCCTTCTGCATCGTTCCGCCCGGCGCACGCTCTATCTAGTCTGGATGACCGCCAAAGCGAGTCAATATCAGGAGAATGTGAGGAGACGGACGTGAAGCGCTGATCTCGATGTCCGTTCGGGCCGACAGCGTTCCAGCTTTTGACCCATTGGACTCCAGTACAGGAGCCGCCATTATCGCGGATAATGTGGTATTCTATCGACTATCCGAGGAGGCGACTGCGTTGACCAACAGCTTGGAAGCCGGAGGGGCAAGAGACTGGTCGCCTCTGCTGGTCGCGGCAGAAAAAGGCGATGCGGAGGCGGTTCGATCGGAATTGGCGGCTGGCGCCGATATCAATCAGCCGGACGATGGCGGCTGGTCTGCACTTCACCTTTCAGCCCTCAATGACCGCACAGCTGTGGTGGAGGCGCTGATCGAAGACCCGGAAATCGACGTGAATTCCAGAAACAAGTGGAAGAGCACGCCCTTGAGCCTTGCGTCCGCCAAGGGACATTATGCGTGTATCTCAGCCCTGGTGAGACACCCCCAAATAGAGATCAACGCGCGAGCTGACTACTACGGCAGAACCGCTCTAATCGAGGCGGCGAAGAACGGGCATCTCGAAGTCGTCAAGTTGCTCGTGGAGAATGGCGCGGAAGTAAATCTGACCGACAAGACGGGGAGAAACAACGCGCTCATCGAGACTATCAAGGGGCGGCACTACGAGATCGCGGAGTACCTGCTGGATTCTGGGAAAGTGAGCTTTATCAACAAGGAGATGAGGCTAAACGCCCTGATCTGGGCTGGCAGCTGCCACAACCCTCAGCTTATCGAAAAGCTGGAAGCCGCGATCCACAGTTTCTTCGACGGCAAATAAGGGCCTCGCCCTTCCTGTCGCGGGGCGCGTCCGTATCTCCCGTCACGTCGACGCGCTCGATGGCGCAAACAGCCCCGCAACGCTTCACATGAATTATTCAACCAAACGGTTGACTATCTCAAAGCGTGCGTCTATATTCAACTACATGGTTGAATTAGAGACATCTCAGATGGACGCGGTTTTTCACGCCCTTGGCGACGCCACCCGCCGGCACATGCTTCGCGATCTCGCCGATGGCGAGAAAACGGTAAGCCAGCTGGCGGAACCCTTCGTGATGTCGCTCGCGGCCGCCTCCAAGCACATCAAGGCGCTGGAGAACGCAGGGCTTATTCGTCGAGAGGTGAGGGGCCGCACGCATCTGTGCCGACTAGCCCCTGGACCGCTGGCCAGCGCCCATCAGTGGCTCAGCTTCTACGAGCGCTTCTGGACCGGTCGTCTCGATGTTCTCGAACGCCTTCTTCGCGAAGAGGACGCACGCAAAGCCCAGGATGAGCCCAGGAAATCGCCCAATCCGAAAGAAGGAGACGAGCAATGAACCAGATGAGAACCATCGGCGCCTATGGCGAGCTGACCGAGCCCGCCACGTTCACCATCCAGCGCCTTTTGCCCGGCCCCATCGAGCGCGTCTGGGCCTATCTCACCGAGAGTGACTTGCGACGGCAATGGATGGCCGCAGGCCAGATGGAAATGAAGGCCGGCAGCTCGTTCGAGTTCGTCTGGCGTAACGACGAGCTGACCGACCCGCCTGGCCAGCGCCCCGCGGGCTTCCCCGAAGAGCATCGGATGGAGGGCCGGATCACCGAACTCGATCCGCCGCGCAAGCTTTCCATCACCTGGGGAAATACCGGCGGCGTCTCCTTCCTGCTGGAGGCGAAGGGTAGCGATGTGCTGCTCACCGTCGTCCATCGGCGCCTGCCGGAACGTGCAATCCAGCTCAACATCACCGCCGGCTGGCACGTGCACCTCGACCTGCTGGCCGCCCGCCTGGCGGGTAAGACACCGACCTCGTTCTGGGACGGCTGGAGCCGCCTGCGGGACGAATACGACCGCCGCCTGCCGGCCTGATGTAACTCGCGGCGGCCATCCCTGAGGTCGCCGCCAGCCACACGAAGCAACGATGATCCGACGAAACGTGCTTGCATCCCGCAAGCCTGATGGAGGAAGTCATGCGTAAATTGATCACTGGAATGAAAATTTCCGTCGACGGCAAGATGGAGGGACCCGAGGGTTACGCCGATTGGGTCGATGCGTGGTCTGAGGAATACGGCCTGACGCCGCAAATCGATGCCTGCCTGCTTGGCGGCGTCATGTATGCTGGCTACGAGCGCTACTGGAGCGCCATCCAGAACGAGCCCGACAAGCCGCTGCCGATGACCGGCAAATTGCCGAAGCCGGCCGAGCTCGAATGGGCCCGCTTCGCCGCGCAGACGCCGCATTATGTGCTGTCGAACACAATGACTTCGGCGGCCTGGCCAAAGACGCGCTTCGTGCGGAATTTCGAGGATATCGCTGCGCTGAAACAGCAGCCCGGCAAGGACATCTACCTTATGGGCGGCGCCCGAATTACCGCGAGCCTTATCGATGCCGGGCTGGTGGATGAACTCAGGCTGATCGTCTATCCGCTGCTCGCCGGTGAAGGAAAGGCGCTGTTTGGAACGGCGAAGAATCGTCGTGGGCTCGAACTGCGCAAGGTTGAGCAGTTGTCGGACGGCCGCGTCGGGTTGGTCTACGGGATCGGCTAGCGCCAACGTCAGGCAACGACACCGCGGCAGGCCCAGGCGACATTGGCAAAGGACCTCGGGCCGTCGGGCCGGCCGGCCTCATAGGCGTCGCGCATGGCGGCGTCGGTGCGCGCCCGCTCTTCTGGATCGAGCGTGGCCACATACTTGCCGAGCGGCCCTTCGCCGGCGGCAATCGGCGCCCAGTAGTCGTCGAAGTTTTGGTAGTCCATGCGGATCATCAGCTGCGTTTCCGTAACGTCCCGGAGACCCTGTTCGACAAAGGTCCGTTGCATTTCGCCCGGCTGCATCATCGGCTGGGTGCAATAGCGGGCGCGCAGCTGGCGTCCGCCTTCACTGAGCACTGCCACCGTGTCGATCATCATGCGCATTCCGGGCATGCCGCCGAGATGGTCCCATACGGTCGCCGCGACCACGCCGCCCGGCCGCACGACGCGTCGCATCTCAGCGACTGCCTTGCCGGTTTCGGGCACGAAATGGAGCACGAGCAGCGCCAGGGCACGGTCGAACGCGCCGTCCTCAAAGGGCAGAGCGCAGGCATCCGCCTGGCGGATTTTTATCCGCGGGTCGGTGTTGCGCCGGATTGCCTCCTCGACGAAAACGGCCGAAAAATCGATCGCGGCGATCTCACGGAGTTCAGCGGCCTTGACGAGCGCGAAGGTCAGGCTGCCGGTGCCACAACCGACGTCGAGGATCTTTTCGCCGTCCTTAAGGCCCGCGAAGTCGATGAACAGCGGCGCGAGCCTTTGGCTCCAGCGACCCATGAGCTGCTCATAGCCGGCAGCATGGTGAACATTGAAACTTGAAGTCATCGAACCCTCCCTTAGCATAAGCTAAACCTCGACACAGCGATTGCCAAGGCGGGCGAGCATTCGTCCCACCGTGAGGCGGCCGCTGGCGAAAGCCACCTTACGGATGCCGGGGCGCGAAGACTTCGCCGGCATCGTGGATTTGATGCGGCCGGCGAGCCGACCTCGATCAGTCTGGGCCACCTATTTGGCGGGCAGTCCGCGGCGCTGGCACTGGATCTCCAACACGGAAGGCGAACGACACGACTTTCGTCGCATCCGGATCGACCTCGCAACGAAAGCTCAGAGCGTACCACTGCCCGCCGGCGCGGAACTCGGTCCTGGAGACTTGCATGATATTGCCGGCCTTCAACCTGAAGGGACGCAAGACGTCAGGAAAGTAGGGGGGCGAAGCATGGCGCAACTGTTCGCGCACTTCCCAGAAGCAGAGCTGACCGATCCGATCGGGGCGCGGCACATTTCTCATGGCGGTTGTCGCGATCGGATCACCGGTTGCTGTTTGCGAGAACAATCTTTTCGCTTCTTCAAGCTTCAGCGGCTTTTGCACCTTGGCCGCTCGCTTGGGCTTAGGCGACGCGGATGCGCCAGGCGGCGGAGCCGGGTCTTTGCCGTCTACCGCAGTCACGTCCGGCGGCTGCGCAAGATCCTGTTTATCGGGATCTTGCGGCGCCGTCGGTTGTTCCGAACCATCCTCCGCACTGTTGCCGTCCAGAGACTTGCGAGGGCCGGCGTCCTTCTCGCCGAATTGGAAGACAGGCCTCTGAGGGCCGGCTTCCGGATGCGCCGGCGTCTCGATCTTTGCTTCCGGCGGCTTTTCGGGCTTGGGCGGTTTCGCAGGAGGCGGAGGTTTGGCTTTCTCCGATGGTTTGGGCGGCGGCACCAGATCCACCCCGATGGCCTGCTCCTTCTGCGGCTGCGGGGGCGACACCGGCAGCGCGGACAACAGAAGCGCCGCGGCGAGCAAATGCAGGACCGCGGAGGCAGGCAAGGCCCACCTGAATACCTGGCGCTGATCCCGTATCTCGTCCGTCATCGTGACCGGTGTGTGGAATGAAATATTGGCGGCATCAAGCACCGATGCCGCCAGACGTCGAAATAACCGGTTCATGTCGAGCTTCGACGGTTTTGCGGCGGCCGAGCAGATGCCGCCCAACGCGTTCGTTGGAACTGTCGCCGTCGCTACGAATCGCGCCATCGGCGACTGCCGCGAGGCGCGTCATTCAAATACACGAGGACAGTGGCCGAGCCTGTCCCTAGCGTGGCGTCGGCCAGAGCGCACGGTCAGGGGTGAACCCGTATTCGGGGGAGGCGAATGTTCGCTCCTTAACGGCGCTGCACGAGAGGGATATTCAGTCATGAATTTCAAAGGTTTGATCAAGCGTGCCGAGACTGTGGAGAGGGCGTTCAAGGAGCTCGAAACCGATTTGGCGGATGCGTTTAGCGAATGTCTCAACGTGGACGATCAGTCGCCGTTGAACGACGTCACTGTCCCGGATGAGACTGTGTCGGATGGGAATCTCGCGGCAATGGATGACAGCTCGCAACTTGAGGCCAATGCGGATGCCTTCGAGACCGCGCGACGGCTGACGCCCCACACGCAAACCCGGCTCGCTGCCTTAAGTGCGGTCGATGGGCTCTTTCACGACGCGCAGGAGTATCTTGGGGAGATCCATGCGAAACTGTCGGAGATCGCGACCTCGCATCATCTGACAGGCGAATTCCTGAAACTCCTCCACGGCGACATTCTTCGCGCCAACGAATTGGAGCTGGCAAATACCAGCTTGACCGCGCAACAAAGAGCACTATCCGAACAGCTCCACGATGCAACCAGAAAGCAGCGCGAGCGCGACAGCGCTATCGAGGCGCTGCAGCAGCATGAGGCGAGCCTGGTCGAGGACAAGGAAGCACTTCGCGGCGCGCTGGCTGCAGCAAGGCTGGAGCTCGTCGTGGCAGGCAATGCGAGCGCAAAACGCGAGGCCGAGTTCGGCGAGCTTGTCAAAACGCTCTCGGCCAGAGCGGTCGAGGCCAACAGACGCTCGCGCGAGAACGAGATGCTGCGGGAGAAACATGTTAGCCTGTCGATCGACCTCGACAAGGCGCTGAAACGGGAGGCCGAGGCCCGGCACAGGCTGGACGAACTCTCGACTGTCCACGCCAATGACGCCGCACAGGTTTCGGAACTGCTGGCCGCGCTTGGCAAGAGCGAGAAAGAGGAAATGCGGCTGCAGAAATCGCTCGACATGGCGCAGGCCAAGCTGTCGGAAATGACGGAAGCGGCCCGCATCAGGGACGGGGACAGGGAAGCCGAACTTGCACGCGGTGTCGCGGAGATGACCGGCTTGCGTTCTGAGATCGAGGATCTCCGATCGCGACTGGAAGCCGCCTCGAACCACAACAGCGAAGCCGTCAGCGAGATCGCCAGGCTCAAGGCTCAAGCGAGCGACGCGGTGGCCGAAAAGCAAATCGCCGAGGAAAAATTGTCTGCTCTCATGAAGGAGAGCGAAAGCGACAAGATGAACCTTTCCGCGGTCAGCGCGAATTTTTCGCAGCTTTCCCTGCAGCAGGCATCCGAACAGATACAGTTCGACGTCCAGCGGCAGGAATGCGAGGATCTGCGTGCCGAAGTCGCGTCGCTTCAAGCCCGGGTCAAGGAACTGTTGCCCTATGAGCGGCTCCACAAGGTCACCAACGCCAGACCGCGTGAAGACGGCGTGGTCGAGATCACCGCTGCGGTGGCGGAGAAGGCCCGCGCCAGCAGGCGGCGCCTTCGCCTGCGCGCGGCATCCTAGCTCAGGCGCGGCTGTCTGAATTTCGACTGGTGCGAAACCGACATCCGTCAATGGATGGCGGGTCGAGCGTGAGGCTGGCCTTCCCTGCGTCGGCCTGCAATAGTGCACGCCGGTGAAGCGGAGGGGGCTGAGCATGCGGCTATTCATAAAGCGGAACCACCTCCGTTGGAGGATGTTGGCCTTCATCGCTATCATGGTGCTTTTGCCGAAAGCGGCGTCGGCCGATACCATCCCACCCGACAGGATCGCCGCGGCCCTTGCGAAGCTCGAACTACTTGCCGAAGGCGTCGTCGCGGATGGTAGCGTGCCCGGTCTGGCCATCGGCGTCGTGCATGGCGACGAGGTGATCTTCCTCAAGGGGTTCGGGCATCGCGAAGCCGGAAAACCGGAGACCGTCGATGCGGACACGGTCTTCCAGATCGCCTCCCTCTCCAAGCCGGTCTCCGCCACCGTCGTGGCGGCGCTGGTCAGCAACGGGGTCGCTTCCTGGGATTCGAAGATCGCCGACCTCGATCCGGCTTTCCGGCTCGCCGAGCCCTATCCGACCAGCGAACTCACGGTCCGCGACCTGTTTGCGCACCGCAGCGGGCTTCCCGGCACGGCGGGCGACGACCTCGAGGACATTGGCTATGACCGCGGGGAGATCCTGCGCCGCCTGCGGTTCGTGTCGCCGTCGTCGAGCTTTCGTGCCGGCTATTCCTACAGTAATTTCGGACTGACCGAGGGTGCCGTCGCCGCCGCGAAGCCGACGGGCAAGCCCTGGGAAGAGGTCGCCGAAGAGAAGCTCTATCGTCCGCTTGGAATGGCCTCGACCAGTTCGCGTCATTCGGACTTCATCAAGCACGCCAACCGCGCCGAACTCCACGCCAAGATCGATGGCGCCTGGGCCGCGAAGGTCCAGCGCTATCCGGATGCGCAGGCGCCAGCAGGCGGCGTCAGTTCCACCGCACGCGATCTCTCTCAATGGATGCGCCTTGTGCTCGGCAACGGGGCCTACGCCGGCAAGAGACTCATTGCCGCCGATGCGCTGGACCAGACACATATTCCCTTGATGGTTCGCGGCAAGAACCCCGTCTCCGGAGGCGAGGCCTTCTACGGCCTCGGCTGGAATGTCGAATTCGGCCGGCACGGGCTGGTCTGGGGTCATGCGGGCGCCTTCAGCACCGGCGCACGCAGTCTGGTGATGCTCTTCCCCGAGGAGAAGCTTGGCATCGTCGTCATCGCCAACGCCTTTCCGACAGGCGTGCCGGAGGGACTGTCCGACAGCTTCGCCGATCTCGTCTTCGACGGAACGCTGGGGAAAGATAAGGTAAAGGCATGGAATGATATCTATGCAGGCATGTTCGGGCCGGTGATTGCGGCGGCCAAGGCCACCTATGCCGTGCCGCCCTCTCCGGCAAGTCCGGCCGGGCCAGCCAGTGCCTATGCCGGCCGTTACTTCAACGACTTCATCGGCGATGCTATTGTGTCGGGCGAAGGAGAGGCTCTTGTCCTCAAGGTCGGGCCCGCCGGTGCGCGGTCCTATCCACTGAAGCATTTCGACCGCGACCTCTTCGTGACCTTCCCCGATGCCGAGATGCCGGACAGGCCCTCGGCCGTCAGCTTTGTCATCGACCCCGACGGCAAGGCGTCGGCCGTGACCATCGAGTTTCTCAACGACAATCATCTCGGCACGCTGCAGCGCGAGGGTGATTAGCCGTCGCGGGGCGGGCGAGCCTTTGCCGGTTCAGGATGCCGGGCCGAACTGGAGCAATTTGAAGCAATCGCCGCTGCCCGGCGTCGCTTGCGTCAGGAAGGGTTTCGACCGGTCGATCCATTCTTGGTGCGACCTGGCATCGGCTTCGATCTCATTGGCCGGTGCAAGCTTGACGAAACCGCGCCCCTTGCTGAACAGCCAGCATGCGCGGCCGAGAAACCGCCTGCTGCGCTGGCGCAGGAGGTCGGCATCATAAAAAATGTCGAGCACCTCCTGCTTGATCTTCCGCTCCTTTTCGGGATTGGCGATCGCAACCTCGATCGCCTCGCCGCCGATCGCATCCTGCAGGTCCTTGTAATCCAGGGCGATCTGAGTGGTGGCATATTTGATGTCGCTCTCGTCCCGGACGATGTTGAACCATAGCGTTGGGTTGAGCTCGTTGACGACGAACGATGCTTCGAAATCGCGTGATAAATTCAGGGTATCGAACCCCTGAACATCGACGTCGCGTTCGACCAGAAGGATCTGCGAAACCTGCTTGGCGAGCGCCGTCCCGTGGGCGCTGACCGCGGCATTGTTGCCGCCGAGTTCCGGACTGACATAGGCGCCGCCATCATCCAGCAGCGCATCGAATTCGCCAAGGGCCTCCACGACGGCGCCGCCGCGGGCAATACGCGCCGCCAGTTTGGCGAGAACCTGCTGGAGCTCCGTTTCGCGTTTACGCTGGTCCTGATAGTTCTGCTGGAAAAAGAAGATGAACAGGGACACGCCAATGCCGATCAGGATCACGCCCAGCTGCGAAAAGATGTTGCGATAATATTCCAGCAGCTTTTCACGATGGCGTACGTCGTCACGCACACTGTGCGCCACACGGAGATTGACGATCAGCGAAACGACCAGGAGCCCGGCACCGACCAGGATCAGGCCGCCGATCAGCAGGTAGCCGTAGCCAGAGTTCAAATCCATTCTTTGCCGCGCTCCCGAAACCCCAGACAGCGCAGACTAATACCGTTCGGCTTCAACACCTACGTTTTCATAGGAGCGCCGGCGAAGGATTCCCACCATTCGGCCGCTGTTCTTACAGCCAGGTCTATGCTCGCCGTCCGCCTCGTTTCGTAGCGGTCTTCTCGCAGCCGAATTCAGGCCGCGTGCTTGGAACCAATGACGGGCGAGACTGTTCAGCTATGACTTTGATACGACGCCGATGTGCCCGGTCGGCTGGGCATGCGGCGATCTTGAGGAGTTCTCATCATGAAGATTTCGTCCAGATTTCGTTCAGTCGCGGTTGCCGTCATCGCCGCCGCGGCAGTTAGCTTTGCCAGCGTCGCGCATGCCGACAGCGGTACGATCCGCTTCGCCATCTACAAGGCGGCCTTTTTCATCGGCGGCTCCGGAGGCGAGGGCACACTGACCTTCCATGGTCGCCGATATCCCATCTCGGTCGGCGGCATCTCGGGCGGCCTCGCCTTCGGCGCCTCCAAGACCTATTTCAAAGGTACCGTGCGCCACATACGCCGCGCCCGGGATGTGACGGGGGTGTACGGTGCAGCGGGGGGTGGCGGCGCGCTTGGCAAAGGAGCCCAGGTGATCGTCATGACCAATGACAAGGGTGCCCAACTCGAACTCACAGGCAGGCAGGTAGGTCTGCAAGTCAACGCCGATCTCAGCGGTATGAGCATCTCGCTGAAATAAGGGCAGTCATTGCATTCGTCATTCCGTGGATGGGCCGGATTTGGCCGCTCCAAACCGCAGCCCATCCATCAGCAGCGACACCAATCGGCGCGAGCGGTCGCGCCAGTCCTTGGTGTCCGGGGCCGAATAGATGCCGCCCAGCGCATGCAGCACGTCGGAGGCATCGACGTCGCTGCGGATCGAGCCGTTGGCGACCGCGGCATCGATCAGCCGCCGCAAAGCCAGCGTCACCCTGCCCGAAACGTCGGAGAACAGGGTGGAGTTGGTTGTGAGCAGGATGCGCAGGCTTGTCGACAGCCCGCGCTTGGTGGCGATGTAGTCGACGAAGCGCTGCATCCATTGTTCGAGCGCGACGTCGGGCACATGATCGTGGGCGAGTTCGTCGGCCGCCTGGCACAGTCCTTCCACTTCGCGCCGATAAACCACCTCGACCAGATGCTCGCGCGTTGGGAAATGCCGGTAGAGCGTGCCGATGCCGACGCCGGCCTGACGCGCAATCTCCTCCAGCGAGGCATCGACGCCATGCGCGGCAAAGGCTTTCGCCGCGACCTCGACCAGTGCGTCGCGGTTGCGCTGCGCGTCGGCGCGCAGCGGTTTTGCAGCGGCGGCTTCGGCCTTGTCTCCAGATATGACGGGCGGCTCTGCGGCCAATTTTTTCTCCAGTGTTGATCCGAATAGGGCAGGCCCCGTTTCAACAACGGAGACGCCTCCAACTTCGTTACGCCTCCGACAAATATAATCGCAAGTAAATACAATCACAGGATCGAGTCTGGGCCGGCGTTCCGCATCTTGCCTGTCCCGGTGGATGACGACGGAGGATATTTCCTGGCGCGGCCGGCACTCCTCATCTGTTCGGCCGATGCCCTGAGGCAAAAATGAGCCGACATTGAGCACGATCCCCTCAGGATCATTGGACTGTCCTGCCCCTACAGACAGTTCAGAGAGCACCACCGGCTTGGGCCGGTGGTGCTTTTTTGTCTCCAGGCATGACGGCTGGCTGCCCTGCCAATTTTCTCCAATTTTGATCATTTTCGATCCTGGGCTTGAACAGGGCCGAGCAGGTCCTTAGGTAATAAGCGGAGGCGCCTCCGATTGTGGAGCGCCTTTCTCATGTAATCACGGGATCGGGTATGTCACGTCTTTCGACCTCGCAAGCCGCAGCCTCCCCGAGGTCGCGCCAAGTCAGGCAGACCCCCTCTGCCCTGCCGGGCATTTCCCCCAAGGGGAAGATAGCCTTCACCTAGCCATAAGCTGACCTTGCCGCTCGCCGGCCGGGCACCAGATCATCCCCTCCCGCGTCAAGCAACTGGAGCCAGACGCCCCATGACAAGCAAAACCCGAACTCCAATCCAACTTCAAATCAACGGACATCGACATGAGCTGGAGGTCGAACCGCGCGTTACCCTGCTCGACGCCTTGCGCGACCATCTCGGCCTGACCGGCACCAAGAAGGGCTGCGACCAGGGCCAGTGCGGCGCCTGCACGGTGCATATCGACGGCCAGCGCGTGCTGGCCTGCCTGACGCTTGCCACTCAGGCTGAGAGCAGGGACATCACCACCATCGAAGGGCTTGCCGGGGAGGATGGCACGCTGCATGCGGTGCAGGCCGCCTTCCTCGAACAGGATGCCTTCCAGTGCGGCTATTGCACGCCGGGCCAGATCATGTCGGCGGTCGCCTGCATTCGCGAGGGCCATGCCGGTTCCGACGAGGAGATCCGCGAATACATGGCCGGCAATCTCTGCCGCTGCGGCGCCTATCCGCATATCATCGCCGCCGTGCGCCAGGCGGCCGTGGAGGCCGCGTCATGAGGGACTTTTCGTATCTCCGCGCCGGCTCCGTCGATGCAGCCCGTGAGGCAGCAGCACTTCCCGGCGCCATGCTTTTGGCCGGCGGCACGACGCTTGTCGATCTCGCGAAATGCGGCGTTGCCGAACCCGAGACCGTGGTCGACATCACCCATCTCAAGGGACTGGACACGATTGCCGTTGATGACCGGGGCGCCACGATCGGCGCGCTGGCCAGGATGAGCCGCGTCGCCGACCATGCCGATATCAAGAGTCGGTTCCCAGCCGTCTCGGAAGCATTGTGGCAGGCCGCATCGGCGCAGTTGCGCAACATGGCGACGATCGGCGGCAATTTGATGCAGCGTACGCGCTGCCCCTATTTCCGCGATCCGGCGAATTTCCCCGCTTGCAACAAGCGCTCGCCCGGCAGCGGCTGCTCGGCGATCGGCGGCGTCACCCGTGGTCATGCCGTGCTCGGCACCAGCGAAGCCTGCATCGCCACCTATCCCGGCGACCTGGCGGTTGCGCTCGTCGCCTTCGACGCGATCCTCCATCTCGGCGACCGTCAGGTCGCCGTCGATGATTTTTTCCTGCCGCCGGGCAGCACGCCCGAACGGGAACATGCGATCGAACCCGGCGAGATGATCACCGCGATCGGCATTCCCGCTTCGGCCGCCGCCCGCCGCTCGACCTATCTCAAGGTCCGCGACCGCCAGTCCTATGAATTCGCCGCGGCAAGTGCCGCGGTCGGTATCGAGTTCGAGGCCGACGGAAGGACGATCCGCGATCTGCGCGTCGCGCTTGGCGGCGTTGCCACCAAGCCATGGCGCGCCCGCGCCGTCGAAGAGGCGCTGAAAGGCAAGGTGCTCGAGCCGGAGGTCGTCAGGCAAGCCAGCCTGCTCGCCGTCGAGGGCGCCGTCGACCATGGCGCCAACCACTACAAGATCGAACTGGCGCCGCGCGTCGTCGCCCGCGCCATCCTCAAAATGGGAGAAACGGCATGACCGTTCACGAGTTGAGAACAAGACCTGGCGATGCCAAACGCGGCGACGCTTCGGACGGCGCCGTCCTCGCGGATCAGGTCGGCGGCCGGCTGTCGCGCGTCGACGGACCGGCCAAGATCACCGGTGCCGCCAAATACGCCGTCGAGCAGCAGCTCGAGGGGCTCACCTATGCGGTGCTGGTCGAGAGTACCATTGCCGCCGGCCGGGTGCAGTCGATCGACACGGCAGCGGCCGAAGCCGCGCCGGGCGTGCTGCTGGTGCTGACGCCCGACAATTTCCTGCCGCTGAGAACCGCCACGGACTGGCTGGGCACGCCGCCGCCGGCTGTTGCCTATTGCCCGCTGGCGCGCAGCATCACCTTCAGCGGCCAGCATATCGCGGCGGTGGTGGCCGAGAGCTTCGAACAGGCGGTCGCAGCCGCGGCGCTGGTCAAGATCGCCTATGACGAGGCGCCGGCGATCGTCGACCTCAGCGATCCGAAAGCCGGCGACGGCATTGCGGTCGATGCGATGACCAAGGAGTGGGGTGAGGCGGAGACCGCGTTCGCCTCGGCTCCGGTCAGGATCTGCAACGCCTACAACACGCCGCGCGAATACCAGGCGCCGATGGAGCCGCATGGCCTGATCGCAAAGTGGCAGGACGACCAACTCACGGTCTGGGAGCCGAGCCAGTGGCTCGACGGCATGGCGCGGACCTATGCCGAATGGTTCGGCGTGCCGTTCGAGAATGTGCGACTGGTCTCGCCCTATATTGGCGGCGGCTTCGGCTCCAAGGCGTTCGCCTATGGCTACGGCGCGGTGGCGGCAGTCGCCGCGAAAATGCTGGGACGGCCGGTGAAGCTGGCGGTCAGCAGGCCGCAGACCTTCACCGCCTATGGCGGACGGGCGGCGACGCGCCAGACCGTGGCGCTCGGCGCCAACGCAGAGGGTCAGATCCAGTCGATCGTGCATCGCGGCGTCAACGAGACCTCGGTCGACGGCATGTGGGTCGAGCCGCTCGGCTCGGTCACCTCGGTCATGTACGCGACGCCGAATTTCTCGTCGCGGCAGAACGTCGTGCGGGTCAACACGGTGGTGCCGGGGGCATTGCGCGCGCCGGGCGAGAACCCGAGCGCCTTCGGCATCGAAAGCGCGATCGACGAGCTCGCCTATGAGGTCGGTATCGACCCGCTGGAAATCCGTCTCAGGAACTATGCCGAGCAGGATCCGCATGCGAAGAAGCCGTGGTCGACACGGCAGCTGCGCGAGGCGTTCGCGGCCGGCGCTGAAGCCTTTGGCTGGTCGAAGCGGACGCCCCAGCCGCGTTCGATGCGCGACGGCAACCAGTTGATCGGCTGGGGCGTCGCCGCCGGCACCTACCCGGTGCGGCGCGCCTATGGCGAGGCGGTCGTGCGCATTCTCGCCGACGGCTCGGTTGAGGTCGAAAGCTCGTCGATCGACATGGGGCAGGGCACCTACACGATCTTGGCGCAGACCGCCGCCGAGGTGCTGGGCGTGCCGGCGGAAAACGTCATCGTCAAGCTCGGCGATTCCCGCTATGCCCGTGCCGGCGTCACCGGCGGTTCGCGGCTGGCCGGGGTGATGACCGGCGCCGTCCACAAGGCGGCGAGTGCCGCGCTCGACCAGTTGGTCGGGCTCGCCATCAGTGATCCGGCTTCGCCGTTCCATACGCTGCAGGCCAACACGCTCGTCGTCGCCAATGGCCGCATTTCGTCGCCGCGCGGCAACGGCCCTGAAGTTTCCATCGCCGAACTGCTCAGCAGCGTCGGGCGCCAGCATATCGAGGCCAAGGGCGACACGATGCCGGCCAATTCGACGGTCGAGGACCGCTACAAGAACTACACCACCATAGCCATGGCGCTGCCGCACACCGAGGGCGACTATTCCCGCCACAGCTGGTGCGCGCATTTCATCGAAGTGCGCGTCGACGAGGACTTTGGCACGGTTCGTGTGTCGCGCGTGGTATCGGCGCTGGATTCGGGCCGGCTCTATAACCCCAAGCTCGCCGAAAGCCAGTGGAAGGGCGGCATCATCATGGGCATCGGCCAGGCGCTGCTCGAGGAAGGCATCGTCGACCGCCGCCACGGCCGCATCGTCAACAACAACCTCGCCGACTATCTCATCGCCACCAATGCCGACATTCCCGACATCGAGGTAATCTCAGTCGGTATTCCCGACCCGCATTCCTCGGTGCTTGGCGGCAAGGGGGTCGGCGAGCTAGGCATCGTCGGCGTGGCGCCGGCGATCGCCAACGCGGTATTCCACGCCACCGGGAAACGGGTGCGGGATCTGCCGATCACGCTGGAGAAGCTGATTTAGGCGGACGCGGTGGAACTGCCAATCTCCCCCCTCGTGGGGGAGATGCCCGGCAGGGCAGAGGGGAGCGTGAAGGATCGCCAGCGTTCAGTTCAACTTTGATGAGCTGAGAACCTTACGTGGGTGCGCGAACTGCTTGATAGGCTGGAGGGACAGCGCCCCTCTCTGTCCTGCCGGACATCTCCCCCACGAGGGGGGAGATCGGCAGCTTGAACGCCCTGCCTTTTCAGGCTCACCACGACAGACTGAACGCAAGCTTGCCGAAATGCCGGCCGCCGGCCGCCATGTGGGCGTAGGCCTCGGTCGCCTGGTGCTGGCTGTAGATTGTGTCGATGACCGGATCGATACGGGCGGCGCCGATAGCGCGCGCAGCGTCGCGCAGGTCGGATACCGAACCGGTGTTGTTGCCCACTACCTTGAGCGCCTTGATGATGATCGGCAGCAGGTTCGTGGTGGCCTCGGCGCCGGTGACGAAGCCGATCGCGAACACCGTGCCGCCGGGCGCCGCGGCATTGATTGAGCGGGCGAAGGTGGCCGAGCCGCCGGTCTCGACGATCAGATCGGCGCCGAGGCCGTCGGTCAGCTCGAGCACCTTGGCGTCCCAGTCCGGTGTCTCACGATAGTTGATGAGATGATCCGCACCCAAGGCCTTGGCGCGGGCCAGCTTTTCGTCCGACGACGAGGTGATGATGACCGTGGCGCCGGCTGCCTTTGCCAGCTGCAGGGTCAAGATCGACACACCGCCGGTGCCGAGCAGGACGACGACTGATCCGGGCCCGGCATCGGCGGCGCGGATCGCGTTCCAGGCGGTGGTGCCAGCGATCGGCAGCGTTGCTGCCGCTTCGAAGGACAAGTGAGCCGGCATCGGCACGACGGCATTGGCCGGCAGCACGACATATTCGGCGAGCGAGCCGGGCAGTGTCAGCCCGCGCATCTCTCTGGTCTCATAAGGCCGCGGACGGCCGCCGATCCAACGCGGTTTTGCATGGGCGATGATGCGGTCGTTGACGGCGAGCCTCGACACGCCCTCGCCGATGCCGACGATCTCGCCGGCGCCGTCGACGACGGGAATGAGCGGAAAGCTCGGGCCTGGATAGTTGCCGCTCGCGATCGCGACGTCGACAAAGTTGAGGCTTGCGGCGCGCAGGCGGATCAGCACTTCGCCGCGCTGCGGTTCAGGCGTGGGAACGGTGGCCGCGCGAAACGCGTCCAGTCTCGGGGCAGTCAGTTCGATCGCTTTCATGTCTCACTCCGGTTGATGGGCCGATTGACGGGCCGGGATTGAGTGAAACTAGCTGCTGCGCTATTGGTATATAATCCTTGGCTTTTACATTTGAGCTCTGCGCCAGATGCAGCAATCGCACGAACCGGCAGCATTGGCCGAAATGGCCGCCTTCGCGGCAATCGCCGAAGCACGCTCCTTCACCAAGGCGGCGGCTCGCATCGGCCGCGACGCAACGATCCTGTCGCGGCGCCTTGCCTCCCTGGAAGAGCGGTTGGGCGTGCGCCTGCTGCACCGGACGACGCGAAGCGTGTCGCTGACCGAGGCGGGTTCGGAGTTCCTCGTCCGCATCCGCGCTATCCTGGCCGCCGTCGACGAAGCCGAGGCTGTCGCGTCGGCGCATGCCGGCGGCGGGCCGCGCGGCGTGCTGCGGCTGGCGCTGCCCGGCTCGTTCGGGCGCATGTGGATCGGCCCCCTGCTGCCACAGTTTCTCGCCGAATTTCCCGACGTCCGTATCGAGGCCGAGTTCTCCAACCGCTTCGTCGATCTCGTCGCCGAGAATTTCGATGTTGCCGTTCGTCTCGGCGCGCTGGAGGATTCGCGGCTGGTGGCGCGCAAGGTCGCGACACGGCGGCGGCTGCTGTGCGCCGCGCCGTCCTACCTCGCCCGCCGGGGCACGCCGGCTGCGCCGGAAGCGCTGCTGGAACACAGCTGTCTCGGCTTCTCAGGCTTCCAGACCTTTCCGGCCTGGGAGATGACCGACACCACGGGCCGCCGCGTCAGTATCGAGGTCTCCGGCCCGCTGGTCACCGACGACGCCGAGGTCCTGGTCGAAGCCGCCGTGCAAGGCGTCGGGCTGATGATGAGCACGGATTGGCTGGTCGGACGCGAGCTCGCCGACGGCCGGCTGGTGCCAGTGCTGGAGGACTGGACCCTTGCCGACGAAGGGGCCGTCTATGTCGTCATGCCTTCGGCCAAGGGGCAAGCCGCCAAGACACGTGCCTTCGCCGACTGGATCGGCAAACGCTTTGCGCCGGTCCCGCCGTGGCAGAGGTGAGGGTGCTGATCTCCCCACGAGGGAGATTATGCGCTCCTCCCTCACTTCCCGCCCTGCTTGATGAAATGACCGAGCAGATCCATTGGCACCGGAAACACGACCGTCGACGAGCGCTCGCCGGCGATGTCATGGAGAGCCTCGAAATAGCGTAGCTGCATGGCTTGCGGTGCTTCGGCCAGCATCTTGCCAGCCTCGACGAGCTTTGCCGCCGCCTGTTGTTCGCCGTCGGCATTGATCACTTTCGCACGCCGCAGCCGTTCCGCCTCGGCCTGCTTGGCGATGGCGCGGACCATGTTCTCGTTGAGGTCGACATGCTTGATCTCGACATCGGAGACCTTGATGCCCCAGGCATCGGTGCGCTGGTCGAGAATCTCCTGGATATCGCTGTTGAGCTTGTCACGTTCGGCCAGCATTTCATCGAGCTCATGCTTGCCGAGCACCGAGCGCAACGTGGTCTGTGCCAACTGGTTGGTGGCGGTCATGAAGTCTTCGACCTGGATCACCGCCCGCTCGGCGTCGACGATACGAAAATACAGCACCGCGTTGACCTTCACCGAGACGTTGTCACGCGAGATCACGTCCTGCGGCGGCACGTCCTGGACCACCACTCGCAGGTCGACCTTCACCATCTGCTGCACGAACGGGATGAGGATGATAAGGCCGGGGCCCTTGACCCCGGTGAAGCGGCCGAGCGTGAAGACCACCCCGCGCTGATATTCCCTCAGGACGCGAATGGCCGCGGATAAGAACATGACCACGACGAGCGCTGCTGCCAGATAGGCCACATAACCGATGATCATTGCCTTGCTCCATCGCTTCCCACATTGCGGCGCCGTATCGTCAGCACAAGACCCCTGACATCAGCCACCTCGACGCTGTCGCCCACCGCAAGCGGTTCGTCGGCTTTTGCCCGCCAGCGCTCGCCCCGGGCGAGCACGTGGCCCTCGCTGCCCTGCCAGTCGAGAATCTCCGCCGGCAGCCCCTGCATGGCCTGTGCGCCAACACGCGGAACGTTCTTGCGGGCCGCCCACAGATAGCTGCCGGTCAACAGCGCCAGGCCGAGCGTCAGGACGGCGGCGGTGCCGATAACGGCCCACGACATCTCGAAGCCGGGCCCCTCGATCTTGAGCAGCATGGCAGCGCCCAGCAGAAACGCAGCCACGCCTCCCAGCCCAAGGACCACTGTCGGGTTCAAGGCTTCGACGACGAGAAAGATGATGCCAAGCAGCATCAAGGCAAGGCCGGCATAGCTGATCGGCAGGAGATTGAGCGCATAGAGGCCGAGCAGAAGGCAAATCGTGCCGATCACGCCAGGCGCGACCGCGCCCGGGCTCGTGAATTCGAAGACGAGGCCATAGACGCCGACCAGCATCAGGATGACGGCGATGTTTGGGTCCGTGATGACGGCGAGAAGCCGGATGAGCCAGCCTGGTTCGAGCGTTTCAACCGGCAGCCCTTTCGTCGCCAATGCCTCTTTCTTGCCGGCGATCTCGACGGTCCGGCCGTCGGCCAGTTGAAGCAACTCGGTGGTGTCGCGGGCGACGAAGTCGATGACATGCTCCTGCAGCGCCGCGCCGGCCGACAGGCTGGCCGCCTCGCGCACGGCCTTTTCACCCCATTCGGCATTGCGCCCGCGCAATTCAGCCAGGCTGCGGATCAGGGCAACGGCGTCGTTCGTCGCCTTGGCGATCATCGCATCGCCCGCGGGTGCGTTCTTCTTGTCCTTGTCCGCCTCCGGGCCATCGTTCTTGCCGCCGGGAAACGATGGCAGCGGCCCGCCCATCTCGATCGGCGTTGCCGCGCCCAGATTGGTGCCGGGCGCCATCGCCGCTACATGGGTGGCGTAGAGGATGTAGGTTCCGGCGCTCGCCGCGTGCCCGCCGGCGGGCGCGACATAGCCGATGACGGGAACCGGCGAGGCGAGGATGGCGGCGATCATCTCGCGCATGCTGGTGACCAGCCCGCCGGGCGTGTCCATCTGCAGGATGAGAGCCTGGGCATTTCGGTCCGCGGCCACCGCCAGCGCTTCCTCGAGCTGCCTGGCACTCGCCGGACCGATGGCGCCGTCGATCTCGACGCGCAACACAATTTTCTCCCGGCCGTTCGCCTCTCCGGTTGCGGAAGGGGGACAAACGGCCGCAGCAGCCACGAAAGCCGCGGCAAGCAGGACCGCACGCGCGAGTTTCACGCTCAAAGCTCCATATCTAGGATATGGGCTGGATTTTGCCGAAATCCATGAGAACGCTCATCAAACCGGCCCGGGCAGGGGTGATGCTTCGCTCTGTCCTTCAGGCCTGAAGCAGTGCCAGCTCTTCGGCGGTCAGATGGCGGGCCTTGCCTTTGGCAAGCTCGCCGAGCTGCAATGGGCCGATCGCGATCCGTACCAGGCGCAGCACCTCGATCTCATGGGCGCCGAGCAGCCGGCGGATATGGCGGTTGCGGCCCTCGTCGAGCACGATTTCCAGCCAGGCGGTGCTGGTGCCGCCGCGCAACAGCTCGATCGAGCGGGCCGTCAGCAAGTCGCCGTCGACTGTCGCGCCGGCGCGCAACCGCGCCAGCATGGCCTCGTCGGGCAGGGCGCCGATCTGCACGTGATAGGTCTTGGCGACATGCGAGGCGGGGTCGAGCAGGCGCTGCGCGAAGCGCGTGTCGTTGGTCATCAACAGCAGGCCTTCGCTGGCCTTGTCGAGGCGGCCGACCGGCGAGACGAAGGGCAGGTCGAGGCCTGCCAGGCAATCATAGACGGTGCCGCGGTCCTGCGGGTCGTCGCGGGTGGTAACCAGGCCGCGCGGCTTGTTGAGCATCAGATAGACCTTGCGCTCGGCGGCGACGCGGCGGCCGTCGACCTCGATGCGGTCGCGGCCGGGATCGACGCGCATCGCGCCGTTGCGCACGATCTTGCCGGCGACCCGCACGCGCCCCTCGGCAACCAGAAGCTCGGCCTGCTTGCGCGAGCACAGGCCAAGCTTCGACAGGGCGCGGCACAGGCTGACGCCGGGAGGCTGGGTCCCGGGGGCAGGGCGTTGCCGGGCAATGTTCGGTCGCGGCGACATGGCGTTGCCTGTGGATTCTTGTATACGAGCATCCCACTATAGCCGGCCGCAGGCTATGTCCACGGAAGGGAACTGCATGTCTTTTGCATCGTGCGCAGCGGCTGCGAGGACTTGCATGAAAACAGCCATTCGCCTTTGCCTGCTGCTCGCCTCTCTGCCGGCATCGCCGGCGCATGCCGGCTGGCAGGCAGTCGAGAAGGTCGAGACCTATGCCGTCTCAGGGCAATCCGGGCCGGAGCTCTATGCCTCGATCGGCGGGCGCGGGCCGCTGCTCGGCGAGCGCCGCGTCATCGCGCATACCAATTTCAAGCTGACCTGGGTGAGGGACTACCAGCCGCAAGGCGACGCCTGCGTGCTGGTGTCGGCGCGGCCGAAGCTGATCATCACCTACACCTTGCCGAAGCCGGCCGCGCGGCTGCCGGGCGCCATCCAGAAGAACTGGGAGGTTTTCGCAACCGGCCTCGCCGCCCACGAGAAGGTGCACGGCGCCAGCATCATCGACATGGTGCACAAGATCGAGGCGGCCACCATCGGCCTGACCGTCCCCGACGACCGCGGCTGCAGCAAGATCAGGACCGAAGTGACGAGACGGCTCGCCGGAATTTCGCAGGCACAGCGGCAGGCGAGCCGCGATTTCGACCGGGTCGAATTCGGCCCGGGCGGCAAGCTGCGGCAGCTTGTGTTCACGCTGATGACCGGGGGATGATGCTGCGGGGCGGCGCAGGGCACCATATCTGTCGGCCAAGCTCATGCCTGCTCGGTCGGATAGAGCGTCAGGATGTTGACGTTGACCCGTGGCGGCTGCGTCACCGCATACTGGATGGCGGCGGCGATGTCCTCGCTTTCCAGCTGCTCCATGTCGCCAAGCCTTAGCTCGACCGCCTGGCGCACATCGGCGCGCATATTCTGGGTGAACTCGGTCTTGACGGCGCCAGGCTCGATGCAGGTCACGCGGATGCCGTCCTTGCCGATCTCGCGGCGAAGCGATTCCGCCATCGCGCTTACCGCGTGCTTGGTGCCGGAATAGACCACCGAAGGGTGGATATAACGGCCGGTGCCGGAAGAAACGACGACGATGTGGCCGGCGCCTTGCCGTTGCATCGACGGCAGCGCCGCATGGATCGGATAAAGCAGGCCCAGAATGTTGACGTCGACCATCCGGCGGTATTCTTCCGGCGTCGTATTGCGGAACGGCGCGGCGACGCCGACGCCGGCAACCGCAAGCAGAATGTCGAGCCGGCCGTACTCCTGCAGGACCCGTTCGACCATCGCCGTGGCTGCGCTTCGTCGGTGACGTCGACGGCAATCGGCAGCGCGGTGCTGCCGGTCTCACGGATCCGCCTCGCCAGATCGTCCAGGCGCTCGGCGCGCCGCGCGGCAATCGCCAGCGTGGCGCCCTCGGCCGCCAGCGCCAAGGCGGTGGCCTCGCCGATGCCGGAGGAGGCGCCCGTCACCAAGGCGATCTTGCCGCTCAGTTTTCCTGTCTGCATCGTTTTCTCCTGACGCTTTGAACACGCCCTGAAGCTAGGGCGCAGACATTCTGGGAACAATGCTGGGAGTTCTTGGGCATGATACGCCGCAGCGCCGCATCCCGCGGAGTACCTCAAGGCATGCGGGACAGCGCCCTCCAGCAAGCCCATGTCTGCGCAATTTTCCTTGAGCGAACGAGCGGGGCTTGACGCGACTGGAGGTGTTGCGTCTTGATATGGGGCTGCGGGGCTTCGCATGAAAACAGCTGATCGACTATGTCTGCGGGTGGCTTGTTTGCATGCGACGCGCTTGCATGCAGCACCGCGATCCTCTGGCGACCGACCGGGCTGAGCGCAAGATGAAGGTCCTCGTCGTCTATTGCCATCCCTGCACCGACAGCTTCAACGGCGCCGTGCGCGATACGGTGCTGGAGACGCTTGCCGAAAGGGGGCATCAGGTCCACCTGCTCGATCTCCATGCGACCGGCTTCGATCCAGTCATGCGCACGCAGGAATGGCGCGGTTACCACGACAAGGCGGCGAACCTGCAACCGGTCCACGAACATGCGCAGGAGCTGCTCTGGGCCGAGGCGGTCGTCTTCATTTACCCGACCTGGTGGTATGGCGTGCCGGCGATGCTGAAAGGCTGGCTGGAGCGTGTGCTGGTGCCGGGCTTCGCTTTCGAGATGCCGACCGCACGACGCGGTCCGCGGCCCAAATTGCGGCACATACGCCGGGTGATGGCGATGACCACATGCGGTGCCACGCCGCTGATGTCGTGGATCATGGGACAGCCCGGCCGGCGAACCCTGCTGCGCGGCTTCCGCTCCGTCTGCCATCCGCTGTGCCGGACCAAATTCCTGGCGCTCTACCGGATGGACAGCGTCTCGGCCGCCGGACGCCAGGCGCATCTGCAGCGGGTCAGGAAAGCGGTTGCCGGTCTTGGCCGCGCTGATGCCATTGCCGCCACGGTGCCTGGCTGATTTGGTCGAGCGAGCCGCCGAGGGCAGCGGGCATCGCTTCGATGTGTCGGATACGATCAGTTGTACAAGTCGGCGCCGCCCCTCATCGCCCTGCCGGGCACTTCTCCCCGTATAGTGACGGGAGAAGGGGCTGGCCGCAGCGTTGGCGTCGTTTCTGCACCGCCGATGTTTGGCGAAATCACCGATGACGAGGCCCCTCTCCCCGTCACTATACGGGGAGAGGATGCCGGCAGGCAGGTGAGGGGCAACGCAAACGCTTAGAGGGCGAATTCAAAACTGAGAGATTGCCTTGGGTCGCTGGCAGAGGCGCGTTGACTCTCTTCGCCATTTCTGGAATCCTGGAATTATGGACAAGACACTCGCCCTTTCGGCGCTTGCCGCGCTCGGCCAGGAAACCCGGCTGGACGTTTTTCGCCTTTTGGTGCGGGCTGGAGCCGACGGCGTGCCGGCGGGCGAGATCGCTTCGCGGCTCGCCGCGTTCCCGAATACGATGTCGGCCCATCTCAAGATCCTGTCGCATGCCGGCCTGGTGCGGACCGAACGGGAGGGCCGCAGCGTGCGCTATTTCGCCGATATGGCCGGCTTTCGCGATCTGCTGGCCTACCTGATGGAGGACTGCTGCAATGGCGCGCCGGAACTTTGCCAGCCTGTGATCCAGGCTGTGACCTGCAACTGCTAGAAGGGAGGTGCGCGATGAGCGAGCCATACAATGTTCTTTTTCTCTGCACCGGCAATTCGGCAAGGTCGATTCTCGCCGAGGCGATCCTGAACCGCGTCGGCGCAGGCAAGTTCAAGGCCTATTCGGCTGGATCGCATCCGAAGGGAGAGGTTCATCCTTACGCCCTTCAGCTTTTGAAAAGCCTCAACTACGACACGTCGTTCGCCCGTTCGAAAGACTGGCAAGAGTTTGCGGAGCGGGGTGCCCCAGAGATGAATTTCGTCTTCACGGTCTGCGACAATGCCGCCAACGAATCATGTCCGGTCTGGCCCGGGCAACCGATGACGGCGCATTGGGGCGTACCTGATCCTGCAGCCGTCGAAGGCACCGAGGCGGAAAAGCATCTCGCCTTCGCCGAAGCCTACCGCATGCTCAACAACCGAATTTCGATCTTTGTCAGCCTGCCGATCAATGCGGTCGACAGACTTGCGCTGCAGAAGCGCCTCGACGAGATCGGCCGCAATCTGCCGAAGGCCGGCTGAGGTGGTTCAGCTTTCCCGGCGCCTTGTTGCCGAGGCCCTCGGCACGGCTCTGCTGGTCGCCACCGTGGTCGGTTCCGGCATCATGGCTGACAGGCTGAGCAACGATGTCGCCGTCTCGCTGCTCGGCAACACCTTGCCGACCGGGGCGATCCTGGTCGTGCTCATCGCCATATTCGGGCCGATCTCCGGAGCGCACTTCAACCCGGCGGTGACGCTGGTGTTCGCGCTTCGGCGTGAAATCGAAACGAACGCAGCGCTGGCCTACGTCGCCGCCCAGATTGCCGGCGGCATCGCTGGAACGTTCCTGGCGCATGCAATGTTCGAATTGCCGATCCTGGAAGTGTCGGCGACGGTGCGGACCGGAGGCGGCCAATGGATTGCGGAGCTGGTCGCCGCCTTCGGGCTGGTCTTCACCATCCTTGCCGGCCTGCGTTCCCGCCCGGATTCTATCCCTTGGCTGGTTGGGCTCTATATCACCGCCGCCTATTGGTTCACCGCGTCGACATCCTTTGCCAATCCGGCCGTCGCCATCGCCCGAGCGTTCTCCAACACTTTTGCCGGCATCCGCCCCGCCGATCTGCCGGGCTTCATCGCCGCCGAACTTTTGGGCGCGTTGCTCGCCATGGGATTGGCAGGGTGGCTGCTCGCCCAACCGAAACCAGTCGGACAGATGAAAGCTGCGCAATGACCGTCACCATCTACCACAACCCCGATTGCGGCACCTCGCGCAACACGCTGGCCATCGTCAGGCAGTCCGGCGAGGAGCCGGAGGTGATCGAATATCTGAAAACCCCGCCGTCGCGCGAAAAGCTCGTCGAGCTGATCGCAGCGATGGGCATGACGCCGCGCCAATTGCTGCGCCAGAAGGGCACGCCCTATGCCGAGCTTGGCCTGGGCGACCCGAAGTGGAGCGACGACGAGATCCTCGATTTCATGCTGGCGCATCCGATCCTGATCAACCGGCCGATCGTGGTGACGCCGCTCGGCACCATGCTCGCCCGACCCTCCGAAGCGGTGCTCGATATCCTGCCCAATCCGGATATCGGCCCCTTCACCAAGGAGGACGGCGAGGTCGTCGTCGACGCCAGCGGCAAGCGCGTCGCCTAGAGTATTTCGACATTTCTCGAAATTTGCTTTGACGCCACGACGGATCGCGCCTACCTATTTCGATGAAACTCGAAATAAGAAAGTTTTGAAGCCATGAAACCAGTCGATCACGCAGGGTCCCTGCCAAACATAGATATGGAGCAACTCCCGGCAATCGATGCATCTGCGCTGTTCGATGTGGCCGCGTCGGTCCATAAGCCTCGGATCTTGATGCTCTACGGCTCCTTGCGGGAGCGTTCCTATTCCCGCATGGCCACTGAGGAAGCCGCACGTATCTTGACCTGGCTTGGCGCTGAAGTCCGCATCTTCAACCCTGCCGGTTTGCCGCTGCCGGATTCGACGCCCGCCGATCACCCCAAGGTGAAAGAGCTGCGTGAGCTGTCGCTTTGGTCCGAAGGCCAGGTCTGGTGTTCGCCCGAACGTCACGGTTCAATGACCGGTATCATGAAATCGCAGATCGACTGGCTGCCATTGTCGTTGGGCTCGGTGCGTCCCACCCAGGGCCGGACGCTTGCCGTCATGCAGGTTTCCGGCGGCTCACAAAGCTTCAATGCTATCAACCAACTGCGTATCCTGGGCCGCTGGATGCGCATGTTTACGATCCCCAACCAATCGTCGGTGGCAAAGGCATTCAACGAATTCGATGCGGCCGGGCGCATGAAGCCCTCGCCCTACTACAACCGCATCGTCGACGTGATGGAGGAGCTGATGAAATTCACGCTTCTTCTGCGCGACCGGTCGGCCTATCTCACCAACCGATATTCCGAACGCGTCGAAAGCGCGGAAGAGCTTGCCAGACGGGTAAATCAGCGGTCGATTTGAGGCGGGCGGTTGGCGCAAACGAGACGGCGATTGTCCGGTTATTCGAGAATGTTCGAAATAAGCTTTGACGTCGTGGGCTCTCGGAGCTAACGTGTTTCCATGAAACTCGAAAAAGCAGCCTCGCAACTGGAAGCCCTCGGCAGCCCGACGCGGTTGCAGCTCTATCGGACGCTTGTGCGGGCGGGCGATGAAGGCCTGCCGGTCGGGCGCATCCAGGACAGGCTCGGCATCGCTGCCTCGACGCTGTCGCATCACCTCAAGCGGCTGGTCGACACCGGCCTGGTGACACAGGAGCGGCAGGCGACGACGCTGATCTGCCGGGCCAACTATCCCGCCATGAACGGGCTCATCGGATACCTCGCGGACGAATGTTGCGCCGACGCAACCTGTGCGCCGGCTTCGGTGGAAGCGACGGCCAAGACGGCGGCGTAATTTTTTGGCATTTGTAATTCGAAACTACCGGAAGGATGGAAGATATGGAGATGATCGAAAGGCTTCCCGTCGCTGTGATCGGCGCTGGGCCGGTCGGCCTGGCGGCAGCGGTCCACCTCATCGCGCAAGGTATTCCTGTCAAAGTCTACGAAGCCGGCAATAGGGTTGCATCCAACCTCAGGGATTGGGGCCATGTCCGGGTGTTCACGCCTTGGCGCTATTGCGTCGATCAGGCGTCTAGAAGCCTGCTCGAGGCGCGTGGCTGGCGGATGCCGGAGCCTGAGGCATTCCCGACCGCGAACGACCTCGTCGCGGATTACCTCGAGCCGCTTGCAAAGCTTCCGCAATTGTCGCCGTCGATCGAAACCGGTGCCCGGGTCGTCGGCATCTCGCGCTGGGGCGCCGACAAGGTGCTGAGCAAGGAGCGCGAAAACCGGCCGTTCATGCTGGTGATCGAAACCGCCAGTGGCACGCGGCGCGACAGCGCCCGCGCCGTCATCGATGCTTCGGGAACCTGGCAGATGCCGAACCCGCTCGGCGCCGGCGGAATTCATGCCGTAGGCGAAGCGCAATTTGCCGATCGCATCGCCTACGGCATCCCCGACATCCTCGGCCGCGACCGCCGCCTTTATGCCGGCAAGACGACGCTGGTCGCCGGCTCCGGCCATTCAGCCGCTAATGCCTTGCTAGATCTCGCCAGGCTGGCGGATATGGAGCCCGGCACGGCCTTCATCTGGACAACGCGCGGCACCGACCTGGTGCGCATCTATGGCGGCGGCGATGCCGACCAATTGCCGGCACGCGGCGAACTCGGCGCCGAAGTGCGCGAACTCGCCGAGAGCGGCGGCGTCAGACTGGTGACGGGCTTTGCAGCCGTTTCGATCCGCGATGCCGACGGCCGGCTGGTCGTCGAAGGCCAGACCAAGGACGGCTTGCAGCGGATTGGCCCGGTCGACCGCATCATCGCCGCGACCGGACAGCGCCCCGATCTGTCGCTGACGCGCGAGCTTCGGCTCGAGCTCGATCCGTGGCTGGAAAGTGTCAGGGCACTGGGACCGCTGATCGATCCCAACGAACATTCCTGCGGCGACGTGCCGCCGCACGGTCACCGCGAGATCAGCCATCCCGAGCATGGGTTCTATACGGTCGGCATCAAGAGCTATGGCCGTGCGCCGACCTTCCTGCTGCTGACCGGGTATGAGCAGGTCCGCTCCGTCGCCGCGGCGATCGCCGGCGACATGGTGGCCGCCGACAATGTCCAGCTCGTGTTGCCGGAGACCGGCGTCTGCACCGTGCCGCGGATCGGCATTGCCGACACGGGCTGCTGCGGCGGTCCGGCGCCGGTAGCGGTGGATGCCTGCTGTGTCGCCGATGCCGAAGCAAAGGCGATCGGCAAAAGCGGCTGTGGCTGCGGCGTCGCGGCATGAGCCTTCTGGCGCCTTCGCCCACCATCCTGCGCAGCCGCGGCGCAATCATCACCGCGCTTGGCCTGACGCAGATCATGGCGTGGGGATCTTCCTACTATCTTCCAGCGGTCATTGCGCCGGCGGTGTCCTCCGATACCGGCTGGCCGCTGGCATGGGTTGTCGGCGGCCTGTCTCTCGGCTTGCTCACGGCAGGATTGATCTCGCCGCGCGTCGGGTCGTCGATCGAGCGGCATGGCGGCCGCAGCGTTCTGGCGTTCAGCGCCGCATGCATCGGGCTCGGCCAGATCGGGCTGGCTCTCGCCCCTAATCTTGCGGCCTATATCGCAGCCTGGCTGGGCATCGGACTGGGCATGGGGGCTGGGCTCTACGATGCCGCTTTCGCGACGCTTGGGCGCCACTACGGCCACGGCGCGCGCTCCGCCATTACCACGCTGACGCTGTTCGGCGGTTTTGCCAGTACGATCTGCTGGCCGATTTCGGCCTGGCTTCTTGGGGAGGTCGGCTGGCGCGGCACCTGCCTGGCCTACGCTGTCTTTCAGCTGGTGATTGCGCTTCCGCTCTATCTCGTGATCCTGCCTCGTGAGGCGCCGCAAACGGCAGCCGGGCCAGGATTGCCGGTCGGGCCAGGATTGAACCAGGCGACGCCGGCCGGCGAAGGCAATCCCGATCCGTCGATCATGATCGTGTTGGCCGCCACCCTTACGCTTGCGGCGGTGATCTCCTCGACGCTGTCGGTGCATCTGCTCACCATCCTGCAAGGCAGCGGCATGGCGCTGGCCGCGGCCGTCGGGCTCGGCGCGCTGGTCGGCCCGTCCCAGGTGGCGGCGCGCGCGATCGAGATGACCATCGCGCGCTACCACCATCCGATCCTGACCAAGTTCGCCTCGGTTACGTTTGTGGCGATCGGCGTTTCGGCGCTCTGGGCCGGCATGCCAATCATCCCGCTGGCGCTCGGCTTCTATGGCGCGGGCATCGGCCTGGAATCCATCGCGCGAGGGGCGTTGCCGCTCGCGTTGTTCGGCTCGAACGGCTACGCGAAGCTGATGGGCCGCCTCGCCATGCCGAGCCTGATCGCCCAGGCGGCGGCACCCTCGGCCGGCGCATTGCTGCTGGAGCGCTTCGGCCCGCATGGGACGTTGGCCGCGCTTTCTGGTCTGGCGCTGGCCAACGTCATCCTCGCATGCGGCCTCGGCTGGCGGATGCTCCGCTGGCGGCAATCGCAGGTAGTTCAAACCCGATAGGATTTCGACCCGCGTTCAGCGCCTCAACTGGAGAGCGGGAGATCTTCCAAGGGATCGACGAGGAAAGACGCGGCGATCAGATCGTCCGAGTCGAGGCGCAATGAGCCTTCGGCGCCGCCCATGATGGCGGCAACCTTTTGAAACGTCTTGATCTCGTGCTCGGTAATCTGGGCAGTTTGCATTCTGGATTTGAGGTCAGCAACGCGCAGCCCCAAACTGTGGGACATTCCGATTTTACGGTTCGACATGGTAAGATGCTCCTCCCCGGCCCATGTTTGTTTTGCCACCCGCCCTTGTTCGCATTTCCTCCGCCTGCCTAAATATGAGGCATCGCGAATACAGCGCCCGAACGCCCGATGCAAGGGAAGGTTCCGGCGCGCAGAGGTCACGAAATAATAATACGAAGGAAGCACGGCCGATGGTCCGGCCGGAGGTAGGACTTAGGTAGGACGCCCGCCGGACAGAGGGCTCCGGTGGCTTATCGGCTGGCGAGGACCATGCGGTTGCCTTCGCTGTCGCGAAACTCCGCCACCGTGCGCCCCGGCTGCCACGGCGCATCATGCGGTTCGGTGATGATTTCGACGCCGCCCGCCTTCAACGCCGCGCTCATTGCTCCGACATTTTCGTCGACCAGCACCAATACGGGCTCCGCGCCGGGGGCGTCGTCGGCGCGCCTGATGAAATGCAGGTTCGTCACGGCATGCGGAAATGCCAGCTCGATCCAGCGCCAGCCGCCGTCGCCCATCTTCTGGTCGGCCAGCACCTGACAGGCGAGATGCCTGGTGTAGAACGCCTTGGCGCGGTCCTGGTCGAATACCGGAAGCTCGGCAAACTGGATATGCATGATCGTCGCTCCTGCTTGATGGCTGCCGCGCAGCCGCCCACGCGGGAAAGACGATGCGGGCAACCGAAAAGATTCTTCAGCAATGAGAATCTTTTCAGCGCAGCCGGTCGTCCTTCGTTCATACCAACCAGTCAGGAGACGACGATGAACTACGCACTCATTCGATACGGTGTGAACCAAGCCGACCTGGAAGATAACCGCGCGCTGGTCGAAAAAGTGTTCGAAGCGCTGGGCGAGGCGGCACCGCCGACGGTGCGCTATCTCGTGCTCGAGCTGGACGACGGCTCGTTCGTCCACATCGTCGGCCAGAACGGCGTTTCGTCGGCGCTGACCGAGCTTGCCGCCTTCAAGGCATTTGCGGAAAACCACGCCGAACGCCGTTCGACCCCGGCAATGCGATCGCCTGTCAAAGTCATCGGCAATTACCGTATGCTGGCGGATCAGAAGGCGGGATAGCGCCTGCCATGCCGCTCGCGCAGAAACGGGATGCTATGCCGAAAATGAACAGGGCGACGTTGGAGGCGATGCTCGTCGGGTTGCGGCCAAGGCTGCATCGCTACTGCGCGCGCATGGCCGGCTCGGTGATCGACGGCGAGGACATCGTTCAGGAGGTGCTGATCAACGCGCTGCAGGCGATCGACGGCGGTGCGATGGTCGAACGGCCGGAGCAATGGCTGTTTCGCATCGCCCACAATGCCGCGCAGGATCATCTGCGGCGGCGCAATCGGGAAAGGTCGCGCATGACCGAGGCCGACATGAGCGTCATCGAGGATCCCTCCGGCAGCGCCGACAGCCGGCTCGCCGCCCAGACCGGCCTGCGCGCCTTCATGCAGCTTTCGGTGCCGCAGCGCAGCGCCGTGATCCTGGTCGACGTGCTCGGCCTCAGCCTGCATGAGACCTGCGAAGTGACCGGCGCGACGCTCGCCGCCACCAAGGCCGCGCTGCATCGCGGGCGGGCGCAGCTCAAGCTGCTGGCGCTGCAGCCCGAGCAGGCGCTCGCGCCGAAGCTCGACGCCGATGACGAGCGCCGGCTGCGGCGCTATGTCGACCTGTTCAACGCGCGCGACTTCGACGCGGTCAAGGCACTGATCGCAGAGGACGTCCGGCTCGAAGTCGTCAACCGCGTCCGCCTGCGCGGCAAGGCCCAGGCGTCGACCTATTTCGGCAATTACGACCGTATCAGCGACTGGGCATTGTCACTCGGCTTCGTCGACGGCAGGCCGGCGATCCTTATCCGCGACCCGCAGGCGGCCGACGGCACCGTGCGCGGCTTCGTGCTGGTTGAATGGGCGGGCGATGAAATCATCCAGATCCGCGACTTCCGCTATGCACCGTGGTGCCTGGTCGATGCGGAAATCAGGGCCGTGGAGAGGTGAGGCGAGCGCTGGAAATGGTGCGGAAATGGCGCGCGGAGGCGACAGGGCCAAGGTTGCGCCACCGGACAAGTCTGCCATCGCCTCGATCACTAAGCTGAAGGGCTCCGCCCCCGATTTCGGGGACCGGTATCGTCGCGAAGAGGATCTACGGCCTACACCCGTCATGCTCGATACAGAGCGGCGCCAGCTTTCGGATCAGGCAGCCTCCTCCTGGGTGACCCAAACGCAATGCCACATGGCAGCAAGTTCTTAGAGCGGTTCCGGTTCTCTTGGAACCGGTAACTCGCTCTAACTATCTGTTTTGCCGCATCTATTTGGCTGCAAAATTCGCTAGCCGATACGCACGCGGCGCGTCACCTGGCCATTGCTTTCCCAGTATGTGTGTTTCTTGGCAATCAAGGGATCGTCCATCGCCGGTTGAATTTGTCCCGTGGTGCTGACCGCGCGCGAGGTCACCGTGTGTTCTCCAGGAGAGGGATTTGCCCAATCCAGGGACCAAATTTTCCAGGCGTGTTCTGCCTCCTCACTGTGGTCAATGGTCGCTGGTGCCCAAGGCCCCTGATCGATTTGCACTTCGACCCGTTCGATCGGCGCCCCCCAGCCTGCTCCAATGATGGAGTAATCTGAATCTTTCCGGGTAACCTTCGCGGGCGCGGACTTTATCAGCGCTCGCCCGACCGAAGTCTCGGCCCATACGGTCTCGCCGTTGTGGTCCTCCTCCCGGATGGTGACATAGTCACGGGCCATCAGAAGGCTCATGAACCGCGTATCGCGAACCTCGATGCGCTTTAGCCACTTGACGTTGGCGATCCCGTACCAGCCTGGAGCAATGAGCCGTACCGGGAAGCCGTTGGCCGCCGGCAAGGCGGCTCCATTCATTTCATAGCAGAGGAGATTGTCGGGGTTCATCGCGTCGGCGAGCGACATGCTACGAGCGAAGTTCTGCTGCATCTTGACGTCGCGTATCGGGACCTCGCCTGTGTCGGTACCGAAAAAGACGACCTCGATGCCCTTCTCCAGAACACCGGCTTCCTCGAGGATCGGGGCGAGCGGCGTCCCTGCCCAACGGGCATTGCCGATGCCGCCGGTGAAAAAGGGAAATCCGTGGTTGCCCGAGCATTCCACTGTGAAAACGACCTCCTGCCGCGGTCGCGCCCTGATGTCGGCGAGCGTTAACTCCAAGGGCTTCTTGACCAAGCCTCCGATCTCCATCGACCATGTCTTCTCGTCGATCGTTGGTCGGTTGAAATGCGAGATGCTGAAGAACTTGTCGTTTGGCGTTATCCAGCTATCCAAATCCTCCCAGACAAGCTGCTTCTGGATACCCACCGGATCGGGATTTTTGGTCGGCTGATCCAGCCACGGAATAACTTCCTCGCTCGGCCGTGTTGGAAAAGCGTAAGCCCGACGCGAGGTATAGAGAGCAGCAATTGCGGCAAGAGCCGCGCTTCCTTGAACAAGAAGTTCTCTGCGCTGAAAATCAGGCATGTTGTTTACCTCCCAGTTGATCCGGAACGGGCTGCAACGTGCCTTAGGCCGTAGCCTGATCACGGATAGGCGACACAATGTGAGGTCTGCCCATCCGGAAGTATCCGGATAGGTCAGACAATCACCGACGCAAGTCAGGCATGTGAAGCGTTGGACGAAACTCTGGCTCGCGTTTCGCATGCCAAGAGTGCGCCTTTGAGAAGGAAGTGTCCACAACTTGGACGGGACATGATGATGATTGCGGCATTCCATGCCGATTTCCGGTCCTGCCAAATCCTTGCTGCTCGGATCGCTGCCGAACGCCCCTTCTGGGGTCATTTCCGGACCTTGGCGGGTTGCGCTCGGAAACGCTTGTTTCGACCCACGTCTGCCGTTCCGATATCGCCCCGCCATCTCCGGGGGGTATGTTCACCCAAATTCGACAAGAAACCGCATTGGCCTGCCGCCTCTTGTCGCGATCACTCTTGGCGCCACAGGATGGCGGCACGGCCGGCGCAGGTGTATGATGATGGTCTAATACTTCGCATCAGGGAGGACAGCATGACGTCTTGGGAAATCAAGGGACGGGAACTCGTCAATTGCACCTGCGAATATGGCTGCAACTGTCAATTCAATGCGCTGCCCGACAAAGGCCATTGCCATGCGGTGGCGGGCATCCAGATTGACGAAGGTCATCATGGCGAAACCGCTCTCGACGGCCTGCGGATCGCCGCGATCTTCAAATGGCCTGGCGCGATCCACGAAGGCAATGGCGAAGCCATCGCTTTCGTCGACGAGAATGCAACCGACCGGCAGCGTCAAGCGCTGCTGCGCATCATGACCGGCCAGGACACCGACCCGTTCGCGACGATGTTCGCCGTCTACGCCTCAACCGTGACAAAAATGAATGAGCCGGTTTTCACCAAGATCGATCTCGACCTCGATATCGACGGCCGCAGGGGCCGCATCTTCGTCAAGGACTACATCGAAACGGTCGGCGAACCAATTCGCAACAAGGTGACGGGCGCGGACTCGCGCGCTCAGATCGTGTTGCCGAACGGCTTCGAATATGCGGTCGCCGAGATCGGCAGCGCTTCAAGCACAACCAGCGGGCCGGTTCAGGTGAATATGAAGGACAGTTACGGCCAGTTCGCCCGGCTGCATCTCAACAATCACGGGGTGGTGCGGGCCTGACGCGCCGCATGGACGGTGGGTCGCCACTGGAACGGCTGCTCAGACGCGACCGCGTCATCACGATTGCGGGCGTGGCGGCGCTGTGCCTGCTGGGCTGGCTTTATATCGTCGCCGGTGCAGGGCTCGGCATGAATGCGTGGGAGATGACGAGGGTCGCGCTATTCCCCCACCAGCAAACCGCCGACATGACCTCCGATATGTCTGGCATGGATATGTCTGGCATGGACATGAGCGGGATGGACATGAGCGCGATGGCCATGGCGAACGAACCGCGGGTTTGGGGGGCCGCGATCTGGGCGCTGATGATTGCGATGTGGTGGGTCATGATGGTTGCGATGATGTCCCCGAGTGCGGCGCCGACTATCCTGCTCTATGCGCGCGTGCATCGCCATGCGCTCGCACAGGGCCAGATCCAGGACAAGCTCGCGCCCACCGGCGTATTCATGGCAGGCTATCTCCTGGTCTGGCTGGGGTTCTCCGTCGCGGCAGCTGCGTTGCATTGGCTGCTCGAACGCGAGGCGGTCGTTACCGCGGCGATGATGAGTTCGCAGAGCCGCTGGCTTTCAGGCATCGTCCTGATCGCCGCGGGCCTGTATCAGCTCTCGCCGCTCAAGAACGCCTGCCTGTCGCATTGCAGGAAGCCGACGGCGTTCCTTTCCCGCCACTGGCGTCCCCACACACTTGGCGCGCTGCGTTTGGGCGCGCTGCACGGGGCGTTCTGTGTCGGATGCTGCTGGATGCTGATGGCGTTATTGTTCGTGGGTGGCATCATGAACCTGGTGTGGGTTGCCGGGCTCGCCATTCTGGTGCTGGTTGAAAAGGCGTTTCCTGCCGGCCAGTGGGTCGGCCGGGCAGCCGGCATCGCCCTGATCGCCTGGGGCAGCGCAACGCTTTTGGTGTGACGGCCACGTAAAGTGCATCGCACCGCCCCAGCCAGGCCGGCTCACAACGCGTCGGGGCGGACCGGCGGTGACGTCAAGCTTACGCAGGCATTCAGGCGTCAAGGAACTTTGAATCCTGGCGTCCGTTTATCCGAATGTCGGGTATGAAGGGCTCCGCCATGAATGTCGGCGACGAAAGGACTGTATCCGTTTGGGCGAGAACCGAAGTCGCGCCTGATGCGGTTCCGCTCGAGCGGAGTGAACAGGTCGATGTCGTGGTCGTCGGATCTGGCATTGTCGGACTGTCGGTCGCCTACGAACTGGCCATCGCCGGGCAAAAGGTGGCGGTGCTCGATCGCGGCCGGATCGGAAGCGGCATGACGGCCCGCACCACCGCGCACCTGTCATCGATCTGCGATGACTATTTTTCGGAACTGATCAAATTGCGCGGCGAGGAACTGGCGCGGATTTACTATCAAAGCCAGTCGGCCGCTATTGACCGTATCCAATCGATCCTGGAGGCGGAGGGTATGGCGTGTGATTTCCGCCGCCTCGACGGTTTTCTGTTTCCGGCGTCGGGCAGGAAGGAATCCGTCATCGAGCGCGAACTGGACGCCGCTCTGAAGATCGGGGTCGACGTCGAGAAAACCGCAGGCGTGCCGTTTGCAGGCTTTTCGGATGCACCGATCCTTCGCTACGCCAATCAGGCGACATTCCACCCGCTCAAATATCTCCGCGGGCTGGCTGCCGGCATCCGCGCGCACGGCGGCGCGCTTTATGCGGAGACCATCGTCGATAAGGTCGAGGAGACCGACGGCGGCGTGCGCGTAAGCACGGTCTCGGGCTTTGCCGTGTCTGCCAGGTCGGCCGTTGTCGCCACCAACTCGCCGATCAACGATCGGGTCGCGCTCCATACCAAGCAGGCGCCGTATCGGACCTACGCCATGTCGTTCGAGATCGCGCGCGACGTTTTGCCGGATGCACTCTATTGGGACACGCTGGACCCCTATCACTACGTCCGTCTGCAGCCTGGCGAAGGCAAGACCGACTTTCTGATCGTCGGTGGTGAAGACCATAAGACAGGGCAGGCCGACGACGCCGACCACCGCTTCACGGCCCTGGCGGCCTGGATCAAAAAATTGGTGCCCGATGTCGGCGCGGAAGCCAATCGATGGTCCGGGCAGGTGATGGAGACGGTCGACTATGCCGGGTTCATCGGCCGCAATCCCGGTGATCGGCGAGTCTTCGTTGCTACCGGCGATTCCGGCCAGGGCATCACCCATGGGGTCGTGGCAGGCCTGTTGATTTCGGACCTGATTCTGAAGGGGGAAAGCCCCTGGCGGGAACTTTACGAACCCTCTCGCAAGACGGTACGGGCGATCGCCGATTATCTAGCGGAGAATGCGACAGCGATCAGGAGTTTTGCCGAGTATGTCGCGCCTGGTGAAATCGATTCCGCCGACAAGCTGCGGCCGGGACAGGGCGCCATCGTCCGCGAAGGTCTTACCAAAGTCGCGGCCTTTCGCGACGAGGACGGCACGCTCTACAAACGCTCGGCCGCATGTACCCATGTCGGCTGCCATGTCCATTGGAACTCGCTGGAACGCTGCTGGGACTGCCCCTGCCACGGCTCGCATTTTGCCGTCGATGGCACGGCTTTGAACGGGCCGGCCGTATCGCCCCTGGCTCCTGCCGGATAATCTTTTTTCGCCCCGGCCGCGCAGCTCACAATTCCTTTTCGGCGAGCTCGCGAAACGCGTCGGGAACGGACCGCGACAGTCCGAGCGCGACCGAGGCGTAGCCGACCGCCTCCCAGCCGAAGCGGTCGCGGATCTTGTCGACGGCGCGATCTGCGGTCCAGCGCGCCGCGCCCTTCCTGGTGCCGGGGCGGCGGCGGTCGTCGGCGAGCCCGAGCGGCAGTTCCAGTTGCAGGCCGGCATGCTGCTCCAGATGCGAGACAGCGATCGCCAGCAGCGAGATTGTCTTTTCGTGCGGATGGTCGATGAGCACCTTGCGCACCAGCGCCTCGGCGATCTCGGCCAGCATGGCGGTTGCCGATATCGGCTGGTCGAGCGTGATCGAGCGCGTCACCGAGCGCAGGTCGGCAAAGCGGACGCGAACCGTCACCGTGCGGCCGGGGCGGGATTTCGCCCGCAATCTTGTGGCGACCCTATCGGCCAGATGCAGCAGCGCAGGCACGAAGACCTGCTCCTCGGCCGGTTTTCGGCCGAGCGCCGATTGCGCGCCGGCCGAGCGCGCCCGGCGCTGCGTCTCCAGCTTGCGCGGATCGCGGTTCCACGCCAGCGCGTTGAGTTTTTCTCCCGCCGCCGGCCCGAGCAGGCGCTCCAGCGCGCCATCGTTGGTCTTCGCCAGCTCGCCGATGGTGTTGACGCCGATGCCGGCCAGCCGCTCCCTGGTGACCGGGCCGACACCCCACATCAGCTCGACCGGCAGGTGGTGCAGGAACTCCAGCTCGTGGCGCGGATCGACCACCACCAGCCCGTCGGGTTTTGCGACCTGTGAGGCGATCTTGGCCAGATGCTTGGTGCGGGCTACGCCGACCGAGATCGGCAGGCCGAGCTCTGCCCGCACGCGGTGGCGGATCTTGCCGGCGATCTCGGCCGGCGAGCCGAACAGGTGGGTGCAGCCGGCGACGTCGGCAAAGGCCTCGTCGATGGAAATTCGCTCGACCACCGGCGTGAAATCGCCCAGCACCTTGATTGCCGCATCGCCCAGCCGCTGATAGTCCTTGAAATGGCCGCCGACGAAAATGAGTTGCGGGCAGAGTTCCCGCGCCCGCCGTCCCGGCATGCCGCCGCGCACGCCGAACGCCTTGGCTTCATAGGATGCGGCGAGCACTACCCCGCCGCCGACGGCAATCGGCTTGCCGCGCAAGGCCGGGTCGAGCAGTTGTTCGACCGAGGCATAGAAGGCATCCAGATCCGCGTGGAGGATGTTGGCTTCCATCCGGCCCGTTCGCCCGCGGCGGTTCAAACGCCGCCTTGTCTAGAGTTTTGATGAGAACATAAAGAGAACATTGTGGGCGGATTGTCAAGCGGCGCGGAGGGCAGGTGGAGGGCAATTGTTTCAGTTTGGCGCCCTCTGTCTGCCTGCGTTCCAGCGTTGGTGGTTGGCGAAAGTCGAAGCAACATCCAATCTCCCCCCTTGCGGGGGAGATGTCCGGCAGGACAGAGGGGGGTGGGACGGATCGCCAACTTCGACTTCAGTTGTTGCCAACTCGAATCAGCCTGAGGGTTTGGCTCCGATTGGTTGACAGGTCGGAGGGACAGCACCCCCCTCTGCCCTGCCGGGCATCTCCCCCGCAAGGGGGGAGATCGGCAGCTTCGCCGACGGCGCCTGCTGCAGCGACCTACAGCGCCATCTTGTAGCCGAGATGGCTGGCGGTGAAACCGAGGCGCTCGTAGAAGGTGTGCGCTTCCCGTCGACTGTTGTCCGTGGTGAGCTGAATGAGGCTGCAGCCGCGCGAACGGCACGCTTCAATCGCCCATTCGATCATCAGCTTGCCGACGCCGCGAGAGCGCCATTGCCGGGCGACGCGAACGCCTTCGATCTGGCCGCGCCAGGCGCCTTTCCTCGAAATGCCTGGAAGGAAGCTGAGTTGCAGCGTTCCGACCAATTGCCCGGCCTCGACGGCCACGGCCAGCAACTGGTTGGGATAGGCATCGATCGCGCTGAAGGCATCGAGATAGGATGGCGCGAGCGGCGTGGACGGGTCTTCCCGGTCTGCGCCGAGCGCATCGTCGGCAAGCATTGCAACGATCGCCGGCAGGTCGGGCGCCTGGGCACGACGGAATTCGATCTCGCTCATCGCGCGGAGACATACGGCGCAGTGTTGGCGATCGCAATATCCGTTTTGACTGCAAGGGGGGCGCGCGTCTTCAGGCGGCCTCCAACGCCCAGAGGCGATAGCCGTAGCGGCGGAAGAAGCGGGCGAAGAGGCGCTGCTGCCTGGCGCGGGCGAGGTCGGCGCTGCGCCTTTCCTGTCGCCAGTGCGGCATGTTGCGGAACATCGACAGGAAGCGGGCGGCGTCCTCGATCGCCTCCTCGGCCGACTGCGCCGGGCGGATCGCCGCCAGGAACAAAGCGCGGCTCGGCTTCATCCGGTCGATCGCCGCCTTGCGCTGGCGATGGCCCTGGCGCGCCGTGCGGATGCCGTCCTGGCGGATGGCCGCGAAGGCGGCAAGCATGGCCGGGCTGTCGCCGGCATAACCGCAGGCCTGGGCGAACTGGGCGAGGTCCATCGTCACTCCCTTACATTCGGTGGACGGAGCGGCCGCGGCTGCGCCGATTCCAGCTTGCATGGTATAGAAGCATAACTCAAATAAATGAACAAGTGAAACTTTCACGTTGGTGTAAGCGGAACCGACTCGACTCCGCCTCGAAAACCGATAATGTGAACAAAGCAGGAACAACGATGGGGATGGCCATGGCATTAGCGGGCAAGGAAGCGACGATCGCCGATGTCGTCTCGATTGCCGTCGAGTGCATCGATTGCGGCCGCAACAGGTGGTGGAAGCCGGCCGAGCTCAAGCGGCATGGGGTGAGGCCGGAGACACCGCTATCAGCACTTTCCGGGCGCCTGATCTGCAAGGCCTGCCGGGCCGACGGCCTGCCGGGCGCCGCCGTTTCGATCCAGGCTGCCTTCATCGACGACCGGCAGCGAGCCCGCGCCGAGGCGCGCCTGCTCAACGGTCGAGAGCTGGAGCAATCGAGGCGGGCTTGAGGGGGAGGGCGTGCTGCTCTTCCCTTCTCCCCTTGTGGGAGAAGGTGGCCGAGCGAAGATCGGTCGGATGAGGGGTGTTGGACGGATCGCTACCTTGATGGCGTAAGTGCTTAAAATCGCGTCTACATTTCCTCCGCCGCGTTCCTTCCAGCACCCTCATCCGGCTCGGCGCTGTGCGCCGATCCACCTTCTCCCACAAGGGGAGAAGGCAACAAGCGCCCGTCAATACCCCAGCAGTTCCTTGAGCGGGATGACGCGGAAGACGTTCTTGATGGCGTAGCGGTTGAAGGTCAGCGTCTTGGGCGGATTGTATTGCTCGACGATCAGCTCGGCGGCGGTGCGCTTGACCAGCTTCTTGATGAAGGCCTTGCCGTTTTGCTCGTTCTCCTCGGGCAGCGTCTCGATCACCACATGGTCGCCGGGCACGGCCTCGCGGCCGCCGCAATAGATCATCTCGCCGGGCTCGTAGCGCGGCACCATCGAATCGCTCAGCACGTGCAGCGCAAACACGTTGCGCAGATGCCGGATCCCCGGCGGCCGCTGGACATAGCCGGCCGGCTGGCCGTTGAAGGTGAAGTCGCCATCGTCGCCGCCGACGGCGGTGCCGAGAAGCTGGATGTCCATCGGCCCGGCGGGCAGGGGGCCGGGATCGGTGACGATCTCGGCATCGGCGACCGGCCCGGCATCTTCGAGGAAGACGACCTCGCCCTTGCCGAGCGCCACCGGGTCGACGCGCAGGAAGGCGGCGGTCTTCAAAAGGTTCTCGGTCTTGGGCAGGTTGCGCCCGGTTTCCCAATTGCCGACGGCAGCGACGTCGGTGTCGTTGTGCTCGGCAATGTGGCGCATCACCAGGCCGCGCTGCTTGCGCGCCCGGCGGATCGCCGCCCCGACCTTGATCGACAGTGCAGTTTTCACCATGGCTCCATCTGAGGCACAAGATTCGGTTTCGTCTATGCAAGAATCGCTTGCATTATTTCTTAAGTTATGCTCTTATGTGGCCATGCACAAGTCGCTCCGCCAGCTTTCGGTCCTCGAATCCGCCCCCCAGCGCCAAGGAGGCGGCCGCGGTAGTCATGTGCCAACCTTTTCCCCTTCGTCCTGGCTGTCCTCCTCCCCGGCCGGGACGATGCCCGAGGCTCGCGCCTCGGATCCGGCAGCGCAAGCGGCCGGAACGGCCGGAGCCGTTCCCCTCACGGCTCCGGCCACGAATTGCCTGCCGGCCGGCAATGCGGATGCCGCGGTTTCCTGCATCCGCACCGAAGACGGCACGGTCATCGCCTTCGACAAGCGGACGGGCAAGGCAGTCTCCGGCGCAACAAGGCAGGCGGCCGGGATGAAGCTCGATCGCAGCAAGCCATGCGAGGGCTGACCGCCTTTCGAGCCTGAGGCCGGCGAAGCCGGCGCCGCACACAACCACCTTTGCAGGGAATAAAACGTCATGGCCGCCCGCTATTCCCCCTCCGAATTGGAACAAATCGAGAACTGGCTGATGAGTGGGCTGTCGGCCGCGAAGATCGCCGCCCGGCTGAGTGCGCAGCGCGGCCGCCCGGCCTCGCGCGCGGCGATCATCGGCATCGTCCACCGCACCGCCCGTCTGCACGCCATCGGCCTTGCCAGATCCAAGGGCTGGCGTAGCGGACGGTCGGGCGGCCGGCATGGAAAATCGGCGCCAGAGCCGTCGAACCCTGCCGGCCAGGCAGGGGCAGTACCGGCCGAGCATCACTGCCGCCCGGCAAGGCTGTCGGCCAGGCTGGCGCCGCCGGCCTGGCAGCCGGGTCCGGTTCGGATCACGGGGTCCGATGGCGAGCCGCTCGAAATGCCGGCGCCGCGCCCGATCGCCGCCGGCGGCCGCCAGCCGCACTTCGTCGCCATGCGCTTCATCGATTGCCTGTTCGACCGCTGCCGCGCGCCGCTCGACACGACGCCGCAGGAGGATGCGGGAAACGACGCCCCCGGCAGCCGCCCCGGTTTGGACATGCTGTGCTGCGGGCTGCGCACAAGGCCTTCGAAAAGCTACTGCGCCTATCACGCGGCGCGCTTCCTGCGCACGCTGCCGGCCAAAGCTATTTGAGCCCCGCTGGATACGGAAATTCGCCAGAGCCCGACGACAGACCAGGAGGACAGAGCCGATGAGCAACAAAACCGCCCAAAAGACCAAAGCCAGGCTACCGCGATTGCCGAAGGGCGAGGCCGAGCAGGTGCGCATCCGCAAGGAGATCGGCCATGATTTCGCGCTGCAGGACGACCGGTTCGGCCGCAAGCGGCTGGCCAAGGGAACGCAGGAGGCGGCGCGCCTCTATGAGGTTTCCAATGACGGCCACACCGCGACCGGCGGCATCGTGCGGGTGCGCAATGTCGACCCGCTGACCGGCCTCACCTCGTTGTCGCGCCAGCAACGCGAGGCAGGCATGCGCTACCGCCAGGATTTCCGCAACTCGTCGGAGGCAAGCGCCAAGCCGATGGCCTGGGCCGAGCGCGTCGACGGCGGCCGCACTGGCAGCGGTGTCGCCGATCACATCCTGTCCGCCGGCCGCGACCATGCCGAGGCCACGAGGGCGCTTGCCCATTGGGAGATCGCCGGCATCGTGCAAAAGGTCTGCTGTGCCGACGCAACGGTGAAGAGCCTGGCCGAACAGGCCGGCGAGCCGCGCGACGTGGTGGTGAAACTACTCAAGATCGGGCTCGACATTTTGGCCGTGCACTACGGCATGATGCTGATGCGCAAGCCGCGGTGAGGAGCTCCACCGATCCGGCCGGCACTGCCGGCCGGATCGATCCGTCAACGACGGCAGACACGGATTCTTTCGATAACCCGGTGGTGATGACGCCAGTGCTTGACGACTTCCGTGTGGCAGCGCCGGTGATACCGGTAGCGTGGCCTGTAGTCCTCGTCATAGACGTCATAGCGGTAACGGGGGACGTACTCATCGTCGTAATCGGAATACCGATGATGGCGATAATAATAGTCGTCGTCATAGCCGTTGCCGATGCCGATCGTGACACTACCGCCGGCATTGGCCGGGCCGATCACGGAAGCCGCCGAGGCGATGGCGATCACCGAGGCAAGCAGGAGCTTCTTCATAGCTACCTCCTTCTTTAACGTCCCTCTAATAGAAAACCCCCGAGGGGCAGGCTCGTTCCACAAATTTGCAAGATGCCACGAACCGAGAGCCCCAAATTAGCGCCGGCGGGGGCGAAAACGCGTCTGGCTGTGCGCCAGGGTGGGGCCGCCGACGCAAGCCCCGAGCGGGTTGTGGTCCGCGCCCTATGTATCCCGTCAAACAGCGACAAATTGGCCAGCGCCAGTCCCGTCACCTTGCCGATCTACAGAACATGGCCCAGTTCCAGCAAAACGAAGGCGGTCGCACCCAGCACAGCGAGGGCGTAGGCCGCATAAAGAACAAGCAGCATCACCTCAAAGTCCCGGACGAAACTTGCGGCAATCCTGGTCTCCTGAGGTTCCGCTTTCTCGATGCTGTCGGTTTCCAGCTGCTCCGTTGCCACGACGAGGCAGACGATCCTGTCGTTTCCGGCCGCCTGTAATATTCGTTCGGTCAAATCGACGGCAATCACTGGATCATCGGCCAACTGATCTCGCGATAGCCAGCTTTCAGTGACAGTCTGGATTTCACGCTTTTTCACGCATGCATAATTGCGCCAACTAAATTAGGTTCCACTAAAATACATGGAATGCGTCGACCCGATCGCGATGTGATGAGGCGTGGCCCTCCTGGGCGGCGAACTGCCGCCTGAGGCCCGCATTTGCCGACCGTCGAGGCGAATCTCGATCCGCATCCTCCGATCAAAGGGCGCCGGCTTCTTCATAGGCTGCTACGGTGCGCCATTGCTGGTAGGTCGCAATGCCAAAGCAGCCAAACTCTCATATCGCGAACGCAGCGCCGACGTCTTCAGTGCCGACCGGCTATGACGAGGATCGCATGCTTACTTATATCCGGCTGCTCGACGCGTCGGCTGAAGGGACCGATTGGCGTGAGGTCGCCCGCATCGTTCTGCACATTGATCCGGAGCAGGAGCCAGACAGGGCTTTCCGGGCGTGGGCGACACACCTGGCGCGTGCACGATGGATGACCAGGAAGCGGAGCGAGTTGCGTCAATTGCATGATGAGTGGTGGGGATGAGCACCATCTAAGCGGAACTGCCGTCCCGGTCTGGCCGTTGAGGGAGGAGGCCAACATGGAAAAGCGCCCAATGACTTCTTGGCGAGCCAATACTTTCGAGCTGTGCTGCCTTCTTGCAGTTCCGCTGTCGCTTATCCTTACCGTTTTCCTCGCGGGTCTCATCCTTAGCTGACCCCGGGATGGTTGCCGTGTCGGACAACGTGGCACCAAAGCCCACCTGAAGGATTCGGCGGGAAAGGCTGCCGGCACCGTTACTTCACAGCCGCCGCCATCACATCCGAAAACAGCGCCCGCTCCACCGCCGGCTCGAGCGTCTCGGCGAAGGGCGTTGCCAGATGGTGGCGGTCGCGGAAGGCGAGTTTGCCGTCGATGAAGACGTGGCAGGTGGTCTGGTCGCAGAAGCGGTCGGTCATGTCGATATAGCTGGCGTTGGGTGTCGAGCGCACGATGTCGCGCTCGATCGTGGCGATGTCGTCATTTGCCGCCATGATCCTCGGCGTATCGCATGTCGCGGGCGTCTGTCCCCGCCACAGCGCCCGCGCCACGCATTTGTCGGCGTAGCTTGCATTGTAGGGCACGTCCCTGATGACCGCGACCTTGATGCCGGCCTGGCTGAATGCTTGAAGCGTCCAGGTCAGGCCCGTCCGCCACTGCTCTTGCCAATCGGCGTGCTTTAACTCCTCGGGCGATTCCTTGATCACATTGCCGATCGAGAATTCCGAGATCACCACCAGTTGCGGATTGAGCGCGATGATGTCCTTGACCGACTGCTGGCGCCATTGGTCGCACTCGGTGTAGTCGCGCTTCAGCCGCCAATTCCAGGTCGTCACCCGCGAAGCCCGGCAGGAGGATTTGAGAAAGGTGACGACGCGAAAGTTGTTCTTCTCGGCCGCCTTGATCAGCGGCGTCGACCAATGGTCGGCATGCGAGTCGCCGAACAGCACGACCGAGCGCTGGGCGTCCTTGCGGCCGAACATGCAGGGTTTCGGCTTGACGGTCTCGAAATCGAGCACGCAGCCGCCGTCGCTCGCGCGCACGGTGGAGAGCTGCGCGGCGCTGTCGGCGATGACGTGCTGTTCGGGGCTGAGATTGTGCTCGGCAAAGCGCGCATTGCCATAGGCCGCGACCACGCCGGCGCCGGTCAGCGCGACGGCGGGCACCAGCGCCCGCGCCGCTCCGGCCATCAGCCAGCCGTTGCGGCGGATCGGGTTCTCGATGAAATGATAGGTGAACATCGACAGAAGCAGCGTCAGCGCCGCGCAGGCAAGCCGGTCAAGCGTGGACAGGTTGGGAACCATCATCGCCGCATAGACGATGACCGGCCAATGCCAGAGGTAGAGCGAATAGGAAAGCCGGCCCAGCCATTGCAGGGGCGCCAGCGCCAGCACGGCGCTTGGCAGGTTGCGGCCGCTGCCGCTGAGCAGCAGCAGCACGGTGCCGGCGACAGGCGCCAGCGCATTCACCCCGGGAAAGGGCGAGTCTTCGTCCAGCATCAGATAGGCCCACGCGATCAGCGCCAGCCCGAGGCATGCCTGGAGGGTGGCCAGCAGCGGCCGGTCGCGCCAGATCCTTGCTGGCGCCATGGTGGCGAGGCCGCCGGCGGCGAATTCCCAGGCCCTGAGCGGCGAGAAGTAAAAGGCCCAAGGCTGCGACACTTCGGTCAGCCAGGCGCAGGCGGCGAAGGAGGCTAGGCCTGCGACGCCGATGACGATTATAGCGGTGCGCTTGCCTGGGCGCAGCCATGCGGCGGCAAGAAGCAGCGCCGGCCATGCCAGGTAGAACTGTTCCTCGACCGAGAGCGACCAGAAGTGGATGAAAGGGTTGTTGGTGGCGTCGGCGGCGAAATAGTCAAACGACCAGCGGATCAGCCAGAGGTTGATCATGTAGGCGGAGGCGAACATGGCGCCTTTCGAATAGAGCGCCTGTTCCTCCGGCGACAGGATGAAATAACCCGCGAACAGCGTGGCGAGGATGACGAACAGTGCCGCCGGCAACAGGCGCCGGGCGCGCCGGGCGTAGAAGCGCCAGAGATTCAGCCGCCCGGTTTCGGTGATTTCCGTAACCAGGTGTTTTGTAATCAGGTAGCCGGAGATGACGAAGAAGATGTCGACGCCGGCAAAGCCGCCGGGCAGACCGGAGAGACCAAAATGAAAGGCAATGACACCCGCCACCGCCAGCGCGCGCAGCCCTTCGATGTCAGGCCGAAATGATGCCGACACAGTCACCTCGTGCAAGGAATACCCACCTCGCAGAGGCTCGACCCGATGCGCTGATATTGCAATGCAACAAATCTAACGCAGTGCAACATAGGGGGAGGGCGCGGCTCCTCCAACTCCTGGCGTGGGCGATTCACTCACATGAGCGGTTCAGTCATGAGAGCGATTGATATTGAAGCGAAGCGAAGGGTGCCGAGGCAATCACGCCTTTTTCAAAAACTCGGTCTTCAGCACCAGGCCCTTTACCTGCCTGGTGCTGCATTCGATCTCGCCGGGATTGCCGGTGAGGCGAATGTTCTTCACCAGCATGCCGCGCTTGATCGTCTCCGAGGTGCCTTTGACCTTGAGATCCTTGATCAGGGTCACGGAGTCGCCCTCGTGCAGCGCCGTGCCATTGCTGTCTCTTACGATCGTGTCCGTCATGGCAGGTCTTTCGCGGGGCTCCGGTGCGGAGGTGGTTGGGCCAGTCCCCGGCCTATCCCACGGTTGGCGGGGAGGTCAAGCGGCCGGGTCAAGCCGCGTTGCCGGGGTCAGGTGCATCAGCTATTGACCGGCAGCCATCCCGGCACAATTCAAGACGGAGCCGACCATGACAGACAAGACCATCCTCAAATTCGGCGCCGTCGAGAACGCCGAGACCGGCGATCTCGCGGGATGGGTCGTGGTCGAAGGTGAGCCGACCATGAAGACCGCCGTCCAGCACATTACCGAGGACGGCAAGGTCATGTCGGGGACCTGGCAGGCGAGCCCGGGCACCTATCACGCGACCTACAGCGACTATGAGTTCGTGCACATGATAGCCGGCCGTATCGTCATCACGCCCGACGGCGGCGCGCCTGTCGAAGTCGGCCCCGGCGATGCCTTCGTGGTGGAAGGGGACGTGGAAGATCATCGAGCCGGTGACCAAGCACTTCGTCGTCAGGATCGGCTGACGCCGAATAGTGCGATTGACGTTTGCGCCCGACTGAACCGAAGGTCCCAAAACGAAGATGGCGGGCATCTGCCCGCCACTGCGATTGTGCTGAACCGACCTGCCTAGTTGGCGCCGCCGAGTTGCTTGGTCATCTTGCAGAAATCGTCATGCTCCTTGGCAATGGCCTCGTCGCCGCATTCCTTCATCATCATCGCCTGGTCCTCTTTGGACATGGCCATCCATGCGGTCTTGAATTCGGCTGCCGGCTTCATGGTCTTCATGCCGGCATCGGTGAAGAAGGGCGACATTTTCTGCGGATCGTCGAGCGCCGAAGTGCCAGTGGCACCGGCGGCAAGCGCTGCGCCGGTCATCATTGAAAGCGCCATCGCGCCCATGCAAAGCATCTTGATGTTCATGATCATTCCTCCTGAGCTGCTGCCTTGAGGTTGTCCACTAGCGATCTACGAAGGAACGGCGTTTTGACCCAAAAGTTCCACGTTCTGGCGCAAGCATGGAACAGGATTGCTGGTGCCGCCATTTATGCAAAAAATTCTACCGTGACGGAATTGCCGCGCTGCCGGCAGCAAGCCAAACGACGGCAAATCAAAGCTTCGCTGTAGGAGAGGCTGCGAAGTTGCACGCCGGCTCAATATGCCCGATCATGGCGATGGCGGGGCGGAGGTATCAAGTGGCGGCAAATAGTCGAAACGGCGCGCACCTGTCGGAGACCCGGCGGGCGAGCATTGTTTCCGCGGCCAGGGCGCTTCCGCGCACATCGTTGCCCAGCGTAGCGTCGGTCGTGACGGCCGTCGCGGCGCTCTATTTCGGGCGCGAGGTCTTTCTGCCGATCGCAATCGCCCTGCTGCTTACCTTTGCGCTTGTGCCGATGGTGTCGGCACTCAAGCGAGCCGGCATTCCGCGTCTTCCTGCCGTGATCGCCAGCGTGCTCGGCGCATTCACGGTGCTGGCGCTGTTCTCCTTCATAGTCGCCACACAGGTCAGTGAACTGGCGCAGAACATCCCGCTTTACCAGGCGAATATCCTGACCAAGGTCCGGTCGCTCAAGGAAACCGGCGTCGGCGGAGGCATCGTTTCCAGATTGAGCCGGGTGATCGAACGCGTCGGCCAGGAACTCGACAGACCGGAACCCGCGCAACCCGCCGCCGATCAGCCTCCGCGGGAGCCGATCCCGGTCGAAATCGTCGCGCGCGAACGACCGCTCGAGGTTCTCCAGAATCTGATCGGCCCGCTGCTGAGCCCGCTGGCATCGGCCGGACTGATCGTCGTGGTGGTCATATTCATGCTGCTCGAGCGGGAGGACCTGCGCGATCGCTTCATACGCCTCGTCGGCTACGGCGATCTGCATCGAACCACCGAGGCGCTGCAGGATGCCGGCAAGCGCGTCGGCCGCTATCTGCTCATGCAATTGGTCGTGAACATCGTCTATGCCGTTCCGATTGCAATCGGACTTTGGCTGCTGGGCATACCCAATCCATTGCTGTGGGGTTTGCTGGCGCTGGCGCTGCGCTTCGTTCCCTATATCGGCCCGGTTATCGCGACGCTGCTGCCTCTGTTCCTGGCGCTAGCCGTGGCGCCCGGCTGGTCGCTCGTGCTATGGACCGCCGGGCTTTTCGTGGTGGTGGAACTGATCACCGGCAACGTGATCGAACCCTGGCTCTATGGCTCGCGCACCGGGCTGTCGCCATTGGCTATTATCGTTGCGGCGATCTTCTGGACCTGGCTCTGGGGGCCATTGGGCCTCGTTCTGTCGACGCCGCTCACGGTCTGCCTCGTCGTGCTCGGCCGACATGTGCCGCAGTTCGAATTCCTCGACGTTCTGTTCGGCAACGAACCCGTGCTCGAACCGCACGCCCGGCTTTACCAGCGGCTGCTGGCCGGCGATCCCGAGGAAGCGACGGACCATGCCGAGGAGATGCTGGAGGAAGAATATCTGGTCGAGTTCTACGACAAGGTCGCGATTCCCGCACTTCTGCTCGGCGAGCAGGACCGTGTGCGTGGTGTGTTGAGCGATGAGCAACGACAGCAGGTCGCGGGCAGCGCGCTGACGATGGTGGCGAACCTCGACGACAGCGCGCAGGAGGAGGCGGAAGCGGGCGACACTGCCGCGGCCGAGGACAACGGCTCACGCGAGGACAAGCAGGTTCAGGGGGAGGTTCAGGGCGGGGACGACACCGAACTACCGGATGGCACGGGCATGTCGGTGCTGTGCGCCGGAGGGCGCGGCGAACTCGACGACGCGGCTGCCGCCATGCTGGCACAGGTGCTCGAAGTCCAGGGCGCCACGGTGTTGAGAGCGAGCTTCGCCGATATGGAACCGGGGAGCATTCGCCGCCTTGAGCTCGACGCTATCGATACCGCCGTCGTCGGATTTTTGAACCGGAATTCCGTCAAGCACGGCCGGTTCCTGGTCCGTCGGCTGAAACGCGCCAAACCAAGGTTGCGGGTGGGTATCGTGTTGTGGTCGGAACCCGACAGTGACAACCAGGAGGCAGCCGCCAAATTGGCCAATGAGATCAACGCTGATTTCGTCGCACACGGAATGGTCGGTGCGGTGCTCGGTGCGTTGTCCAGCAATCCGCCGGTGGCGCTGAAGACCACCGCCAAACGCCGCATGCGCCGCCTGGTGCCGGCGCGCAAGAAAGAGCCGCTCGCCGCGGCAAAATAAGCGCGGCGAACGACGGCGGCAGGTGGGGTTATTACCGTTTTCGCGAAAACGGTAATAACGAAACGGATCAGGTTATCTTCGCAAAGTCGCGCTGAACCGTCCGGACGGTGCCGCGGCAAACGGCGCCAACCCTCATACTGTCCAGAAATAGCGCACCGTATGAAAGAACACCGGGGCGGCGAAGACCAGGCTGTCGGCACGGTCCATCATGCCGCCATGGCCTTCGATCAGGTGGCCCCAGTCCTTGACGCCCTGATCGCGCTTGATGGCGGAGGCGACCAGCCCGCCGAAGAATCCCATCAGGCAGGCGACCAGAGCGACGCCGGCCGCCTGCAGCGGCGAAAACGGCGTCAGGAACGACAGCAGCGCGCCGAGCAGGCTCGATGCCGCCAGCCCGCCGACCAGTCCCTCCCAAGTCTTCGACGGCGAGACCGTCGGCGCCAGGAGATGCCGGCCGAACAGTTTGCCGAAGATATATTGCAGCACGTCGCTGCCTTGCACGGTGATGATCAGGAAGGCGATCAGCAACAGGTTGCGGCCTTCGAAACCGGGTACTTCGAATGTTAGCAGCGCCGGCACGTGGCTGACGCAGTAGACCGAGATCATGACCGCCCATTGCTGCGCCGAGACGCGCTCGAGAAAGCGCTCGGTGTCGCCGTGCAGCGCGGTGATCGCCGGCATCAGCAGGAAGCAGTAGACCGGGATGAAGATGGTGAAGAGCCCGTACCAGGCGGTCCACACCAACCAGTACTGGAACGGGATGACGATGCCGAACATGCCGAGCAGCACCCAGTGGTCGCTGCGGCGGCTGTGTGTCAGCGTCACGAATTCGCGCAGAGCGGCGAAGGAAATCAGCGCGAACAGGATGGTCATGCCGGGGCGGCCGAAGAAGAAGGCAACGGTGATCGCCACCACCATCACCCACCAGGCATTGATGCGCTGGGTGAGGTTGACCAGCGTCGGCGACAACGGTTTTGGCGCGCGCCATGACAAGACGCCGGCGACGACGCTGGCGCTGATCAGCACCGCCAGTAGGCCGACAATCAGAATGAGGGTTTCGTGCATCATCGGCAGCATTTTGCCTTGGTCCTCAATCGTCTCGTTGCGGCCGGGGGTTCAGCGCCAGCAGCGTTTCGCGGGCACGGTCGAGAAAGGCGCGGCGTTCCTCACCCGGTTGAATAGCGATCGGCGCGCCGAAGACGACACGGCAAAGCAGCGGCACCGGCACGAATTGCCCCTTGGGCAGCACCCGCGACATGTTCTCAATCCAGCACGGGATGAGTTCGACATCGGGCCGCGCCATCGACAGATTGTAGAGGCCGGAGCGGAACGGCAGCAGCGGTTCGTCGGTCATGTTGCGCGTGCCTTCGGGAAACAGGATCAGCGAATGGCCCTGATCGAGCACTGACAGCATGATCGAGATCGGGTGCTGTGTTTCATCCGTCCACTGCCGGTGGATCAGCACGGAAGACAGCATGTCCTCGGCAATGAAACGGCGCAGCCGCGTCTTGCCCCAATAATCGGCGGCGGCCACCGCATGGGTACTGGCGCGTTCCTTCTCGCTGAGGCAGGCCGACAGCAGGATGAAATCGCCGTGGCTGGCATGGTTGGCGAAGTAGATGCGCTGCCGGTCCGATGGCTGGCTGCCGTTCCAGATCGGCCGCACGCCGGTGACCGCCCAGGCCAGCGCCGACAGGCCGACCGAGGTCACCGTCTGCAGCAAGGTATAGGTGCTGACACGAAGCTTTGTCATGTAGGGGCTCAAAAGAATGCCGCGACGACCGAGGCCGCCGCGAACAGGCCGAACGTGATACGCTGCTTGGCAAGCAGGCGGCGCGTGCCGGCTATCCGCTGGTCGAGCGAGCGGCCGCCGGCCGCCGTGGGTTTCAGCCGCATGCGCGCCAGCACATCGTCGACCGCGGCACCGCCGCCTGCCTCGCTGGCGTGGCTGGCCATCAGCCGGAACAGCAGCGCGTCGAACAAAAGCAGGGCCGAGAGAATGATTGTGGCTATGGCACCCGCTGCGGCGATCAGCCAGGCTACCGCCGACAGCGACGATGTTTGCGGCACTGCCGCCAGGCCGACGACCGGCGCCGCCAGCAAGGCAGCGGCAACCAGCAGCAGCGGCCATGCCACCTGCACCATCAGCCCGGCGGCGAACGTCTCGGCCCTATCTCGAAAGGCGGTCATGCCGGTGCGTCCACGCCAAGATGCACCGGCCGGCCCGCGGCGGCGAGCTTGCCTCGCGCCTGAGCCGGCGTGTCGGCCCGGCCGCTGGCGACCAGCCATTCGGCGACGACGGCGGCGCTGCGCTGGAAGCCAAGCGCACAGCAGACCAGCACCGTGCCTTGGCCCCGCGCCGTCTCGATCGCCGCCACCGCTTGCGCACGCGCCTCGCGAGACGGCGGCAAAAGGTCGACCATGGGCAGGCTCACCCAGCGGATCGAGGCGCCACGCGGCCTTTCCAATTCGCCGGCAAGATCGACCACCGTGCCGAAGGCGTCGGCCTCGGCGGCGGTCGGAAAACGGCCGAGGCAAACACCGTCGGCGATGACGATCTGCGCTGGAAGCTTTCGCGTCCACGCCCACACATTGACCCTGGCAACAAGGCGGTAGGGCCAAAGCAGGAGACGGCTGGCCAGCGACACGCGGCCATCAGCTGTTTTCTGGAACACTTTGGCGCCGGCGCCGGCATAGGCGAAAGCGACGATGGCCAGCGCCAGTGCCGGCCACAACAGGATGAGCCACAGCGCCGAGACCAACGCGCCGGCAGCGGCACTGGCCAGCGCAAGGCTTGCGCCGAGCGCATAGAACAGCGCCAGCCGCCGCGCTTTCGGGTCAACGCTCAGGCGGAAGCCGTCGAATGGCAGCTCGCCGTCGCGCGGAAACAGCCACAGAGCGAAAAGGCCGAGCAGCGCGCCGGTCGGAATGTCGATGAAATGGTGCTGCCACGTCGTCAGCACCGACGCGCCGATCAGGAAACACCAGACATGCCAGGCGGCGCCGGCGATGCCGGTCAACCTGTGACGCCAATGGTCCCAGATGATGACCAGTAGTGCGATGTGCAGCGACGGCGCCTGGTTGAAGGGCTTGTCGAAGCCGCCGAGCACGGCGAACATGAAACCGGGCAGGCCGCTTGTCTGCGGACGCACGAAGGTCGCCGTCAGCGGGAACAGGATAAAGCAGGCGACGGCGATGATCTGCGCCGTCAGATAGCGGCCGGCGAGGCGGTCGACGCCGTTCTTCGAATTGTTCAACAGCAGCGACAGGCCGTAGAGTAGATTGATCGACCAGTAGGGCACGATCGTCCAGGCAAGGAACGGGATGCCATGCTCCCAGCCGAAGACGATGCTGCCGACATCGTCGCGCCGCGACGCCAGCCAGTTGGCGAAGCCGTAGGTGGAGTAGAAGAACGGCGCCAGAAATGCCAGCCACAGCGCGGCGCGCAGGACTATCCCGGGATACGGCTCGCGCGGCAAGGCCGGAAGGGCAGGGGCATCGCGAGGCAAGGCAGAGGCAGGCAAGTCCATGCTCAGACGCGCCGGGCGATCGAAACGGTGAAGATGCCCCACTGGTCGATGCGCTGGTCGAGCTTCTCGAATCCGGCGCCCGCCACCAACTGGTCCATCTCGGCCTGCGTGCGCCGGCGCATCACCCAGGCCTGGCCGCCGCGATGCGAGGTCAGGCTGCGCGCGATCATCTCGAGCTGCGGATGCCAGGGCTGGTTGGTGTAGACGAGCAGGCTTCCGGGCTGCATGGCGCCGGCCAGTCCACCGAGCGAGCGGGCGATCATGGCATTGTCGGAAAACAATTCGTAGAGCCCCGAGACGATGGCGAGATCCGGCGCCGGGTCGAGGCCGGCCAGCATCGTGGCGTCGAAGGCGTCACCTTGATGGAACGAGACGCTCGCCGGCAGCTTGCGCTCGGCGATCAGCTTGCGGCCGAGCGAGATGTTGAGCTCGGAGAAATCCTGCAGCCGCACGCTGGCCGGCGGCTCGGCGCATTTCTGCACAGCATCGAGCACGTAGCGGCCATGGCCGGCGGCGATATCGACGATATGGACCGGCCGGCCGGCGGCCTTCAGCGTCTCAGCGGCACTGCCGATCAGCTCTTCCAGATGCAGCTTGCGCTGGCGGATGCCGCGCCAGCCAATAGCATCGAGAAAGGTGCGGTCGATCATGCGGCCGCCGGGGCCGATGCCCCGCGCATCGTTCTCGTAGACATAGTCGAGCGTCGAGCCGGAATCGAAGCCGGTGGCAATCCCGGTCTTCATGCCGGACGACAGCCATGCGCCCATGCGGATCGAGGCGCGGCTCATTGCCCAGTAGAGACCTTTGGGTGACAGTAGCGGCAGCGGCGAGGCCAGCCGGTCGGCCTCTTCGCGTGTGTAGCCGGCGCGGTCGGCCCCGGTCAGGTCGAGCGGCTTTTCCGGCGCCGCGAACTGCTTTTCGAGGAAAGGCCTGATCAGGTCGAGTGCCTTGTGGCGGTCGCGCTCGCCCAAAGTGTCGTGGAAGAAGCCGGGCAGCACATGCCGCTCCTTGGCCGGGCTCGCCAGATTGACGAAAAACTCGTGCTGCGGTCCATGCCGCACCACCCAGTCGCTGCCGGAGATCAGAAGCTGTGTCGGCACGGTGATGGCGCGGGCATCGGCGACGATGCGCGCTGCGTGGTCGTAGAGTTCGACCAGGATGTTGGAGGCGATCGGCCGGGTGATCAGTGGGTCGGCGTCGAAGGAGGCGATGCGCTCGGGATCATGCGTCAGGAATTTCGCCTTGACGTAGGAATTGACGAAGAAACGGCCCTTCAGCTTCTGCCACAACGCAATGCCTTGCTTGGCGAAGGGCACGTAGAGCTTGACCGAGAAGGCCGGCGAGGCCAGCACCAGGGCGCGAATGTCAGGCGCATAGTCGTGCACCCAGGCGGCGGCAAGCACGGCGCCGAAGGATTGCGCGATCAACGCTATATCGCGCCGGGCAAAGCCGTCACTGCCGATCTCGCGCACGAAGCAATCGATGTCGCGCACCAGCGCGGCAAACGACGGCGCATAGCCGCGCTCGCCGGCGGAGCGGCCATTGCCACGCGCGTCCCAGGCATAGAAGGCGTGGTCGGGCATCTGGAGCTCGTCGATCAGATGCGCCATGCGGCCGCCATGCTCGTGGCCGCGATGGAACAGCAGGATGGCACCCTTGCGATGTTCCGACAGCGCCGGCCAATAGCGATAAAAGATCTCGGTGCCGTCATGGCTCTTGAAGCTGCGCTCCTGCGCCACCCGCTCGACGTTGGCTGGAGCCACGGCGGCAACCGTCTGTTGGTGAAGCATGTTGTTCTCCCTGGCGAGACCGGAATTCAGCTGCCGTTCCCGTTAAGGCCGCCGCGTATCCGGTTGATGGCGGTCACCAGCGAGAGTGTAGCCATGGCCGGAAACACGAGCGGCGTGAGCGCCGGGACCCACAGGCCGGACGCGCTAAGCACCGCGAGGATGCCAAGCGCCAGCGCCCGATCGCTTTTGCCGAAGGGGCCGGCATAGTTGCGCCCCGCTCCGGCCGCGATGCCGAGCACGCCGGCGAATTCCGCAATCACCGCCGCGATAGCGAATGCAACGACGCCCCAGGCAGGAAAAATGACGGCAAAGGCCAGGATCAAAGCGAGATCGGAGACAACATCGCAGAGCTCGTTGAGATACATGCCGAGCTTCGAGGCCTGGCCATGTTCCCTTGCCAGCATGCCGTCGATCGCGTTCAGCGCCATTCGCGTAAACAGCACGAGCGGCATCAGCAGAAAGACCATGCGGTGGCCGGCAAGGGCTGCCACCACAAGGCCGGTGACGAGCGAGAGGGCAGCGGCCAGCAGCGTGATCTGGTTGGCCGTGACGCCGGCCCTGGCCAGTCCGTCGGCAAGCGGCCGCAACCTGGCCTGGAAGGCCGGTTTCAGCGCATAAAGCGTCGGCATGTGCGAACCCCCCGGCCGCGGTGCAAAGTGATGTTGGCGAGGATGGTCAATTGGCGCGCAAGACGCAAGGGCGGCGCCCACCACTTTCCGGCAAACTTGCCGGACGGCTATGTCCTCTCTTTGATCGTGTCGCCCGGGAACAGTGCGGGCAAGCTTTGTTCGGCCGCCGCCCAGGCGCGACTATGATAACGCCGCAGGACGAGAATGCATGCGGCGAAGACCGTCAGCCCGCAAATCACGCCGGGCGTCATGCCCCCGCCAAACGCGGACTTTACAACGATGCCGGTGAAGACGCCGGCGATGGCGCCATTGATCGTGCCCACCATCCCCGCGGTGGTCATGAAATATTGCAGCGGTGAGGGCCTGAGGCCCTTGTCGACCAGCACCGCCGAGGGATCGTCATGTGTGGAATTGACAAGGTATTTTTGCAGGACGGGCGTCAGCTCGACGAAATAGTGGCGGATCCTGGCCATGCCGCGGGCGTGCACCATGTCCTCGATGGCAACCTGCACGGCGCGCACGAAGGTGACCAGGCCGATGAAGAAAAGGCAAGGCAGCAAGATCAGGCTGAACAGCACGAACGGCCTGCCCATCTCCGTGACCTGCGCGACGAAGGACAAGGCAATGGTTGCGCTCGAGACCGAGGTCAGGAACAGATCGGCTCGCTGGTTCGCTTCCTGAATGGTCGCGGCGCGAGCATTTTGCAGCACGAAATGCTCGGTCGTCAGGCACTGCAGGGCTTGCTGCGCCTGGTCAGGCGGAACCGGAGCGTCGGGAGAACGGGTCATCGACAGTTGCCCCCTCTGCCCGCCGGAACCGGCAGGGCAGAAGGGAGGGTCGTCGTCCTGATGCGAGCCATCAGGACTTGCCGTTGCCGTCGTTGATGGCGATACGCTTGGCCTTGCCCTGGGCGCGCTCCGTCTTCGGCAGCGGCACGCTGAGCACTCCGTTCCGGAACGCGGCGTTCACCTTGCCTTCGTCGACTTCGTAGCCGAGCGGGATACGCCGCTCGAAACGGCCATAGAAGCGTTCGGAGAACTGCCTGTCCTTGTCCTCGGTCTCTTCACGCTTCTCGCCGCGCAGCGTCAGTACGCCGTCATCGAGCAGCAGCTCGATGTCCTTCTCGTCCATGCCGGGGATCTCGGCGGTGACGCGGATCTCCTTTTCGCCATCGGAGATTTCGACACTGGGCCAGCTGGCGCGGGCAGCGGAGAAGCCACCGAGCGACGGCAGCCGCGTGTCGAAGCCGCGGAACGCCTCGTCGAACAAGCGGTTCATCTCGCGATGCAGCGTCAGGAAGGGATCGCGATCGCCGTCGCGGAACAGGCTGGGGGCCTGATTGTTCTCCCGGCCCCAGGGAATGAGATCACGAATAGCCATTGCATAGTCTCCTTTCTCGACTGGTGCATTCAGGCAGCCTGCTTGTTTGCTTCGTCTTGCGCGACCTTCGGCCCGGTCTTCGGCGAGGCGACATCGGTCGCGATGGCGATGCGCCGAGGCTTCATCTCCTCGGGCACCTCACGTACCAGATCGATGCTGAGCAGGCCGTTGTCGAGCGTGGCGCCCGCGACCTTGACGTGATCAGCAAGCTCGAAACGGCGGGTAAAGGGCCGTGCGGCGAGGCCATGATGCAGATACTCCGCGTTATCCGGCTCCTTGTGCTGGCCGGAGACAATCAGGAGGTTGGGTTCATGGGTGATTTCGAGGTCGTCCTCGGAAAAGCCAGCGACGGCGATGGTGACGCGGTAGTTGTTCTCGCCGCTGCGCGCGATGTCATAGGGCGGCCACGCGTCGAAAGCCTGCGGGGCATTTTCCAGCAGGTTGAAGACGCGGTCGAAGCCGATGCTCGACCGATAGAGCGGGGAAAAGTCGAATGCGGTTCTCATAGCTACATCCTCCATCGAGCAACATAGATACGAGGAGCGCCAAAGAGCTGGCGCTCCCTGGTTTCGCCGGCCCCATTTCGGCGACCGGTGCCATCGATCTGGTTATTGTCCGCCGCAAGTCAAGACCCGGCGGCTTTCGCGTTGCCGGTTTTTCGGTCGGTTCGGCGAGGCTGCCAATCTCCCTATTTGCGGCGAGATGTCCGGCAGGAGATTGCCTGTTTGCCAGCTGGCTTCAATCGCCAACGCCGAGTTCCCCGGCGGGTTATTGTCTGCCGCAGGTCAAGACCCAGATTCCTCTGTTGCCGGGGCTCCGTTCCCGGCAATCGCAGATGGAGCTGACCATGACACGCGACGAGATCATTTCTGTGGTGGGCCCGGTCGACGACGCCGTTATCGCCGACATTGCGGCGACAGACGGGACGGTCCAAGAATTGCGTGAGGCCCTGGCCTGGATCGCCGCCGACGAGGCGCTGGTGAACGAGGGCCGACCGCTGCCGACGGCAAGAGTAGCGATGCTGATCGAACTGCTGCAAGGGCCGGACGAGGAGGAATAACCGGCCATTTCCGCGATGCTCTTGAACCGCGCAGAGAGACGAACCATGTCCTTCAGCGGCGCCGGCCGGCCGCCGGTGCCCGCCAGCATGACGTTGCTGCTCAAACAAGAAGACGATCACAAGACACGGAGGAAGTGATGGACGACGTCCGCTTTGCCGAGCCGATCACGTTGAAATTCCAATCCAGCGAGCGCAAGGTCGCCAGCAGTTGGGAAGCCATCGAATGCATGCGCCAGCAGTGGCCGGACCGTGCACGCGGCCGGAGTTGGCGCGCTGCCTATCGGACCTGCCGGGACGCGCTCGACGGTTGGCACACCGCGCGTGATGCGCGCAAGGCCTTCGCCAGGGCGGCGCGCAAGGCCGGGTTGCTCGCATCGGCCCGCAAGCCTGTCGACCACGCCGGCTAGTCCGGACCCCTCCGATATTGTGAGATCCAAAACAAGTGGGGAGAGGCAGCTGCCTTTCCCCCACTCCGGAGACTTTGTCCGCTGTCTAGCGGTACCCACCTGACTTGTACCCACTGACATAAGAGTCCGGCTCGGGATTTCCCTTGGCTACACGCGAAGGAGCGGGATTTTGCTTGGGCCAACTCAGTTAGTCACCGTCGTGAAAAGTGCGAGTACCAATTCCATTCCCACGTTCTGCCTGCATCAGCGGAGAACGCACGGCTGTAAATCGGGGTTTGCGGGTTGCGCTTATCCCAGTGGAATTTTACGATAACGTCCTTGCCGGCCACAACCTCACGGCCGAAGAATTCGCCTTCGTCGCCATTGAACGAGCCCACCTTTCCGTCGTCGAGTTTGCCCGCGTTGCTGTCGGCCCAGTAGATCGTCCAGAGACGCGTCTTTGGATCGAACAATCGCACGGTGAGGCCCTCGAACGGCTTTCCTCCCAACTCCGTACGAAAAATGTCGAAGTTGCCCAAACCCACCAGGATTTGGCGGAACTCTTGGGTCGCGTCGAATTCCTCCCACTCGTCGCTGCCGGCCAGCGGTTCCTTCAACGTACGGTTCCTGATGTTCCAGTTGCCCACCAAATAGTCGAAGTCATTTTTGGACGACGTCTGGCTCGCCGTTATCGCAAGTTTCCCGTCCGATGAAAGAGAGAACGCACTCATCTACTTTCCTTTGGATCGACGTGGTGCCAGCACTGCCATCGCCGCGGACATGACGAATGTATGGGCGTTTCTGCGATGACTTCGGCGCGCTTCGCATGTCCAATCGCGGCAACAAGTGGATGGGACGCAACCGCGCGTCGTGAGGCACGCCCGCCGTCGCCTCCATGTTGCAACGCGTAAGCCGAAGACCCGTTCCGGACACGATCCGCTTCGGTTAGCTCCGCCACTCCGTCGCGAAGTCGCGTTGCTCCGCGCTCCACACAGGATTTGCTAACCGCCTTGAATCCCTGAACCGACCGCCCAACCGGATACCAAGTGTCAGATTCTGACCACTAGCGGCTGATCGGCTTGCTCTTCAGTGGACGGTGATGATGCCGTTTACGGCCCGCCATTCGGAGGGCTGGATCAGGTGATGATGGGCGACGCGCACCGAATGCAACGGGCCTTCGATCTCGCGCTCCCAGAAATCAAGGAAATGCTTCAGCGTCGGGAAATCAGGGGCGATATCGTATTCCTGCCAGATATAGAGCTGCAGCAGGCTTCGATGATCGGGTAGGCGGTAATGGATCTCCGCCGTGGTGAGGCCAAACCCTTGCATCTGGAGCTGAAAGTCCCTGCTGGTCATGCAATCTTCCTTCCGTTGAAATCTCCGTCCGCGAAAACGCCTCTTGTTCCACATAGGTTCCAGTCGCGTCGGGAGAGCGACGAATGTGCAAGCAATTACAGTACATTGGCACTCTCATTGGTCGAGTGCTAAAATTTTTGCGTGACCCTCTTGAAAGCAGAAAAAAGCGCGACTAGTTCGTATGCGCGCGATGCCTGATGAAGGGGTCGCGCACCCCGTGCCGGGCCGATATTGCCGGTCCGGTCAGGAGGATCTTCGAAAATCTGTTTGTCCCGAGAGGAGAACGACATGACGTTCCGTCCATTGCACGACCGTATCCTGGTCCGCCGTATCGAGGTCGACGAGAAGACCGCCGGCGGCATCATCATCCCCGACACTGCCAAGGAGAAGCCGCAGGAGGGCGAGGTCATTGCCGCCGGCCCCGGTGCGCGCGACGACAGCGGCCAATTGCAGCCGCTCGATGTCAAGGTCGGCGACCGCATCCTGTTTGGCAAATGGTCCGGCACCGAGATCAAGCTCAATGGCGAGGATCTGCTCATCATGAAAGAGAGCGACGTGCTGGGCGTTATCGAGGGCGCCGGCGAGATGAAGAGGGCTGCCTGAGGGGGGCCTGAACAAGCATTCCAGTCAACGAAAAGCTGCCTATTCGAAGGAGTGATCCAATGGCTGCCAAAGATGTGAAATTTCATACCGAAGCCCGCGAGAAAATGCTGCGCGGCGTCGATATTCTCGCCAATGCGGTGAAGGTAACGCTCGGTCCAAAGGGCCGCAATGTCGTCTTCGATAAGTCGTTCGGCGCGCCGCGCATCACCAAGGACGGCGTGACTGTCGCCAAAGAAATCGAGCTCGAGGACAAGTTCGAGAACATGGGCGCGCAGATGGTGCGCGAGGTCGCCTCGAAGACCAGCGACACCGCAGGCGATGGCACCACGACCGCGACGATTCTTGCTCAGGCCATCGTCAGGGAAGGGGCCAAGGCGGTCGCTGCCGGCATGAACCCGATGGATTTGAAGCGCGGCATCGACAAGGCGGTCGACGCCGTCGTCGCCGACCTGAAATCCAATGCCCGCAAGGTGACCAGGAACGACGAGATCGCCCAGGTCGCCGCCATCTCTGCCAATGGCGATGCCGAGATCGGCCGCTTCCTCGCAGAGGCGATGGAAAGGGTTGGCAATGAGGGTGTCATCACTGTCGAGGAAGCCAAGACCGCTGAGACTGAGTTGGAAGTGGTCGAAGGCATGCAGTTCGACCGTGGCTACCTCTCGCCCTATTTCATCACCAACCAGGATAAGATGCGCGTCGAACTCGAAGAACCCTATGTGCTGATCCACGAGAAGAAGCTGTCCAACCTGCAGGCCATGCTTCCTGTGCTCGAAGCCGCCGTGCAATCCGGCAAGCCGCTGTTGATCATCGCCGAGGACGTCGAAGGCGAGGCGCTGGCGACGCTGGTCGTCAACAAATTGCGCGGCGGCCTGAAGGTTGCGGCCGTCAAGGCGCCGGGCTTCGGTGACCGCCGTAAGGCCATGCTCGAAGACATCGCCATCCTGACCGGCGGCACGGCGATCTCGGAAGACCTCGGCATCAAGCTCGAGAGCGTCACGCTGGAGATGCTCGGCCGCGCCAAGAAGGTGCTGATCGAGAAGGAGAACACCACCATCGTCGACGGTGCCGGCCGCAAGGATGAAATCCAGGCGCGCATCAGCCAAATCAAGGCGCAGATCGAGGAAACCACCTCCGACTACGACCGCGAGAAGCTGCAGGAGCGGTTAGCCAAGCTCGCTGGCGGTGTCGCCGTCATCCGCGTCGGAGGCTCGACCGAGATCGAGGTCAAGGAGCGCAAGGATCGCGTCGACGACGCCATGCATGCCACACGCGCGGCGGTCGAGGAGGGTATCCTGCCCGGCGGCGGCGTGGCGCTGCTGAGGGCGGCGAAGGCGCTCGATAACGTTGTCGTCGACAATCCCGATCAGAAGACCGGTGTCGACATCGTGCGTCGCGCCATCGAAGCGCCGGTGCGCCAGATCGCCGAGAACGCCGGTGCGGAAGGTTCGATCATCGTCGGCAAGCTGCGCGAGACGACCGACTTCGGCTATGGCTGGAACGCCCAGACCAACGAGTTCGGCGACCTGTACGGGCAGGGCGTCATCGATCCGGCCAAGGTCGTTCGCACTGCGCTGCAGGGTGCCGCCTCTGTTGCCGGCCTGCTGGTGACGACCGAGGCGATGGTGGCCGAGAAGCCGAAGAAGGAAACGCCCATGCCTCCGATGCCCGGCGGTGGCGGCATGGACTTCTAAGATCAGGCTTTCAAAGCGAGATTTCGAAACGGCAGATGGGCCGTGTCCGCCAACGCGGGCACGGGCTTGCCGGTTCGGGTCGAATGCTGAGCAGGTGTTGCCATGGATATGACGGACAGTTTTGGGAAGATCGCGGCGCCGACCCGCCCGAAGAACGATTTCAACTATGAAACCGATTGCAGGGCGGCGCTGGCGCCTTTGGTCGACGGCCTGCTGGATATGGCCGAGTCGGCCGGCTGGGACCGCCGCAAGGCTGCCTACACGCTGATGTTTTTGTCGGCTCAACGCGTGGGAGCCGGCAAGGAAGGAGCGTAAATGATCGCGGCGCGGATGCGCGATTGCCTGCTCTAGTGGGGAAATTGGCAGCTTCGCCGACAGCGCTCTAAGCCATCGGTAGTAACCGGCGCATAATCAGCGAGGCGTGGCCGCCCACCCCGTGTGCAGCCGGCCGGCGCTCGACCACTTCGAAACCGTGCTTGCGATAAAAGGCGATTGCCCGGTCGTTGCCCTCGATCACCTCCAGCGCGATGCTGGGAATCCCCGCATGCGCTGCAAGAACCGCGTGCAAAAGATCGGCCGCCAGCCCGGTGCCGTACTCGCTTTTGTCGATATGGAGCCGCTCGAGCATGACATCGCCCTTGTTGCCCATCGCGGCCATCGCGTAGCCGGCGAGCGAGCCGTCCGCCCGCTCGGCCACGAACCACATCTTGCTGTCGTCCCCGAGCTCGGTCACCAGCCGCTCCGGCGCGTGCTTCTCATCCGACAGCCGTGCCGTGGTCTCGGCACCCAGGATTGGCGAATAGGTGTGGCGCCAGGATTGGCCCAGCAGCCGCGATACCGAGGGCACGTCCTGTTCGGTCATGGTTCTTATTTGGGTCATTGGCACCTCGCCTCAGAAACCTGCCCCTTTTGAGCGGAGATGATCGGCAGGACAGAGAGGTGCTGTCCCGCCGATCCTGCACGGCCGAGTTCAGCGCACATCCGCGCCGGCCGTCATGACTATGTGCTGGCAGACATTGTCGATATCGCGAATGACGTCGTCGTTCCAGAAGCGCAGGATAGTCCAGCCGCTGCTCTCCAAATAGGCGCTGCGTATCCTATCCCGCTCGGTGTGCTCAACGTCGGCGTGCTGGCTGCCATCGACCTCGACGATGAGGCCGTGCGTCGGGCAGGCAAAATCCACAATGTAGGGTCCAATCGGCACCTGCTGGCGAAAGCTCAAATCCATGAGCCGATGCGCGCGAAGCTCATTCCACAGTTTCAGCTCGGCGTCGGTCATCGCGCGACGCATGGATTTTGCATTCTTGCGCTGGCGTGACGGAACGAGATCGTGCCCCACTAGGCGCTCCTGTCTTCGTGATTGGCGAAGTCATGGGTGACGGCCGATCTCCCCCCTTGCGGGGGAGATGCCCGGCAGGGCAGAGGGGGTGCTGTCCCGCCAGCTTGTCAGCCATTTGCAGTCTAATCCTCCTGCTGGAATGGGCTTGGAAGCGGCTTACATTGAGACGTTGGCGATCCTTCCCACCCCCCTCTGTCCTGCCGGACATCTCCCCCGCAAGGGGGGAGATTGGCTGTTGCCAGCGCTTTCGCCAACCTCTTGCTGCCTTGCAGCGAAAATCGTCGCCCCCGCCATCACCGCCTTACCCGCGATTTCAGCCAGCGGTCGAAGGCGACGGCGAGGATGAGGATCAGGCCGATGACGATGCTTTGCGTGTATGACGAGACGTTGTTGAATTGCAGCCCGTTCTGCAGGACGCCGATCAGCCCTGCACCGACCACCGTGCCGCCGACGCTGCCGATGCCGCCGAACAGCGAGGTGCCGCCGATGACGACCGCCGAGATCACCGTCAGCTCGTAGCCGATGCCGGCGACGGCTTCGGAGGAGTTGAGCCGCGCCGACAAAACGAAGGCGGCAAGGCCGGCGAAGAAGCCGACGATGATGTAGACCGAGATCAGGATGCGGTCGACGCGCAGGCCGGAGAGCCGCGCGGCCTCGGCATTGCCGCCGACGGCGTAGACGGCGCGACCGTAGCGCGTGTAGCGCAGCACGATGTGGCACAGGATTGCGGCAATCGCGAAGATGATCGCCGGCACCGGCACCGGGCCGATCAGGCCGGTACCGAACCAGCGCATCGAGGCGTCGAAGCCGGAGATCGGGCCGCCATTGGAGATCGTCAGCGTTAGGCCGCGAAACACGGTGAGGCCGCCGAGCGTGACGACGAAGGGCGGTACTTTCAGCCTGGTGATGGCAAAGCCCTGGACACCGCCGGCCACGGCGCCGACGACGACGGCGGCGAGAAGGGCGGCGAACCAGCCATAGCCCAGCGTGCCCGTTGTCGACAGCGACAGCGTGTTGGCGGTGCCGCCCTTGGCCACCACCGCCGCGACCATGCCGCAGAAGGCGAGCAGCGAGCCGACCGACAGGTCGATGCCGGCGGTGAGGATAACGAAGGTCATGCCTAGCGCGATCAGGCCGGTGATCGAGATCTGGCGCATGATGTTGAACAGGTTGATCGGGTCGATGAAGCTCGGCTTCAGCACGGTGAAGACGACGATCAGCACCGCCAGGAACATCAGCGGGCCGAAGCTCATCAGCAGGCGCGCAAGATTGACGCCGCCGCGCTGGCTCCGTTCGGTCGTGCTGGTCATTGCGTTGCTTCCTGATTCTGGGCTTCCTGCTTCTGGTCGAGCGCCATCAGTTCCATCAGTTTCTCCTCGGTCGCCTCGATGCCAGGCATCTCGCCGGTGATGCGCCCGCGCCGCATGGTGACGATCCTGTCCGACACGGCAAGCACTTCGGGCAGCTCGGACGAGATCATCATGATGGCGATGCCGCGCGCGGCGAGCTCTACCAGGATCTGATGAACCTCCGCCTTGGCGCCGACGTCGACGCCGCGCGTCGGTTCATCGACGATCAGCACCTTGGGATCGCGTGCCAGCCAGCGGGCAAGGATGACCTTCTGCTGATTGCCACCGGACAGTCCCTCGATCGCCTGCTCGGGCGAGGCCATGCGGATCGACAGCATCTTCCTGTAGTTCGCCAGCGCTTCTCGCTCGCGCCGCTCGGCCATGAAACCGACATTGGAGTAGCGGTCGAGCGCGGCGATCGAGAAATTGGTGAGGATGGCGAGTGCGGCGAAGATCGCCTGGTGCTTGCGGTCTTCCGGCACCAGGCCGATGCCGAGCTCGATGGCATCGGCGGGTGAGGCCGGCGCGATCGGCCTGCCATCGAGCCTGATGGTGCCGGCGGCAATGCGGTCGGCGCCGAAGATGGCGCGGGCGAGCTCGGTGCGGCCGGAACCGACGAGCCCGGCGACGCCGAGGATTTCGCCCGCCTTGAGGTCGAGATCGACGCCTTCGAGCACGATGGCGTGCGGCGCCTGCGGATCGCGCACCGTGCGCAGGCCGCGCACCGAGAGCCGGACGTCGCCGGCGACATCGCGCTGCGTCGGCCTCGCATAGAGCTCGGAAGCGGCGCGGCCGACCATCTTCTCGATGATCTTCGGCAGTTTGATCGGCCCACCTTCGCGGTCGAGATGGCCGGCCAGCCTGCCGTCGCGCAGCACCGTCATACGGTCGCAGATTGCCGATGCCTCCTCCAGCCGGTGGGTGACGAACATGATGGCGACGCCGTCTTTGCGCAGCCGGCCCATAATCGCCATCAGCTTGTGCACTTCGGTTTCGGTCAGCGCCGAGGTCGGCTCGTCCATGATGATCAAGCGGCTCTTCAGCGATAGCGCGCGGGCGATCTCGACCAGCTGCTGTTCGGCCACCGACAGTGCGGAAACCGGCGTCGCCGGGTCGAGATCGAGGCCGACACGAGCGATGATCGCGCGGGAATCTTCCTCCATTCGCCGCCAACTGACCAGCCCGAACCGGCCGAGCGGTGCGCGGCCGATGAAAATATTCTCCGCCACGGTCAGCGTCGGGATCAGGCTCAGTTCCTGGTAGATGGTAACGATGCCGTGGCGTTTCGCATCCTGCGGATTGTGCGGATTGAATTCGACGCCGTCGAAGACGATGCGACCGCTGGACGGCGGCATCACGCCGGACAGGATCTTGAGCAGCGTCGATTTGCCGGCGCCGTTCTCGCCGAGCAGGCCGAGTATCTCGCCGGGGCGGACTTCGAGCGAAACGTCGTTCAGCGCGGTGACGCCGGCAAAGCGCTTGGTCACGCCCTCGACGGTGAGCAGGGCGGGGGAGGGCACAATAGCGGCTGCCTTGGGCAAAGTTTGCTCCTCGATCATTCGGTTGTACGCAAGGCTGGCGGGACAGCACCCCCCTCTGTCCTGCCGGCCATCTCCCCCTCAAGTGGGGAGATTGGCAGCCTCGTTGGCCTCGCTTCTTCTGCAAGATCGAAAATTAGCGAAAGCCCGGGTAACATCCAATCTCCCCCTTGAAGGGGGAGATGGCCGGCAGGCCAGAGGGGGGTGCTGTCCCGCCGGCTTCGCCTACTTCGTCTCGCCCAGCCTCTCCGCCTTGTCGAGATTGTCCTTGCCGATGACGATCGGCGTCAAAAGCACCAGCTTTTCCTTCGGCTCGGTCTTGTCCCTGGCGTAGGCGACCGCGATCTGCACGGCGGTGCGCGACTGCTCGCCGGGGAATTGCTCGACCGTGCCGGCCAGCTTGCCGTCGCGCACAGCGACCAACGCTTCGGGAAGCGCGTCGAAGCCGTAGATCTTGACGTCGGTGAAGTTGCGCGCCGCGCAGGCTTCAACCGCGCCAAGCGCCATGTCGTCATTGGCGCAGATGATCGCGTCGGGCTTGCCGTTGGCGGCAAGGCCGGCCTCGGTGACGGACAGCGCCTCGGCGCGGGCGAAGTTGGCGGTCTGCTCGAAGATGATCTGGTACTTGTCCTTCATGGGATCAAGGACGTTGTGCACACCCTTGTTGCGGTCGATCGCCGGGCCGGCACCGGGCTGGCCCTGCAGATGGAAGATCTTGGCGCCGTTCGGGAACGCCGCCACCATGGCCTGTGCTTCGGCCTCGCCGCCCTTGACATTGTCGGCGCCGACATGGGCGAGGATGCCTTCGACGCCCTCGACGCGGCGGTCGATAGTGACGACGGGAACGCCGGCCTTCACCGCTTCCTCGATGGCTGGGGCCAGCGCGTTGACGTCGAGCGGCGAGATGACGATGGCGTTGACCTTTTGCACCAGTGCCGCCTCGATGTCGGCGGTCTGCTTGGGCGCCGAATTCTGGCCGTCGCTCTCGACCAGGTTGACGCCTTGCGCCTGCGCCTCAGCCTTGATCTGGTTCAGCATGTGCACGAAGAACGGAAAGCCGAGGCTCGGCACCGAACCGAGGATGGTCAGCTTGTCCTGGGCGAAAGCCAATTGCGGAGCGGCCAGCGCCAAGGCGCCCATCGCCGCGGTCGACAGCAGGAATTCACGTCTGTTGATCAATTTAGTCTCCTCCCAGATGAGCGCACGACCCCGAAACCGGAATGGGTTTTCCGGAAGGTTCCTTGCGTCGATTCAAAAATGGAGTGTCCTTCGAGCGCCCAACTCGTGTTTGAAGGGACGCAACGGCGCTCCAGCCGGTCCACCGCGACGTTCTCCTCCGCTCGGTGCCTGCCGGCGGATGCTAGCCAAGGCCGGAGCTTTGCGCAAGAACGGGAGAAGGCAAGACCTACCGATCGATCATCACCATGGTGCGCTCGCCGTAGCGCGGACCGGCGACCTTGCCCGGCGCCAGCGCGTCGTCGAGCACCTGCATCTCGGCGGCGTCGAGCCTGATCGAAGCCGCGGCGACGTTCTCCTCGAGATATTTTCTGCGCTTGGTGCCGGGGATCGGCACGATGTCGATGCCGAAGTCGCTCCCCTTGTGGAGCAGCCAGGCCAGCGCGATCTGGCCTGGCTTGACGCGCTTGGCCGCGGCGATGTCGAGTACCGTGGCTGCCGCCTGCATGTTGGCGTCATAGTTGGCGCCCTGGTAGCGCGGATCGCCGCGCCGGTAATCGCCCTCTGGATAGTCTTCGGCGCGCCTGACATCGCCGGTGAGAAAACCGCGGCCGAGCGGCGAGAACGGCACCAGGCCGATGCCGAGCTCCTTCAGCAGGGGAATGATTTCCGGCTCGAGATTGCGCTCCCACAGCGAGTATTCGCTCTGCACTGCCGACACCGGATGCACGGCATGCGCCCGGCGGATATTGGCGGCGCCGGCCTCCGAGAGGCCGAAGAAGCGGACCTTGCCCTGAGCAATCAGCTCGCCGACAGCACCCGCCACCTCCTCGATCGGTACCGCCGGATCGATGCGGTGCTGATAGAGGAGGTCGACGTGGTCGCTGGCTAGCCTCCTCAGCGAACCTTCGACAGCCTCGCGGATATGCTCCGGCCGGCTGTCGCGCTCGGTGCCGACTTGCTTGCCGTTTTCGATGCGAAAGCCGAATTTCGTCGCGATCGTCACCTCATCGCGCCGGCCCTGCAGCGCGCGGCCGAGCAGTTCCTCGTTAGCGTGCGGCCCATAGACTTCCGCAGTGTCGAGGAAGGTGCAGCCGAGTTCGATGGCGCGGTGCAGCGTGGCGGTCGATTCCGTCTCGTCGGCCGGGCCGTAGGACTGGCTCATGCCCATGCAGCCGAGGCCGATCATGGAAACCTGCAGCCCCTGGCCGCCGAGTTTGCGTGTCGTCAACGTCATGTGAAGTTCTCCAGGTCAGCATCGCGTTCCAAGCCGCCACGTTCAATATAGCGCGCCGGCTCGGTTTCCACAGAGCGAGAGACGCCACCGCGCGAGGGCTCGCAGCGGCCGCCAAATTGACAGCCGACCCGCTCTCGGCCATCCTTAGGCATGCCGCCTTGCGGCTTTGTGCGTGAGTAACCAGCATGGCCAGTTCCGTCACCAGCCAGAAATCCAAGCGCGCCGCGGTGCGCAAGGCGCTCGACCGCCACAAGGTCTACATCACCGCGCAGCGTTTTTCCGCCGGCGGCTACAGTGCGCGGGTGCTGGTCGACGGCGAGGCCTATTGGGTCGACGAATTCCGGCTCAGCCAGCTGCAGCAGGGCCTGTCGCCGGCCGAGCTCGAATTGACGCCGGCCACCGACGATTGAGCGGCGTGACCTCCCATCCTTCGTCATCCCAGGGCGGAGCAGGAGCGAAGCGACGTCGCGGAGACCCTGGGATCCATGCCGTGACATTGGAGCGCCGCTGCGATGGGATTTTGATGCTGCGCTCGTTGCTTTTGCCCACCACCTACGCCTAGTCCATGCCAGCTCCTTCGAAGCTCAAGGCCTATCGCGCCAAGCGCGAGTTCACGAGGACGCCGGAACCGGCCGGTGGCCTGGCTGCCGGTGAAGGCAACCGCTTCGTCGTCCACAAGCACCACGCCACCGCCGATCACTATGATTTGCGCCTGCAGGTCGGCGACGTGCTGAAGAGCTGGGCGGTGCCGCGCGGCCCGTCGCTCAACCCGGCCGACAAAAGGCTGGCGGTCGAGACCGAAGACCATCCGCTCGAATATATCGATTTCGAGGGCGTCATTCCCGAAGGCGAATATGGCGGCGGACCGATGATCGTCTGGGACACCGGCGTGTGGGCGCCGATGGACGATGTCGAAAAGAGCCTGCGCACCGGCTCCTTCAAGTTCCGGCTCGCCGGCGAGAAGCTCAATGGCGGCTGGATGCTGACGCGGCTGAAACCGAAGCCCGGCGAGGATGAGGGCAAGAAGAACTGGCTGCTGTTCAAGGAGCGCGATCTCGCCGCCGATGCCACGCTCGACATACTGGAAGCCCGGCCGGAAAGCGTCAAATCCGGCCGTCGCATCGAGGAACTGGTGGCACCGCCGAAGCCGGCCGCCAAACCTGTCAGGCCGGTGGTGCTGAAACCCGGCGCTTTGCCGGGCGCCGTCAAGGCGCCGCCGCCTTCCCGGATCGAGCCGCAGCTGGCGACCTCCGTGGCCAAGCCGCCGGGCGGTGAGGATACTGGAGAGGAATGGCTGCACGAGATCAAGTTCGACGGCTACCGCACCATGGCGCACCTGGCCGACGGTGCGGTCAGGCTGATCACCCGCGCCGGCCTCGACTGGACGAAGCGCTATGGCGACCTGCCGCTTGCCTTCGCCAGGCTGCCGTGCCGGGAGGCGATCATCGACGGCGAGGTCGTCGCGCTCGACGCCAAGGGCATCAGCCGCTTTGCGCTTTTGCAGGACGCGCTGGCCGAAGGCGCCGGCAACAAGCTTCACTTCTACGCTTTCGACCTCGTCTATCTCGACGGCTGGGACCTGACAAAAGCGCCGCTTCGGCGGCGCAAGGCGCTGCTTTCGCAACTTCTGTCCGGTCTCGGCGCCAACTCCGCCATCCAGCTCAGCGATCATGTCGAAGGCGACGGCCAGGCGCTCTATGACCAGGCATCCGAGATGGGGCTGGAGGGTGTGGTGTCGAAACGCGCCACGGCGGTCTACCAGAGCGGCCGCACCAAAACCTGGACCAAGACCAAGGCGCTCCAGACCGGCGACTTTGTCATCGCTGGCTACACCGTCTCCGACGCGGCCGAGGGACTCGCTGCACTTGGCCTCGGCGAATTCGAAGACGGCGAGCTGCACTATCGCGGCAAGGTCGGCACCGGCTTCGATGCCGCGACCGCAGGCGAATTGCTGGCGCGGCTGGAGCCGTTGCGGGCCGGTGCATCCGCGCCCGAGGGCGTTCCGCGCGAGATCATGCGCGAGATGAACTGGGTGCGGCCGCTGCTTTCGGCGCATATCCATTACGCCAACCGGACCACCGACAATGCGCTGCGCCATGCCGTGTTCCGCGGCCTGCGTGACGTCGGCCTGTCGACGCCGGTTTCGGCCAAGCGCAAGCGGCTGATCGCCGAGGCCGACCTCGCCACAATCTGGGTGACCAACCCGACGCGGCGGCTGTTCGGCAAGACCGGCCCGACCAAGCTCGACATCGCCGTCTATTACGCGCTGGTCGGCGATTTCATGCTGCCGCACATTCTCGGCCGGCCGGTCTCGCTGGTGCGCTGCCCGACCGGCAAGCCGCAGGACTGTTTCTTCCAGCGCCACGCCTTCACCGGCATGCCTTCCTCGGTGGCGACCTTCGAGGCGACGAATTCGGAGGGCGAGACCAAATCCTATCTCTCGGTGGAAGACGCCAAGGGCTATCTGGCTCTGGCGCAGTTCGGCGTCGTCGAGTTCCACACTTGGGGCACCCATCGCACGCGGCTCGACAAGCCGGACCTGATCGTTTTCGACCTCGACCCGGGCGAAGGGATCGCCTGGCGCGAGGTGGTTGAGGCGGCGGTGCACATTAAGGGCGAGCTGGAAGCGCTAGGGCTGGTGCCGTTCGCCAAGACCTCCGGGGGGCACGGCATCCACATCACCGTGCCGGTGACGCAAAAGCAGAACTGGAAGAAACTGCACCAGGCGACCAGCGCCATCTCCACGCATCTTGCCGCCACCGCGCCCGACACTTTCACCACCACCATGGGCAAGGACAACCGCAAGCGGCGCATCTTCATCGATTTTCACCGCAATGCGCGCGGCCACACCTCGGCGGCTCCCTATTCACTGCGCGCCCGCACCAATTTGCCGGCCTCGACGCCGGTCAGCTGGAGCGATCTGGAATCCATCGATGCTCCGCAGGATCTGAATTATTCCTCGCTGCCGGGCCTTCTGGCGACGTCAGGCGACCCTTGGGCCGACATGGAAGATTTCGCCAGGGATTTGCCGGCGATAGGCACCGCGACGTAGTTCTGCGAGCGCGGCCCAGACTCCATCGACGCTCCGGAAAATTTGAATTATTCTTCGCCACGGACCTCTTGCCTGCAGGCGGCTCCCAGCGGAGGAAGATTTCGCTAGGGATTTGCCGGTATTGTAAGGGGCAATGTAGGATTTCGGCAGCCGCATTCGTCCTCCGGACGAAACAGCGCTGCGAACAGTTCGACAGCACAAGGCCGCGTAGGAGTATTTCATGGCGCCCAGGGCAAGTTGGAAAGGTTACCTCAAGCTCAGTCTGGTCAGCTGTCCGGTCCGGCTCTATCCGGCGACCAGTGCCAGCGAGCGCATCAGCTTCAACCAGCTGCACAAGAAGACGCACAACCGCATCAACATGAAGCCGGTCGACCCTGAACTCGGGTTGGTCGAGCGTTCGGACCTGGTCAAGGGCTACGAATACGAGGACAAGCAATACATCATCATCGACGATACCGATCTCGACGCGGTGCGCATCGAATCCAACCATACGATGAACATCGAGGCCTTTGTCGACGAGCGTTCGGTCGACGTCATCTACCAGGACGCGCCCTATTACCTGGCGCCGGATGGCGCAATGGCCGAGGAGACCTTTGCCGTGTTGCGCGAAGCGATGCGCAAATCCGGCAAGCTGGCGATCGCCCGCCTCGTGCTGTCCAGCCGCGAGCGCGTGGTGACGATCGGCGCGCGCGAGAACGGCATGTTCGTCTGCACCTTGAGGAATCCGAACGAAGTGCGTGGCACGGCTGAATATTTCGGCAATATCCCGGCCGGAAACCCCGATCCGGAAATGCTGCAATTGGCCGAAGCGCTGATCAAGCAGAAGGAAACCACCTTCGATCCGAAGAATTACGAGGACCGCTACGAGATCGCGTTGATGACGATGATCCGCGAGAAGCTCAAGGGCCACAAGCCGATCATCGCGGCGGCGCCTGAGCGCGGCAACGTCATCAATCTCATGGATGCGCTGAAGGCGAGCCTGTCGCAATCGGCCAAGCCGCCGGCCAAATCGAAGAGCAAGGCCGATGAAACGGCCAAGCCTGCGGCGAAATCCGCCAAGGCCGGCGCTGGCGCGGCCAAGGAAAACCCGCTCAAGGCGAACCTTCTCAAAGCCGTCGGCAAGAGCAAGGCGTGACGGCTCTTGCCGGCACGGTCTTCGGCATCGTCGGCGCGCTGGCGGCCTTTCCGCTCAGGCTGGCGGCGCGCGAGGTCGCGCGCCAGCACGGCCAGTTGCGGCGCGGCGTCACTCGGCGCACCACGCATGTCGTGTTGGGCCGCATGTTGCTCGCCAGGGCCGGCGACATCGAGATCGAGCGCCGCGTCGCTGCGGAACGTGCAGCCGGGCGCAGGCTGGTCAGCGAGAACGGCTTCCTGCGGCTGCTCGGGTTGATGAAGGCACCGGAAGCCTCGACGCTGTCGCGGCAGTCGCTGATCGATCAGTCGCGGCTGACCGGCGCCGATCTCGACCTTTTGTCGCTGTTCGACGCCTTCGAGCATGATTGCGAACCGTATTCCTTCCGCGACCTGATCCTCGCCCGCAAATATGCCGGGCTGGTCGCCGGCGGCGCCTCATGGGGGGCGATCGTGCGGTCGGTGCATCGCTCCGGCCCGATCGCCTCGCTCACCGCCAAATCGCTCAATGTCGGCTCGCAGCACGGGCGGGCCGACGCGATCTATCTCGAGGGCGGCCAGAGCGAAGTCAACGGCCAGCTGCTGTTCGATCTGGGAACGCAGGATGACGACACGCTGGAAGAGCTGTTCGCCGATGCCGAGGCGGCGGAAGAGGCTGAAGACCACGAGCAGGCCGCGGCACTCTACCAGCGCTGCCTAGCCATCGACCCGAGCGATGCCATCGCCGCCTTCAACCGCGCCAACTGCCTGCGCGCCTCCGGCCACGCGGCCGAGGCGGCGCACGACTATGCCCGCGCCATCAAGTGCGACCCGGTGTTCGTCGAGGCATGGTTCAATCTGGCCGGGCTGATGAGCGAAGAGGGGCGGGTGGCGTCGGCTCGGCGGCATCTGCTGAAGGCGATTTCGCTAGATGCGAAGTACGCCGATGCGGTGTTCAACCTTGCGAGGCTGGAGTTCGACGCCGGCAATCTAGCCGAAGCGCGGCGGAACTGGGCGCGCTACCTCGAACTCGACGCGGATTCCGAATGGGCACGTATGGCGGCCAAGGGTATCCAGTTCGTCGATTTGCAGCTGGCGCGGATGTCGGCGGGGTGAGGTAATCCAATGCCTGCGCTTGAACACCCCCCTCTGTCCTGCCGGACATCTCCCCCGCAAGGGGGGAGATCGGCAGCTTCGGCGCCCCGCGTGCCTTTCAGCTTTGGTGGTTGGCGAAAACGCAGACGTCATCCAATCTCCCCCCTTGAGGGGGAGATGTCCGGCGGGACAGAGGGGGGTGCGAAGGAACTCGGCCTTCATCTGCGGGCCACCCCATGACGACCTTCCTCTTCGACGGCCCCGACACCGCCCCAATCACCATCCTGCTCGCCCATGGCGCCGGGGCGCCGATGGATTCGCCCTCGATGACCGCGACGGCAAAAGCGCTGGCCGAGGCCGGCTTCCGCGTTGCGCGCTTCGAGTTCCACTACATGGCGGCCCGCCGCTACGGCCATCGCAAGCCGCCGCCGCGCGCCGAGACGGTGAACCCCGAATACGTCAAGGCAATCGCCGACCTCCGGGCGAAGGGCGTGAAGGGTCCGCTGATCATCGGCGGCAAGTCGATGGGCGGACGCGTCGCTTCGATGATCGCCGAGGAGATGTTTTCGAAGGGCGAGATCTCGGGCCTGCTTTGCCTTGGCTATCCCTTCCATCCGCCGGGCAAACCGACACAGCTTCGGACGAAGCATCTCGCCGATCTGAAGACGCCGACATTGGTCTTCCAGGGCACGCGCGACGAGTTCGGGACCAAAGACGAGGTCGCGACCTATGCTCTGTCCGACGCAATCGAGATCTTCTGGCTGGAAGACGGCGACCATGATCTGAAGCCGCGCAAAAACATCTCCGGCTTCTCCACCGCCGATCATCTGAAGACGCTGGCTGATGCAGTGAAGGCGTGGACCGAACGGATCGTGCGCTGAAGCAGGCCGATGAAGATCGCCACCTTCAACGTCAACAACATCAACGGCCGGCTGCCAAACCTGCTCGCATGGCTGGCCGCCGCCAAACCCGACATCGCCTGCCTGCAGGAGCTCAAGGCCAGGCAGACGCAGTTTCCGCGCACCGCGCTTGCGGCGGCCGGCTACGGGGCGGTGTGGGTCGGGCAGCCGACCTGGAACGGCGTCGCCATCCTTTCGCGTGGCTCGGAGCCGGTGCTGACCCGCGAGGCGCTGCCCGGCGACGACGGCGACCAGCAGGCGCGCTACATCGAAGCGGCGGTCAACGGCATCGTCGTCGCCTGCCTCTACGCGCCGAACGGCAATCCGCAGCCCGGCCCGAAATTCCAGTACAAGCTGGCCTGGCACGAAAGGCTGGAGACGCATGCGGCGCAGTTGCTCGACACCGGCCTGCCGGTGGTGCTGGCCGGCGACTACAACATCGTGCCCGAGCCGCGCGACATCTACCCGACCCGCTCCTATGACGACAATGCACTGGTGCAGCCGGAAAGCCGGGCATCGTTCCAGCGGCTGCTCGACCAGGGCTGGCTTGATGCGCTGCGCAAGAAGCACCCGACGGAGACGCTCTACACATTCTGGGACTATCGCCGCAACCGCTGGCCGCGCGATGCCGGCCTGCGCCTCGACCATATCTTGCTCAGCAAGAAGCTGTCGCGCCGGCTGGTAGCGGCGGGCATCGACCGCGACGTGCGCGGCGAGGTCGGCGCCAGCGACCACGCGCCGGTCTGGCTGGAGTTGAAGTGAGGCACGAAAGCTGGCGCCGCCTTTCCGGGCGGCAACCAGTCAGGTTGGCCGCGCCGCTTCGCGGGCGAACGCCTCGATCAAAGGGGCGTATCCCTCAAGGTCGGGCTGAGTAGCGAAACTGTAGGTAGCGGCGGTCGAAGCCCAGGGCAGCTTTTCCGAAGTGAAGACTTCGACGAAGGGCACATACCAATGGTGCTCGTCCAGCATGGTCGCGCGCACGTTGACAAGGAAATCCAGGCCATGCGGACGCGTGAACATCCAGTTCTTGCAGTGCGGGCAATAGAGCTGCCGGTGCGGGCCGTGCAGGCCGCCGACCACCGGCTCGCCTTGCGTTATGGCGAAACCGTCGCTGGGCACGGCGATGGTCAGGGAATACGCGCTGGCGCTCAGCTTCTGGCAGCCGGTGCAGTGACACGCCGTCGTCAGCAAGGGCGGCGCGCTGATGCGAAAGCGTATTCCACCGCACAAGCAACCGCCGTCCCAAGGTAGCTTCCAATCGTCCATCGCTGGCCTCGCCTTAGCCTCTGCCAGCGATCTAGCGCGCGACCGCCAAGCTGCAATCTCACCCTTGAGGGTCCCAGAAGGGAGGAGATCGGCAGCTTCACGTCCTTCCCCCAGGAATCGTGAACACCACGTCGGCGCGGCCGTAGCCGCCATCGGCGACCTCCTCGATCAGCACCATCGTGTAGGGGCGCACGCCTTCGCCGAACATCTCGACGAACAGGGCTGTGGTCTTGTGGACCAGGTCTTCCTTTTGTCCGGCGGACAGCGCGCGCTCAGGCACCTTGAAATTTGCAAACGGCATGATGTCGATTTCCTGTTGGCTGTTGGAGGTAAAGTCAGACCGTGCCACCATTGGCGCGCAGCACCTGGCCGTTGACCCAGCCGCTGTCCGGTCCGGCGAGGAACGACACCACGCCGGCGATGTCGGCGGGCTGGCCGAGCCGCCCGAGCGGGATCATCCTGGTGATCGTCTCGACCAGTGCCTCGGACTTGCCGCCGAGGAACAGATCGGTGGCCACCGGCCCCGGCGCCACGGCATTGACGGTGATGCCGCGCGGCCCGAGTTCCTTGGCCAGCACATGCGTCATCGCCTCGACGCCGGCCTTGGTGGCAGCGTAGACACCGTAGCTCGACTGGTAGAGCCCGACCACGCTGGACGAGAAGCTGATGATGCGGCCGCCCTCGCGCAGCCGCCTTGCGGCCTCGCGCATGCCGCGGAAGACGCCGCCGAGGTTCACCGCGACCTGTTGCTCGAAACCGGCGTCGTCCGTCTGCGCGATCGGCGCGAGCTTCATGATGCCGGCATTGTTGACCAGCACGTCGAGGCCGCCAAAGGCCTGCTCGGCTGCGTCGAACAGATGCGCGACCCCCTTGGGATCACCGACATCGGCTTGAACTGCGATCGCCGTGCCGCCTGCCGCCTCGATCTCGCGCACCACGCCTTCGGCGGCTTCTGCGCCTCTGGCATAGTTGACGACGACCGAAAAGCCGTCGCGTGCCAGGCGCCTGGCAATTTCGGCACCGATACCCTTCGAGGCGCCGGTCACCAACGCCACCTTTCCATTCCGCGCAGTCATGTCAGCTCTCCAATTCTTGTCGGCTGAAAATAGGCGATAAATCCTGCGGGATAATCGCTCGGGACTTGCCAACACCATTCGGATATGGCGAACAATGGCGATGGACAGTCTCGACCGGATGCGCCTGCTTGCCCGTGTGATCGAGCGCGGCAGCTTCACCGCGGCTGCCGCCGATCTCTCGATGTCGCGATCGACCGCCACCGAGGCGATCAAGGACCTAGAGGCGCGGCTGGGGGTGAGGCTGCTCGAACGCACCACGCGCCATGTCACCCCGACGTTGGACGGCCAGGCCTATTACCAGCGCTGCCTCGCCATCCTTGCCGATGTCGAGGATGCCGAGGCCGGCTTTCAATCGGCGCAGCCGCAGGGCCTTTTGAGGATCGACGTGCACGGCTTCATGGCCCGTCATTTCATCCTGCCGCGGCTCTCCGAGTTCCTCGACCGCTACCCCGGGATCGACCTGCATATCGGCGACGGCGACCGGCTGGTCGATCTGGTGCGCGAGGGCATCGACTGCGTGCTGCGTTCCGGCGAACAGGCCGACAGCGGCATGATCGTGCGGCGGGTGGCAACATTGCGCGAAGTCACCTGCGCCAGCCTCGCCTATCTCGAAAAGCACGGCATGCCGGCAACCCCCGACGATCTCGAAGGCCATCTGATGGTCGGCTTCCGCTCGTCGCGGACCGGCGAGGTCATGCCGCTCGAATTCACCGTTGGCGGCGCGTTGCGCTATGTCACGCTGCCCAACCGGGTGACGGTCAACGGCTCCGACACGATGGCGGAGCTGGCGCGTCTCGGCTTCGGCCTGGTGCAGGCGCCGCACTACCGCTTCGCCGGGGATTTCGCACGCGGCACGCTTGTCGAAGTGCTGCCGGATTACCCGCCGTCGCCGACACCACTGTCGGCGCTCTACCCGCAGAACCGCCAACTCGCGCCGCGGGTACGCGTGTTCATCGACTGGGTGACCGGGATTTTTGGCGAGGATGGGACATCGGGCCGGGTGTGATCGTGCACCGGGCCGCCGGCTACTTTGCGAAGGGCGATCGGAACGAGATATGCCGTGACGGGCGGGGTTGGGTGAGGACCTAAGCTGCGCTCTCGCTGCGTTCGCGTCCAAGGGCCGGCAAACTGTAGGAGATCACCGACATCGTTGCGCTGATCGAAGCGAGGGAAGCCGAAAGCCGATGGTCGCGGAACGTACAAAAACGGACCGCGCCTCACGTTCACGATGGAAAATTCGGACAGTTAGCCGACAACTCGGCCCATGCTCGATCCAATTCGAGTTTCGATTGGGTCTTTTCAATGCTTTTCGCGGCAGCGTTGTCGATGAAGTTGCTTTCGATCCGCATGACTCGAAAATGTCCACCTGACGGCCGCTGATAGAGGACAATATAGCCGCAGTAACGATCGATGTTTTCAAACTTCGCCGCTATGTCGACCGCGGCATAAACGCCAGGAAAGGCAGCATTCGCTGGGTCCTTCAACCACGTGAATTTGAGTAGCCGGCGCTCGCGCACAGCGCCGGCTTGAGAATGAAAATCTTTACTTTGCTCCACGAAGGCGTTCGATGGGATCGAAGCTTTCGCGGTATCAGTCATCATTTCGTATGCCCGCCCATACTCTTGGTTATCGAGCGAAAGGAAATAGCGACCAACCGTTTCCGTTGCATCTCGAACCGCGTCCTCCGAGGGCGTCCACTCTTGCGATTGTGCGGGTAGGATCGCAACCAACACCGAAGTCACGATCGCAAGGAAAGCTACGGCTGCATGTGTCATGGGAATTTCGTCGCAGGAGCTTGCCACGAATGCAATCCGGTCACGGCCGATAGCCAGAATTTCGAACTGACCCACATCCCAATAGCGCGCTATGTTAGCGCTGCTGCAAGCGGACTGTCACGGAACTCCAGCCACCTGCCATTGCGCTGCGCGTGATCGCGGCCCTGATCCTTGATCAGCTCCGCCCTCGTGCTATAAAAAGCTATGTCAGGGACCAGCCCCGCGGCCACTGCGCCGCTCATCGTGATCGATCTTCAGACCGGCATGTTCGACGGCGTTGCCGAACCGCCGATCTATGATGCCGACGGCATGGTTGCCCGGACCCGCGCGCTGATCGAATGGGCACGGCGGAGCGGGCGCAAGATCGCCTTCATCAGGCACGACGGCCCGCAGGGCGATCCTCTGGCGCCGGGTGAGCCGGGCTGGCCGGTGTGGCCGGCGCTCGGCCAGGCCGAGGACGAGCCGATTTTCGCCAAGCGTGTCGGCGACGCGTTCAGCAATGCCGCGCTTGCAGAATGGGTAGTCGGGCAGGGCGCCGGCGAGGTCATTCTGATCGGCGCGCAGACCGATTTTTGCGTGGCGGCCACGGTGAAGGGCGCCTTTGCGGCGGGCCTGGGCGTCACCGTGCTTTCCGACGCCCACAGCACGCTCGACACCACCAGCGAGACCGCGGCGGAGATCATCGTCCGGCACAATGCGGCATTTGCCGCCGCCGGGGTCAAGCTGGCGACGACAAAGGCCCTTACCGATAGCTGATCGCCGGCTCATTCGGCAGGGCTACTTAAGCCAAGACTCGTATGCGGCCATTCCGTCGTATTCCCATTCGAAGCGTTTTCGTAATGCGCGGACGCTTTCCTTCCACGTTGTTCCTTCGCATTTATCGAGAATGTTGAGGAGGCTTTGTTTGAGACTGGGCCAGTCAAACTCTTCGACGAAGATGACCGCGCGCCGATTGAGATTTATCTGGTCTCTGATCTGGTTAGCGATGACGTACACCTCGAAGTAATCGCTTCCAATATCCTCGTCCCACCCGATCGCCAGGGTTAGTGCTAGAGCGAAGCTCTTGGGATCCGTCGGCCGCCACTGTTCCAGTATTTTCTCGCTGTCCGGGATTTTCATGCCGGAGCGGATTTCCTGCTCGGTACACCCCTCGCTGATCAGGCTTTCCGTAACAAGATGACCGTTTTTCAATATTGGACCGAGATTCCCTGCGCTAACGCCTCTCAACCTCAGCCGGGATGGATAGACGATATTTGACATGGCCGTCTTTGCAAGCTTGCAATCACCGCAAGGTAGTGACCAATTCTCGGCCGGGCAATCGATGTCCATCGACCCTGAAGGCTTTGGGCGATTTGGCGCAGGCGTTCATGATTTGCAGGCTTCCTCTGAGGGGGCCGATCGCGTAAGGCGCGGGGAAAATCCCTGAAGCCTCGCGTGGAAGCATGATACGTCTCGAAAATATCAGCAAGCAGAACGGCCGGCAGATCGTCTTCATCGAAGCCTCCGCCGCGTTGCAGAAGGGCGAGAAGGTCGGGCTGGTCGGGCCTAACGGCGCCGGCAAGACGACGCTGTTTCGCATGATCAACGGCGAGGAGCAGCCCGACGAGGGCCAGGTCTCGGTCGATCGCGGCGTCACCATCGGCTATTTCAGCCAGGATGTCGGCGACATGGAAGGCCGCAGCGCCGTTGCCGAAGTGATGGACGGCGCCGGGCCGGTGAGCGAAGTGGCGGCCGAGATGCGCGAGCTCGAGCACGCCATGGGCGACCCCGATCGCGCCGGTGAGATGGACGAGATCATCGCCCGCTACGGCGAGGCGCAGCACCGCTTCGAGGAGCTCGACGGCTATGCGCTGGATGGGCGGGCTCGCGAGGTGCTGGACGGGCTCGGCTTCAGCCAGGAGATGATGGACGGCGACGTCGGGAAACTCTCCGGCGGCTGGAAGATGCGCGTCGCGCTGGCCAGGATACTTTTGATGCGGCCCGACGCCATGCTGCTCGACGAGCCGAGCAACCATCTCGACCTGGAAAGCCTGATCTGGCTGGAGCAGTTCCTGAAGAACTATGACGGCGCGCTGCTGATGACCTCGCACGACCGCGAGTTCATGAACCGCATCGTCAACAAGGTGGTCGAGATCGACGGCGGTTCGCTGACCGCTTACTCCGGCAACTACGAATTCTACCAGCAGCAGCGGGCGATTGCCGATCGGCAGCAGCAGGCGCAGTTCGAGCGCCAGCAGGCGATGCTGGCCAAGGAGATCGCCTTCATCGAGCGCTTCAAGGCACGTGCCTCGCATGCCGCCCAGGTGCAGAGCCGGGTGAAGAAGCTGGACAAGATCGACCGGGTCGAGCCGCCCAAGCGGCGCCAGAAAGTGTCGTTCGATTTCCAGCCGGCGCCGCGCTGCGGCGAGGACGTGGTGACGCTGAAGAACGTGCACAAGGGCTATGGCAGCCGCTCGATCTACGAGGGATTGGATTTTCAGGTGCGCCGCCGCGAGCGCTGGTGCATCATGGGCGTCAACGGCGCCGGCAAGTCGACGCTGCTGAAGCTGGTGGCTGGCGCTTCCGAGCCGGACAATGGCACTGTGGCGCGCGGCCCGAGCGTCAAGATGGGCTATTTCGCCCAGCACGCCATGGAAGTGCTGGGGGGCGAGCGCACCGTGTTCCAGACGCTGGAGGACGCGTTTCCGCAGGCAGGCCAGGCACCGCTCAGGGCGCTGGCCGGCTGCTTCGGCTTTTCCGGCGACGAGATCGAGAAGAAATGCCGCGTGCTGTCGGGCGGCGAGAAGGCGCGGCTGGTGATGGCGTTGATGCTGTTCGACCCGCCCAATTTGCTGGTGCTGGACGAGCCGACCAACCACCTCGACATCGCCACCAAGGAGATGCTGATCACGGCGCTGTCGCAGTACGAGGGGACCATGCTGTTCGTCTCGCATGACCGCCATTTCCTGGCAGCGCTGTCGAACCGGGTGCTGGAACTGACGCCCGAGGGCATCCACACCTATGGCGGCGGCTACACCGAATATGTCGAGCGCACCGGGCAGGAGGCGCCGGGGTTGAGGAGCTGAGGCGCGGACCCAGCTGCCGCTCGATTCCGGAGGCTAAGCACGAGCTGTTCAGCCGTGTATCGCAATTTCGCGCAGCGGATCGCCGCCGTCGATGAACAGCTGGCCTTGCGCGGTCAACGCGGCGCCGAGCCGCCGCAGGGCGATTTTTCCTGCTTCGGGATGACGCCCATCCAGCGCGCCGACGCGCACCGCAACGGCAATATCGAAGCGCTTCTCGTCGGCCTCCAACTCGAAATCTTCGATCGCGAACCTGGCGAAGACTCAACCGGCCTGCCGCAATCTCGGCGCGCGAGGCGGCCCTGGCCTGCGCGATGGCCTTGGCCGAGCGATCGATCGCCAGCACATGCCCGCCGCCGATCCGGCGCGCGATCTCGCGCGCTGCAGCACCTGGACCGCAGCCGATCTCCAGCACTCGCATGCCCGGCCGCAAAGGCAGCGCGTTGATGATCGCCAAAAGCCTTGGCGACAAGTCGTTCGCCATTCCCTGTTCTCCAGCTTTTTCGCGATCCGAGATTAGCGACCGCGGCCGGCGACGGGAAGACACGCGGACATCGCCGATGCATTCACCCAGCTGCCGGGTCGAGGAGGGACATGATCAACATCGAAGAGAACTGGTCGGTCGCCTCAATTGCGGCGGCCGAGCGGCCCGGCGTCGTTGACCTGAGGGGTAGGGAGGGACTGGCGCCGAGCCTAACCGGTGGGGGGTAGATTACCGGCCGTTTATGTGTATACGCTCAAGCTAATATAAGAGCAAGCTAATGTTATGCGTCAGCGGGCGGGACGTTGGTTCTGATCAGTGGACGGCCGCCGCCTCCTGGCCGCGCACTCCAACCGGCCCAACACCGCTTATTGCCTTCAAGTCGTGGCTCCAATGCTGTACCCAGCCCGAATTCAAGGAGCCTCCATGACCTCACATCCCGACATCCCCGACGCCAGCATGGCCGTCGATGCGGCCGGCATGACAGCCGATGACGAGCGTGCCGACGAGGCGGATGCCGCATGGCAGGACGATGTTCGCGAGGGCGTGCGGCACATAGGCGATCTGGATTCCCTGCCGCTGTCGCCTGCCGAGCGCGCGGCGGCCGAAGCCGCGGCCACGCGTCACAAGGTTCGCATTCCCAAGGCCTATCTCGACCTGATCGACTGGAGCGACCCGGCCGATCCGATACGGCTTCAGGTCATCCCGTCGCCCAATGAACTGACGGAGCAGGAGGGCGAGCTCGACGATCCGATCGCCGACCACGCCTTCAGTCCGGTGCCGAGATTGACGCATCGCCATGCCGACCGGGTTCTGCTGTTCCCGACCTATCAATGCGCGGTCTATTGCCGGTTCTGCTTTCGCAAGGAGTCGCTGACCTCGATCGGCCGGGGTTTTTCGCGCGAGGCGCTGGAGCCGGCGTTCGCCTACATCGAGTCCCATCCGGAAATCCGCGAGGTGATTCTGACCGGCGGCGATCCGCTCTCCCTGCCGGACAAGACGCTGACGGAAATCCGCGCCCGCGTCGAGGCGATCCAGCATGTGCGGCTGTTGCGCATCCACACCCGCGTGCCCGTGGCGCTGCCCTCGCGCGTCACCGGCGGGCTGGTTCAAGCCTTGCAGGGCCGGCTGATGGTCACGGTCGTCACCCATTTCAACCATCCGCGCGAGATCACCGAGGCGACCGAGCGGGCCTGCCGTACTTTAAGGCAGGGCGGCTTCGTGCTGCTGAACCAGAGCGTTCTGCTGAAAGGCGTGAACGACACGGTCGAGGTGCTGGAAGAGCTGTGCCGCGAGCTGATGTACCGCCTTGGCGTCAAACCCTATTACCTGCACCACGGCGATCTCGCGCGCGGCATGGCGCACCGGCGCACCACGATCGCCGAGGGCCAGGCGCTGGTCAGCGCCTTGCGTGCGCGCCTGTCGGGCATCTGCAACCCCGTCTATGTGCTGGACCTGCCGGACGGCGGAGGGAAAGTGCCGCTCGGCCGGTCCTATCTCGAGGCGCGGGACGGGGAGACGTGGCAGATACGTGGGCTTGATGGGGTTGTGAGGGCGTACAGGGAGGTTGCTGGGGAGTAGGGGACGCGCAGCCACCGAACCGTCGAGGTCGCGTTCAGCTTATGTAGTAATGTCCCATATAGATATCATGGTCTAGACAGGACATGTTCGGTTCTGGGAATGTGCATTGGACGTTCCGCTAGTTTAGTCAACTAATATATATCGCCCAACTCATATCGTCGGTTTTGGGCTAGCGGGAAAACCTGCCTCCTGCTTATACGACGGTGCCTGAGGCCACACTTTACAACCGGCTGGCAAAGCTCCCTTTTGTTGATGTCAGCCTAAATCCGGCTGGTGTTTCGATGCGGCGTTGAGGCTATAAAGCCGTTCAACCGGGCGGCCTTGAGATGCATTTCGGTCGGTCGAGAGGGGGTATGGTGATCGACGGAACGCCAAACGTGATTCTGCTGATCGGCAGCGCCCCCGATGTGGTGCGCTGCGCGGCCTGGCCCAAGCAGGCCTTCGGCAAGATCGTCGCCATCAACAATGCCTGGCGCGTGCGCCCCGACTGGGATTTCCTCGTCCATGCCGGCGATTTCCCGGCGGAGCGGATGCCGCAAGGCGATCCCCTGCAGCAGGCGCAGATCTTCAGCGCCTCGCATTACGTTCCGGCGCAAAACAGCTTTGGCGGCTTCGTCTATGCCGGCGGCACCATGTCGATGACGGCGGCCTACTGGACGATCCACAGCCAGAAGCCCGACGTGCTGGCATTCCTTGGCTGCGACATGATCTACGACCAGCCCGGCAACACGCATTTTTACGGCGTCGGCCGCGCCGACCCTTTGCGCAACGACGTCACGCTGCGCAACCTCGAGGCGAAGTCGGCCCGCCTGCTCATCCATGCGCTCCGGCGCGGGTGCCTGTGCGTCAACCTATCCGACCTGCCGCGCAGCCGGCTGATCTTCCCGCGGCTGACGCTCGACGAACTCGATGCGCTTTCTTCCTCTCAGCTTTCGGAAATGAAGGCGGAGGTGCTTGCCGGCCTGCGGCTCGATCGCGCGGAGGAGGCCGACAGGATCGAGAAGGAACTCGGCTATTTCTTCGAGGACGGTATGTACTGGAAGCACCTCGACAAGCTCGACGAGAAATTCCTGGCCGATATCGACCGGCTGTGGATGGCGGCGGTGGAGGCGAGCCAGCCGAAGCTGCCAATCTCCCCCACGAGGGGGGAGATCGGCGCGTCGTCCGCTTAGCTTTTGGCCGCCTCGAGCTTGTCTTGCGTCTTCGTCTCGAAGTCGCTGGCGTCATGGCGCTCGTGCAGCTGCATCGAAGGCTGGCCGAAGGTGCGGTTGACCATGCGGCCGCGCTTGACCGCCGGCCGGGCGTCGATGGCGTCGGCCCAGCGCTGCACGTTCTTGTACTCTTCCACCTGCAGGAACTCGCCGGAATCATCATACATGCGGCCCTTGGCCAGCCCGCCATACCAGGGCCACACCGCGATGTCGGCAATCGTGTAGTCGCTGCCGCCTAAATACTCGCTTTCGGCCAGGCGCCGGTCAAGCACGTCCATCTGCCGCTTGGTCTCCATGGCGAAGCGGTCGATGGCATATTCGATCTTCATCGGCGCATAGGCATAGAAATGGCCGAAGCCGCCGCCGAGATAGGGCGCCGACCCCATCTGCCAGAACAGCCATGACAGGGTTTCGGCACGAGCCGGCTGCTCTGTCGGCAGGAATTCGCCGAATTTTTCGGCGAGATAGAGCAGGATCGAACCGGATTCGAAGATGCGGATCGGCTTTTCGCCGCTGCGGTCCATCATGGCCGGGATCTTGGAGTTGGGGTTGACCTCGACGAAGCCGCTGCCGAACTGGTCGCCGTCATTGATCCTGATCGGCCAGGCGTCGTATTCGGCGCCGCTGTGGCCGAGCGCCAGAAGCTCCTCCAGCATGATCGTCACCTTGACGCCGTTCGGCGTCGCCAGCGAATAAAGCTGCAGCGGATGCTTGCCGACCGGCAGTTCCTTGTCATGCGTCGGGCCGGCGATCGGCCGGTTGATGCTGGCGAAAGCGCCGCCATTTGGCTTGTTCCAGGTCCAGACTTTTGGCGGCGTATATTGGTCCGTTGTGTAGTCGTTCATGTCGGGAGGCCTTTGGATTGGAAGGATTGGGGATTGGAAGGATTGGGGAGGATCTCAGGGTATCAACTTGGGTGATGGAGGAGGAACTTTGCATAGGACAGCTTCGGATAGCCGTAGGTACAGATAGGGCGGCCGGCGCTGTTGCAAAACCCCGGCGCCAACGGCGAGGCGCCGGTCCACACCAAAGCCGGCGCCGCCTCTTGCGCCTGGTCACCTGCGCCATACCTATAGCCCATATCGGCCTGCGAACCTCATATCAGCCTGCGAACATTGTCAGGAACCAAAGCATGAATATCGAGCCCCTTTTGCGATCCATCGTGGCCGTCCGCGCCACCGTCCCCGAAGACGCCTTCACGGCAGACGCGCTGGGCACCCGCCGCGAAGGCAGCGGCGTCGTCATCCGCGGCGACGGGTTGGTGCTCACTATCGGCTATCTCATCACCGAGGCCGAGGAGGTCTGGCTGGCCGACCAGGACGGCCGCGTGGTGCCCGCCCATGCGCTCGCCTACGATCAGGAATCGGGCTTCGGCCTGGTGCAGGCGCTGGCGCCGCTCGGACTGCCCGCCATTGCGCTCGGTGATGCGTCCAGGGCGAAGATCGGCGATCCCGTCGTGCTCGCCGACGGCGTCGGCCGCTCGGTGCGGGCGCAGATCGTCACCAAGCAGGAATTCGCCGGCTATTGGGAATATCTGCTCGACGAAGCGATCTTCACGGCGCCGGCCCACCCCTCATGGGGCGGCGCCGGCCTCATCGGCGCTGATGGCAGGCTGCTCGGCATCGGTTCGCTGCGCCTGCAGATGAGCCGCAACGGTGAGGTCGCCGACATCAACATGGTGGTGCCGATCGATCTGCTGCCGCCTATCCTCGACGATCTCCTGACGCGCGGCCAGGTCGCCAGGCCGCCGCGGCCGTGGCTCGGCGCCTTCTCGGCCGAGAGCGACGGCAAGGTCGTGGTGATGAGCGTCGCCGAGGGCGGCCCCGCCGCCCAGGCGGGCCTACGCCAGGGCGACGTCATCTCGGATGTCCGCGACGCGGCGGTCGACGGGCTCGCCGATTTTTATCGCAAGCTGTGGAAGAGCGGCCCGGCGGGCGCCGAGATCCCGATCCGCGTGCTGCGCGACGGCCGCGAAACCTGGCTGCGCGTCAAATCCGCCGATCGCAACAGCCTGCTGTGGAAGCCGCCGCTGCAGTGAGGCAACCGAAACCTCTCACGCTCCGCAAGCGCTGAAGCCAGTGCCTGGGGTCCACTCCGCGAACGGGATGACCTTGCCTTCGACCGATACGGTCGCGTGCCTGGTGGTGCCGTCCGCCAGCTTCTTGCTGCTTTTGCCCTTGCCGGTCAGCACATTGTAGTCGCAGTCGCCGGCAACATTGTCGTCCATGTAATCCCAATATTCGTAGGCGAAACCGGCGACGACGAACGTGCCGTTGCGCCAGGCGAGCGTCAGCGTCTTGTTGGTCCGCTCGCTGCCGATCTCCATCGCCGGAATATAGAGCTTGATCGAGCCGTTGGGGAGCGCGGTGAGTTCGGGCTCGGCGTCGGATGTGGCGGGGCCTGGCCGGTCGTAGTCCTTCCATTCCGCGTAAATCTGTTCATGCACGACCCCGGCAGGCCTGAGAAAATTGCCGTCGCGGTCCCTGAGGAACAAATGCAGGTCCATGGAATAGCCGGGCTCGGTCTCGACGATCATCGCCAGATCGGCGGCGCCATCGCCGTTCCAGTCGCCGGTCGCCGCCGTGATGATCTTCTGGGTCTCGATCGGCTCCGCCAGGGCGGCGGCCGGCAGCAACAGGACCAGACCGAATATTGTCGATCGCATGTAAATCCCCCGAGCTTGGGCAGGCCTGAGACGCACGCGCTTCTCAGGAGGCCCGGCTCTGCCGCGTCTCGGAACGGCTCGTCTCGTTGAGCAGCCGGCAGAGCGAAACCGCTTCACGACGGCTCAGGCCGATCAGCGCGATCTGCGAAAATTGCGCCGGCAGATCGTGAACGATGTCCCACACCATCCATCGTCCGTTCGGCTCCAAGACACATTCGTAGCGCAATAGTTGTTCCTGCATCCGACCCCCCGGCTTTGCTCACCGGACTGGTACAGTGTCGAGGTAAATGAGTTGTTGCGCCGCGAGAGTATTCCACGGCTATCAAAACCAGGCGTTGAATCCCGCAGCGGCGAGCCTGACACACAGCAGGCCGCCCGGCGGGGCGGATCTCGACAAGGCGGCAGGGCAGGGACGCTTCTGGCGTGAGCGGCGCCGGCCGCCAACGTGGATCAGGCGTTGCGGCTCGCCATATGCGCGTCGAGCTTCCTCCTCGAGGGGCCGTAGCGCTTGATAATGGTCGCGGCCTCGCTTTGCGGTATGCCGTATTTGCGGGCAAACGCAGCGACCTCGTATGGCTCTTCGCCGGAGACCAGTTTGCGATCCTGCTTGGTCTTGGATTTGTCGTCGGCCATGGCGTCCTCCATCACATCTGGTCGTTATAGGGCTCCTTGGTCCGGCCGACCATCCTGGCCAGTTCGGCAAAGGACGGCACGCCGGTTTCGCCCTGGGCATTGTTGGCCGCCTGCAGCAGCCTGAGCGGAAAGCAGACGGCGTCGCGGTTGGACGGCGACATGTCTTCATAGAGACGCTCGTCGCTGGTCATCGCCGCCTCGGCCCGGCGCAACGCCATGTCGACTTCGTCGACCGATAACAGGCCCTTGTGGACCAGCGCGTTGTTGACGGCCGCGATTGCCATCATCAGTCCTTCGAGCTGGAGATTGGCGACGTTCATCGTCTTGCGTCCTTGCCGGGCTTCTTGACGGTAGCCTTGCCGTCTGGACGGATCGCTGCGCGCGGCGGGTTCTGGCCCTCCGAATGCCGGGTCTTGTCGTCGAAATCGTCAGCCGGCCTGGTCAATCCCATGCCGCCGGGAGGTGGCTTGTTGCCGGCCGCATCCTGCGAGAATTCGTCGGCCGCGTCGGGGCTCGTCTTTGCCGGATATTTCCTCGCTCCGGTCTCGTAGCGGTTCTGGTCGTCGGCCATGTCCTGTGCTCCGGTTGCAATGAGCAGATAACTTTCATGCGACGGCAGCGGTTCCGTGGCGAAATCGACCTTGCCGGTGCCGCAGCCTTAGCAATCTGTCGGGTTTTCGTGCATTCTTGTGCATGCCAACGATGCTTCGCTCCGACGCGCCGGCAAAATGCTGCTCCTACTGCGGTGGGCGCGACCACAATTACGAGGATTGCCCGAAGCGCAAAAGCGATGCCGAACGGCAGAAGGACGCGTCAGGCAACGCCTACCAGCGCGGCGCTGCGGCTGGAGTGGAAGTCCGCTAAAGCGGTTCCAGAAAAGTGTCGGCGGTTTTCCGTCCGGAACTGCGTCAAACAGACAAGCGGTTTTCAAAGCCAATCTCCATTGTCCGCCTAGCCTGATGGCGAGCTACCAATCGCTACCTTGCATAAACAGGTAGCGTGTTATATACAGCCATTGAATTGGAAGTTACGCATGACCGACTCGATCCAGGTGCAGTTGCGAAAAGGCGCTCTCGAGTTGTGCGTCCTGGCCGTGCTGTCGCGGGGCGAAAGCTATGGCTACGAGATCGCCAGCACGCTGGTCGCCGCTGTGAACATGGGAGAAGGCACGATCTATCCGCTGATGCGGCGGATGCAGAATGACGGCCTCGTCGCCACCCGCATCGTCGAGTCGAGCAGCGGGCCGCCGCGCAAATATTACCGGCTCACGCCGCTCGGCCAGCAGGCTTTCGAAGCTCATCGCCGCGACTGGCGCTCGCTCGCGGGCGCAGTCGACAAACTTCTTGAGGATTTGCCATGACCAGGGATGCCTTCCTGCGAAAATTGAGACTGGGGCTCGCCGGCCTGCCAACTCAGGAGATCGAGGATATTATTGGCGACTACGCCGCCCATTTCGCCGATGCCTCGGGCCGCAGCGAAGCGGAGGTCGCGGCGGCCCTGGGTGACCCGGCCAGGCTTGCCCGCGAACTCCGCGCCGAAGCTGGGCTGCGCCGTTTTGAAACTCATTGGAGCGTGTCGAACATGTTGGCGGCGACGTTCGCGCTTGCCGGCCTTGCCTTCGTCGACATCGTCTTCCTGCTGCCGCTGCTCATCACCGCGGTCGTGCTTGCGCTCGGCCTTGGCATCACGCTTGTCGCCATCGGTGCGCTGGGCATCAAGATCATTCTGACCACGCTGCTGTTCGAGCCCGGCGGCACGCTCACGGCGATGCTTGGCCGCGTCTTCATCGGCGCCGGACTGGTGTGCGGGTTCCTCGGCGGCGGCGCCCTGCTGTTGCTGGGGTCGAGCGCCGGCATACAGGTCTTCGGGCGCTATGCCCGGATGCATTCCCGTCTGACCCACCCGGACCGCAACCAGGCTTGAGCGGTGCCAAGATCGCAATTTGTCATCACGTTGAAGGAAACGGACCATGACGGGAAAACTGGCATTCGTCGCAGCGGCGGGACTGGCCGGCGCCGCGCTCTTCCTGGCCGTCGGCATCGGGCTGGCCGGGCCGGACTGGATCAACGCCGGGGGTTCATGGATTGGCGGACAATCCACCTGCGGAGCAACCACATCGACCAGAAAAGAGGTCACGCTGCCGTTCCGCAACGACGGCAGTTTCACGATCGCTTTGCCGGCTTCAGTCCGTTATCAGCCGGGTGACAAGGCCGAGGCCGTCGTCAGCGGCGAGTCGACCCTGATCGACCATGTGCGGATGGAAGGCAGCAGGCTCACCTTGGATTGCGAACCGGGCTGGTTCGCGTCCCGGTTCGATGTCAGCGTGTCGGGGCCGGCAATTTCAGACTGGAAAGTGGTCGGCAGCGGCGACCTTGCCCTGTCGCAGATCAATCAGCCCGGGCTGCAGCTGAACATCCGCGGCAGCGGCAGCGTTACCGCAACCGGAACCGCCCAGACGGTCGATCTGGATATCCGCGGTTCGGGCACCGGCCGGCTCAGGAACCTTATCGCCCAATCCGCGCGGATCGAGATCCGCGGCAGCGGCGATGCGGAGATTACCGCACAAGCGTATGCGGACGTCACGATTTCCGGCAGCGGTGACGTCGACGTCTATGGGCACCCGACCATGCGGCGTTCGGAGGTCAGAGGCAGCGGCAGCATTACGCAGGTGCCGTAAAGCAATTTCGGCGTAGGGAATTGTCCTGGCCGGCCCGAACCACCCGGCCGGTCCGACCGGCCGGCGCGAACATCCTTCCATGTCCAGAGGATTGCAATGCCGCCACTATTGTGGGCAAAACCAGCACGGGCAATCAAGTTGGGGTGGGGCAATGACCGATACGCAAGGCAATTCGGGCCGTCCGCAGGGCAAGCCGGGGACGGCGTCGATCGGTTCCGGCCTGATCGCCCTCGTCATCGTGGCGCTCGGCGTCTTTGCGCTCCTGGGATCCTGGTACACGATCGACCAGGGCGACCGCGGCGTGCTCTTGACCAACGGGGCGCTGAGCTCGGTCGTCGATCCCGGGCTGCATTTCAAGCTGCCATGGCTGCAGCGCGTCGAGAAGATCAGCCTGCGCCAGCAGGTGCTCAAATGGGGCTGCGAGAACCAGAACGATTGCAGCGGCCTGCCGGCCATGCAGGCCTATTCGCGCGACCAGCAGCCGGCGGACATGCGCGTCACCGTCAATTTCCACGTGCCGGCCGCCGAAGTCAGCAACGTCTACACCAATTACGGGTCGATCGAGGCACTGGCCGACCGTGTCATCGCCAGGAAAGCACCGCAGGAAATCAAGACGGTGTTCGGCCAGTACGACGCGGTGTCGGTGATCCAGAACCGGGCGAAGTTCAACAAGGACGTCGCCGAGGCCATTGCGGCGGTAACCGATGGCCCGGTGATGATCGACAGCGTGCAGGTCGAGAACATCGACTTCTCCGACGCCTACGAGCAGGCGGTCGAAGCCAGGATGACGGCGCAGGTCGAGGTGCAGAAGCAGGAACAAAACCTGCAGCAGGAAAAGATCAAGGCCGACATCGCCGTCACCCAGGCCAAGGGCCGCGCCGACAGCGTCAAGGCCGAAGCCGAAGCCAGCGCCTACAAGACCAGGATCGAAGGCGAGGCGACCGCGGAAGCCATCAAGGCCCGCGCCGCCGCAATCGCCAACAATCCGCTGCTGGTCGAACTGACCAAGGCGGAGAGATGGAACGGGGAATTGCCGAAGTCGATGATCCCGGGCTCAACCGTACCGTTCCTCGAACTCAGCTCGCCGGCCGCAGCATCGAACTGAGGCGCGGCATCGCGGCGCAACCAGGTCAGGGCGGCGGCGCGGTAGCCGTCCTGATGCGGTCACGGCTGAAGCACGGCGCCTCGGGCGCTTGCTTGCGTTTGCCCGAGAAAAGCCGTCAGCAGCTCCATTCCCGCCGGCCAGTCGCCGAGCCCGCTGTCGCCATTGATGTGGCCAAGCGGTCCGGCGATATGGAGATCGCTGCCCCAGCGCTCGGATTTTGCCCGGACATAGTCCAGCGAGCCGTAGGGATCGTTGGTGCTGGCGACAATCAGCGAGGGAAAGCGAAGCCGTTGTTGCGGTGTCTCGGCGAAGGCGCGGGCGGAGGAGGGGAAGGCCGGCGACGCAGGGTCCGGAACCGCAACCAGCAACGCGCCGCCGACCTCGCGGGGCGAGATCCGCTGCCAGTGCGCGACCAGCAGGCAGCCGAGGCTATGGGCGACGAGCACCGGTGGTGTCCTTGCCAGGCCTACGGCGGCTTCCAGCGCAGCCACCCAGTCGTCGAAGTCCGGCGCGTCCCAACTCGCCGGGCTGAACCGCCGCATCGCCAGGTCCGCCTGTTGCCAACGTGTCTGCCAGTGGGCTTTGCCCGATCCGCCGATGCCCGGCACAATGATGAATTCGGTCATGCGAAGCCCTTCTCTCCTGATGCAACGCGCGCAATTCTAGGTCTTCTCCCAGGCGGCGGAATGAGAGATCATCGGAAAGCAGCGAAGAAATCCGATGGATTAAAGGTGATCATGCGGAACGGCGATTATCGGCCAAGGCTCGATCCCACCGATCTGGCGATCATCGAGATCATGCAGGAGGATGGCCGCATCGGCATCTCCGAGCTTGGCCGCCGCGTCGGCCTGTCCCAGCCCGCCGCTTCGGAACGGGTGAAGCGGCTGGAGGAGCGCGGCGTCATCACCGGTTACAAGGCGGTGATCAATTCGGCAGCGCTCGGGCTCGGCACCATGGCGGTCATCCGCTTGCGCACCACGCATGAGCATATCCAGGCCTGCCTGAAGAAGTTCGCCCAGTTGCCGGAGGTGATCGAGGTACTGCGGGTGACCGGCGAGGACTGTTTTCTGGTCAAGGTCGTGGTCCCGTCACCGCCCGACCTTGAAAGCATCGTCGACAGCATCGGCCACTACGGCACGGTGACGACAAATGTGGTTCTGCGCGCCGAGCCACCGAAGCGGCTGGGGCGCGAATTGGTGACGAGGGCCTGACCGGGGCGCCGCCCCGCCGCCCGTCTATCGCTTTGTCTGCGTATGCCCGACGGCATTGGCGAACGAGATGCCGCCCTTGATCTCGCGCATCGCCATCGAGGTGATCGTGCGCCGCACGCCGGGTAACCGGCTGAGCTCCTCGCGCAGCATCCTGTCGAGCGCCATCATGTCGACGGTGACGATCTGCAGGAGATAGTCGGCCTCGCCTGTCGTGGCGTGGCAGCGGCGGATCAGCGGATGCTTCTGCACCGCCGCCTCGAAGGCGTCCGACAGCTCGAAATCGATCGACACCTGGATAAAGGCTTCGATGCCGAAGCCGAGCTTGGCCGGGTCGATGCGGGTCGAGTAGCCGCGGATGACGCCGGCGTCCTCCAGCGCCTTGACCCGCTTCCAGCACGGCGTCTTGCTCAGGCCAACCTCGTCGGCGAGCGCGGCAAAGGAGATGCGGGCATCGCGTTCGAGCGCCGCGACGATCTTCCGGTCGACCGCATCCAGCAGCATTCGTTCTTTCCTTCCGCTTCAGATGCAGTTTTTGTCCTTTGTTTCCCGCCAGCCGAATAACAGAAAGGGACAATGTTCGGCAAGAAAGCGATTAGACTCGGGGACCGGGACCCAACAAGCGCCTGCGGCCCGACGGCCGGGGCAAGGAGCATGGCCATGGACAAGCAGGACTATTATGCCCGCATCGAAACGCCTGAGATGCGCGACTATGGCGTCTACCTCAAATGCGACAGGCTGCTCGCCTGCCAGAAGCCGCTGGCCGAGATGGTCAATGCCGACGAGCTGCAGTTCCAGATCGTGCATCAGGTCGAGGAACTGTGGATGAAGCTCATCGCCTATACGCTGGTCGACGTCGTCGATTTCCTGGAAAAGCAGGACACGCATCGCATCGTCACGCTGATGGGGCGCGTGCACCGGCTGATGCGCATGATGACGGCGCAGCTCGACCTGCTCGAAACCATGTCGCCCAAGGAATACCAGCAGATCCGGTTGCAGCTCGGCAATGGCAGCGGCCAGGAATCGCCGGGCTTCAAGCAGCTGCTGCGGCTGCCGCCCGATCTGTGGCGGGCCTTCAAGGCGTCCTACCTCGATGGCCGCGGGCTCTCGGTCGAGGACGTCTACGATGCCGGCTACGATCACGGCGACAGCTATGTCGTTGCCGAAGCGCTGGTCGAGTTCGACGAGCTGTTCCAGAAATTCCGCGCCAACCACCTCTACCTCATCCACCGCACGATCGGCCTCGGCGCGAAATCGCTGAAGGGCCGGCCGGTCGAATTGCTGGAGGCCGGCGCCCGCCACCGCTTCTTCCCGGAGCTCTGGGACATACGCTGGGCGATGACCGACCGCTGGGGCAGCCAGTATGGAACGATACGGGAGCCGATCAGCAAGCCGGGGGCCAAGGTGGGGTAGTCCTGAACCTGGTTCCTCGCCCTAGTAAAGGCAGGCAATCGATAGGGAGTCCCCCTCATCCGGCCGCGGAGCCTGTCCTCGGGCTTGCCGGAGGCAAGACCCGTGGGCGGCCACCTTCTCCCCGCTGGGGAGAAGAGGCTGGCATCAACGCAGGCGACCTCCTCTCCCCTCGGGGAGAGGTCGGACTGCCCCGAATTGCCCTTCGCAATTCGGTTGGCAATCCGGGTGAGGGGGCACTTGCCCATATGCGCCCTGCCTCCATTGGGCGAGGAACCAGGTTCTGCAATGTCTGGCCCGCTACGCGCTTGTATCCTGCAGGTTTTTCGGGGGATGATGTCGGGCTTGCGGCTGGTGGTGCGTCCTTGGGGCGAAACCGTCGCAACTCTTGGGAGGACATCATGACCTTGGAAACCACTCAATCATCCGTTCAGTCGCCGTGGCAGACCGCGGCAATCCTTGTCGCCCGCCTGATCTTTGCCGCCGTCTTCCTGATGGCCGTGACCTTCAAATTCATCGATATCGGCGCCACCGCCGGCTATATCGCGGCGGCCGGATTTCCGTTCCCGCTGTTCCTGGCCTGGTGCGCAGCCCTGCTCGAGGTCGTCCTCGTCCTATGCTTCCTGACCGGCGCCTTCTTCTCCTGGGCAGCACTCGTCGCCGGCGCCTATGTGCTGTTCCTGGGCTTCGCCTTCCACGGGCCATCGCACTGGGCCGGCAACCAGGCGGAGTTCGGCTTCTTCGTCGACCATTTCACCTTCCTGGCCGGGCTGCTGTTTGCCGCCGTGCACGGGCCAGGCCGCGTCCTGGCGCTGAAGCTTGGCAGGGGGTGATGCCGGAATTTCGGATCCGGCGTCTCGATCCGCACCAGCATCGTCGTGACATCGAGGACGGCCGGGTCCCGTCATTCAGGCCATCGCAGGTCGAGTGCAATAAAAGCGACAGCTAAAGTAACGGGCGTTCTAGGTTTATGCTTTTTGTAGAGGCGCCTGCATTCCCTCTGTACTTCCAACTTTCGACGGGCTAAGCAAGACACGGGTCTTGAGGGGGAATTCATGAACATCGCCACGCGTTTTGCTGCCGCCATGATCGGCGCGTCACTGCTTGCCGGCTGCACCACGTTGACCGAAGGCGAATTCAACACGATGCATGCCACGCTTGAAGGCAGCCCTGCCGTGAAGCGCCTGGTCATCAAGGACTGCATTGCAAGAGAGAAATCCACGTCGCTCGGCGAAAAGAAAACGTACGCTGCGTTCATGAATGTGAGCGTGGCGAAGTACGAGACGGCCCTGTGCAGCCGTATCAGCAATGCCATTGCCAGTGGCAGACTGACCTACGCCGACTATGTGAAGCTGCATTCGCCAACCGCCGACAACAGCAAGGTCATCAGGATCATGCAGGGCCGCTAGCAGTCGCCGCCAGCCCGGCACGGCAGCCGTTATCGCTGTGTCAACTCCGATCGCGGCGCCAGTTATGATCGCCGCGTCACATCTGGTCGTTGTAAGGTTCCTTGATCTGACCGACCATGCGCGCCAGTTTCGAGAAGGACGGCATGTCCGTCTCCGGCTGACACTGATTGGCCAACTCCAGCAGTCGGATCGGGAAGTTGACGGCGTCGCGGCTCGACGCCGACATGCCTTCGGACCTTTCCTCGTTGGTCTCGCTGGCTTCGGCCTTGCGCAAGGCGATGTCTATCTCCTCGACAGAGAGCACGCCCTTGCGGACCAGCACCTGATTGATCGATGCGATGGCCATAAGCAGGCCTTCGAGTTGCAGATTGGCGACATTCATGGCTTTTGCTCCCATTGGCTAAGCTTCAAACGCGCGAATGCCTGTTCTGATCCGGACGGTGGCGTCTCGCCGGCCGGTGTGCCTCGCCCACCACCTCGCATTTTTTGCTGCCGCCACATTTTGTTCTTGCTTTGTGCCGGCAGCTATGCTACTAATCTGGGTATGGTGCTGATTCACACCGACGACCCGCCTCCCGAGGCGGGTTTTTTGTTTCAGGCCGGTTTGGAGACTATCACGGCGAGCGAGGCGAGCTTTCCGTCACTCAGGCTTCGGATGTAGTTGCGGCGGCGCTGCAGGAATTCCGCGCCCATGACGATTTCATTTGCCTGCTGCTTCGCCGGCGAGGGCACGATGCCGGAATTGGCTCTCTGCAGCGCCAGCTCAACATGTTCGCCGGTTTCGTCGACGATCTCGTCGATGCGAAACCCGGCATCGCCAAACAGGGTTTTCAATTTTTCCCGATCGGCGAGGTGACTGGTCGCCGGCGAAACCGCCCAGGGCATGGGGTAGTACGGCTCGCCGCCGGCGAGCACGGCCTCGGTCCAGATCAGCCTGCCTCGCGGTTTCAGCACGCGCCAGGCCTCGTCGATGACCGCGGCCTTATTCTCGATGTTCATGCCGACATAGAAGCAGATCGCCGCATTGAACGTGCTGTCGCCAAAAGGCAATTTCGTCGCGTCGGCCTGATGGAAGCGAACCTTGTCGGACAATCCGCTGAGTGCGGTCAGTCGGCTCGACGCGGCGACAAAGGCCGGCGTCAGGTCGATGCCGTCGACCTGGCAGCCATAGGTCGAGGCCAGAAATCTTGCCGGCCCGCCAATGCCGCTGCCGATATCCAAGATCCGATCTATCGGCGAAGGCGCAAGACGGGCAGCATGCTCCCGCGTGGCGATCAGTTCGCGGCCATGGAGCTGATCGAATGGATAGAGTTGCGCGGCGGCGAGTTTGCCGGCCGGGTCGGCGTCCGGGATCGCGGCCAATATGCGATCGACGATGCCGTCGCTGCCGTAGTGACCGGTGACATTGCCCATGACGCGTTCCCCTCAAGCGCAAACACCATCCCATCAACGCAAGTCTCACGCAATGCCCCGCCTTTCTCGCCAAAGAACCCCTCTTTCCAGCCGTCCACCGATGAAGGGTGCGAGGTCGTCAGTGCATTTTTTTCCGCTGATGCCACATTTTGTTCTTGCTTTGTGCCGGCAGCTATGCTACTAATTTGGGTATGGTGCCAATTGGCTCCAACGACCCGCCCGCCGAGGCGGGTTTTTTGTTTCAGGCTTCCTTTTCGACCAAACGTTACGTGAGCTGCCAGCTGTGGGGCCGGCAGGACAGGGGCGCGAAGGAACGCGACCTGACGATCGTCGGAACCGCGAAATCACCAACCATGAATCCCGCAACGCGCTCGTGCGCCCACCCCAGAGAACATCCCCATGTCCAACCGTTACGCCACCATCATCACCGACGATGACGGCCACGAGGTCGTCAGCGCCATTGGCGAGTTCGCCGGCGCCGCACCCTATGCACGCATCGGCCGCTTCGAACTGGTCGCCGCCGGCGTGCGGATCGGTATGCTGCGTGGCGGTATCGTCGATGCGGTCGGCGGCTTCGGCTTCCCGTCGGAAGCACTCGACGGCAAGGCGGTGGCAATTCTCAGGGCACGGCTGAATGCCTTGCTTGACGCCGGTGCGATGAAGCCCGGCACGCTGACTGATGCGAAGCCGGCGAGCCAGCCGCACAAGCCGAAGTCGGCACGCGCCGGCAAGAAGGCCAAGCCGCGCAAGCGCATTGTGCGGCCAGCCAACAAGAAGCCGGCGATCTCCGCCGGGACGGCAGAGTAGGGCATGGCCAAGGCTCCTTCCACCGGCGATCCCCAGCCGCACGATCAAGCACCCGGCAAGCGAACCAAGCGGGCGAAGAAGACGCTGGCCGACGGCTTCCTCGAAGCGATCCGCGCCGATTTCCGCGCCCATGGCGCCGGCGTCATCGCCGAGGTGCGCGCCGAAAAGCCCGATCAGTATCTGAAGCTCGTGCTCTCGGTGCTGCCCAAGGATCTTAGTGTCAACATCAACAATCTGGATGCATTGAGCGATGACGAAATCAGGCAGCGCATCCGCGGCCTCGAAGCCGTCCTTAGGCCGTTCCTCGAGAAGCCGGACTTCGCAAAAGGCTTCGCCCAGCCGGGCGGCAAGGAAGGAATATCTCAGCCTGCTGGCGGAGCTGGACCGGAGGCGCCGCACTAACCAGCTTGCCGCCTATCGGCCTTATCCCCGACAGGCCGAATTTCACGCAGCCGGCGCGACCAATCGCGAGCGCCTGTTCATGGCCGGCAACCAGCTCGGCAAGACCAGGGCGGGCGGCGCCGAGTGGGCGATGCACCTCACCGGCCGCTATCCCGATTGGTGGCAAGGCAAGGTTTTCGATTGTGCGGTACGGATGTGGGCGGCCGGCGTCACCGGTGAAAGCACGCGCGACAACCCGCAGCGCATCCTGATCGGCCCGCCGCAGCAGCAGGCGGCCTGGGGCACCGGGATGATCCCGGCCGACGCGATCGTCAGCACGATGGCGGGACGGGCGCCGGGCGCGCTCGACAGCATCGTGGTGCGCTGGGGCGGCGGTGGCGATGTCCAGGCCGACGAATCGGTGCTGTCGTTCAAGAGCTACGAGAAAGGCCGCGAGAAATGGCAGGGCGAAACGCTGCACGGCGTCTGGTTCGACGAGGAGCCGCCGCTCGACATCTATTCCGAGGGACTGACCCGCACCAACGCCACCGGCGGCATCACCATCGTCACCTTCACGCCGCTGCTCGGCATGTCGGACGTGGTGCTGCTGTTTTTGTCCGCGGAGCAGGTGGGAGGGATGGGGAGGGGATGACAGGGCTGCGAAATCGCGCAACTCGCGTTCCTTCGCGCCCCCTCTGTCCTGCCGGACATCTCCCCCTCTAGTGGGGAGATTGGATGTCGCATTGGCTTTCGCCAATCTCCAATGCTTGCGGATAAGCGAGACGCTGAAGCTGCCATCTCCCCCCCAAGGGGGGGAGATGTCCGGCAGGACAGAGGGGGGCGCTGTCCCGCCATCATGAAAACATCTTACCGAACAGCAGCATACGTCCAACACCTGCCACCATGATTCAATGCCGCGAGGGTGAAAACAATGACCCGTCACGTCACCTTCATGACCATCGACGATGCCGAGCATTATACGCCGCAGCAGCGCGCCGAGATCATTGCCGCCTATCCGGCGCATGAGCGTGAGGCGCGGGCCAAAGGCATTCCGGTGCTCGGCTCCGGCCGCATATTTCCGGTGGCCGAGGAGCTGATCGCCTGTGAGCCGTTCCCGCTGCCGCGCTATTGGCCGCGGCTCGGCGCACTCGATTTCGGCTGGGACCATCCCTCGGCGGCGGTCGAGCTCGCCTGGGATACGGAGGCCGACGTCGTCTATGTCACAAAGGCCTGCCGCGCTTCGCAGCAGACTCCCGCCATGCAGGCGCTGACTCTGAAACCGTGGGGCGAATGGCTGCCATGGGCATGGCCGCGCGACGGCCGCCGCGAGACACTGGAGGGTGCCGGCACCGCGCTTGCCAAGCAATATTCGGCACATGGGCTGAACATGCTCGCCAGCCATGCGCAGTTCGCCGACGGTTCGGTATCGGTCGAGGCCGGGCTGATGGACATGCTCGATCGCATGCAATCAGGCCGCTTCAAGGTGTTTTCGACGCTTTTGCCGTGGTTCGAGGAGTTCCGGCTCTATCACCGCCGGGATGGCCAGGTGGTGAAGTTGCGCGACGATTTGATGGCGGCGACCCGCTATGGCGTGATGATGCTGAGGGAAGCGGTGGTCGACCCGGCGGTGTTCAAAGCCGCGCGGCGGAAGGCGGGGCAGGCCGATCCGCTGGGGGCGTTTCGGTGACCATCCGCATCATCCCCGCCACACTGCGCGATCTCTCCTATATCGCCGCCAACCTGCGGCCGGAGGACCGAGCCGAGATCGACTGCCAGTTCGACGAGTGGTCGCCGGCTTTGCTGGCGCTGACGGCGCTGCAGGGGTTTGCCTATGTTGCCGAGCTCGACGGCAATCCGGAGGCCGGCTTCGGCGCCGCCGAACAGCGCAGCGGGCTGTGGATCGCCTGGAGCTGGGGCACGCGCCGCATGAGGCGCTGCGTGCCTGGGATTACGGAATTCTTTCACGCCGTGCTCGGGCCGCAGGTTGCGGCGCACGGCGCCTGGCGGGTCGAGGCGCGAGCGCTGGCCGCCAATGAATTGGCGCTGCGCTGGCTGGCCCGGCTTGGTGCCACGCAACGCTGCCGCCTGCCGGGCTACGGCCGGAACGGCGAGGATTTTCTGCTCTACGACTGGACGAGAATCTCTCACTTTGGAGCAAACCATGTGCCTTTTTCAAAAGCCGCCGGCGCTGAAGCCGTTGCCGCCGACACCGACCATTGCCGACAAGGACGTGCAGGCGCGCGAGGCCGCGTTGCGGGCCCAGCTGGCGGCCAATGATGGGACCGCGGGAACGGTGAAGACCGATTTGTCGCCCAGTGAGCTCACCGGCCAGCGCCGCGTGCTGCTGGGGGTTTGACATGGGCGCGATGAGAAGAGTGTTCCGCAACCGCGTGCTGGCGTGGTGGTACTGGCGCCGGCACGCAAGGTTGGTGAAGAAGAGAGGCGGGTGATGCTGCCGATCTCCCCCCTCGTGGGGGAGATGCCCGGCAGGGCAGAGGGGGGCACTGTCCCGCCGGCCTTGGTGATCAATTTGTAAGTTGCCGCCATCGGCTCATTCCGGCGGGAAACGAAAACAGAGGCTGGCGTTCCTTCGCGCCCCCCTCTGGCCTGCCGGCCATCTCCCCCCTCGAGGGGGGAGATCGCAGCTTCCGCGTTTTCCGTAACAACCGAGCGCAAATCGTGTTCCTTCCGCACGGTTGACATTCTTCCCTCAGCCGCCATGCTGCATTGCAACATGGCTATCGAGAAGTTCGGCATGACGGAAACATCGCGCATCGAGTGCCTGGACGGGCTTCGGGCGCTCGCCGCGATCTGGGTGCTTATCGGGCACTGCCTGCTGTTGACCGGCTGGCAGGTTCCTATCCTCGGCGAACCGGACCTCGGCGTCGATCTGTTCATCATGCTGTCCGGCTTCCTGATGGTGTTCCATTACCAGCTGCGCCAGGACAAGGAGCCCTGGCAAAGGCCGGAAACCTGGCTGAAATTCTGGACCCGCCGCTACTTCAGGATAGCGCCGCTGTTCTACATCATGCTGTTCGCTGCCCTGGCGCTTGGCCCCTATCTCTACCAGTCGAGGATGGTCATCGACGAGTTCCTGCTGAGGTCGCCGCAGGCGCCCGAGCGTTATCTCGACAGCGGCCTGAAGAATATTGGCGCCCATCTGCTGTTCCTGTTCGGCCTGGTGCCGAATTTCGCCTATCGCACGCCGCTGCCGGACTGGAGCCTCGGGCTGGAGATGCAGTTCTATGCGGTGTTTCCGGCGATCATGCTGCTGGTGCGCAGGCTTGACTGGGTATGGAGCGCCATTCTGGTAGCGGCCACCGGCAGCGCGATCGTGTTGTTGATGGGGCAATTGTCGGTGCATTTTCCGATGCCGTCGTTCCTGCCGCTGAAGATGCAGATTTTCCTGTGCGGGATGCTGCTGGCGGGCGTCGTCCATCAAAGGCAAAAGCGGCCCTTCGCATATCTGGCGTTGGCCATGGCTCTGGCCGCGCTGCCCTTCGGCGGCGGCTATGGGCTTGGCAAGCTTTTGATGCGGGAAGCGCTCGTATTGGGTTTCTTTGCCCTGGTTCTCTACCGGATGCTGCCGGGAATGATGGGCATCGTGGCCAGAAAGATCGCCATGACGCTCGCCAACAGGTTCTTTCATCTGATGGGTGAGCTTTCCTTCAGCATCTATTTGATCCATCTGCTGGTTCTCCAGCCGGTCGCGGCCCTGGTCATCACCCAGTTCGGCCACGAATTGTCGGCGCCGCTGCGCTTTGCGGTCGTCACTGTCGTCGTTCTGCCGGTGGTGTGCCTGCTGTCCTGGATCACCTACACGCTGATCGAAGTGCCCGGCCAGAAGATGGGACGTTTCGTGGTGCAGCGTTTTGGGCGGAGCCCGGCGCTCGAGGGCAGCGCATGATCAGCTGAAACTGCCGATCTCCCCCCCCTCGTGGGGGAGATGCCCGGCAGGGCAGAGGGGGGCGCTGTCCCGCCGGCTTGTGGATCATTTGTAACGCGACGTTAGGCGAATTCCGGTTGGGCGAATCCGGTCGGAAAAACATAAAAAACGCAGGCTTGCGATCCTTCGCGCCCCTCTGTCCTGCCGGACATCTCCCCCACAAGGGGGAGGTCGGCAGCTTCGGCGTCCCGCCGCTTCTTTTCAATCAAATCCATCAAGCGAGGCTGACCATGAGCGATTCCCGTGCTCGCGATATTCTGTCGCGACAGGCAGAACTGGAGAGCGAACGCAGCCAGTATGAGCATGTCTGGGAGGCGGTTTCCGAATTCTGCGATCCCGATGCGCCCGACATGTGGAGTGGCCGCCGCCAGGCCGGCACGGATTCGCAGGCCGAACGGCAGGAGCGGCGCGGTGCGCGCGTCTACGCCAACACCATCAACTCGGCCGCCAACCGGCTGGCCGCCGGGCTGGAAAGCCTGATCATCCCGCAGTCAGAGAAATGGCATGGGCTGTCGACCGCGGCAATCAACGACGAGGAAACCGACGAGGAAAAGGAATGGGCGGAAGCGCTGCGCGATTTCCTGTTTTCGCTGCGCTACTCCGCCAATTCGAACTTCGTGCCGGCAACACAGGCATGCCTGCGCAATGTCGTGCGCTACGGCCCAGCCTATCTCTACGCCGAGGAGGGTTTTGGCGGCACGCTGATCCGCTATGCCTCGATCCCCGTGGTCGAGGGCTATCTCTCGCGCAACCGCTGGGGCCAGGTCGATATTTTCCACCGCCGCTACGAGCGCACGGCGCGGCAGGCGGCGCAACTGCTCGGCTATGAAAAGCTGCCGGTGCGGATCAAGGTTCTGGTCGACGACCCCTCGAAATGCGAGACGAAGATCTCGCTGATCCAGTGCATCCAGCCGCGCGACGAGCGCAAGATGTACAGTCTGAGCGGCACCTATCAGTATCTCGATACGGCGTTCGCTTCCTATCACGTCATCGAGGACGAGGAGGTGATCGTCAGGGAAAGCGGTTTTCGCTCGTTCCCGGTATCGTGCTTCAACTGGCGCCGCTACGAGGGCGATCCCTACGGCATCTCGCCGACCATCGAGGCGCTGACGACGGTGCGCGAGGAGAACGCCGTGCGGCGCTCCGGCCTGCGCGCCCTGCAGCAGATCACCGATCCGGCGACCGCGTCCAAGGCGCGGCTCGACTATGTGCCGGTGCTCAATCCCGGCGAGAATTATCCGGGCCTGATCGACGATGCCGGCCGGCCGCTGATCGCGCCCATCGCCACCGGCCAGAACCCGACCTATGCGTTCAATTATGCCGACAGCCGGGCCGAGGATATCCGGGACATGATGTTCGTCAACCTGTTCCAGACGCTGGTGCAGAACCCGCAGATGACGGCGACCGAGGCCTTGATCCGGCAGGAGGAGAAGGGCGCGCTGCTCGGGCCGTCCGGCTCGATCATCCAGGCCGGCTTTGCCAGCAATCTCGACCGCGAGCTGGGTATTCTGGAAGACAAAGGACTTTACGAGGAAGACAGCCGCTTCCTGCCGCCGGCGAGCCTCGCCGGCAAGGCGCTGCGGCCGACCTTCACCGGCCCGCTCGACGTGCTGCGCCGCTCGGCCGAAGCCCGCGACACCATCCAGGTGGTGACGACGGCCATGCAGATGGCGCAATTCGATCCCGGCATCATGGACAATATCGACGGCGATGAAGCACTGAAGATCGTGCAGGGCGCGGGCCGCAGCCCGCAGCGCATCTTTCGCCGCCAGGACGAGGTGGCCGGTATTCGCGATGCTCGTGCCAAGGCCCAGCAGGAACAGGCCGGCATGGCGGCGGTCGCCACCGCCGGCAAGGTCGCCAGGGATGCCGTGCCCGCCGCAGTGCAGGCGCGCGACAGCGGCCTGCTCGATGGGCTCGGCGGGCTGATGCCGCAGGGTGTGCAAGATGCTTCGGGCGGGCAGCGCGCATGAGCGGCAAACGCTTCGCCCATTCCAGCCAGGCCGGCGGCCCGGCCAAGGCGCGGGATGCGCTGGCCAAGGCCTATCTCAGGGTGTTCTCAGGCCAGGACGGCGAAATGGTGCTGGCCGACCTGACGGCCGCGACCGGCTATTATCGCCGGCCATCCTATGGCGAGTGGCTGGCCAAGACGAAAACTCCGAACGGCTTCGAGCTGCACAGCGCGCTGAGCAATGCGCGGGCCGAAGTGGTGCAGCACATTATGGGGTTTTTGACGCTGGACGAAGCGCAGCTGGCGGCGCTGGCAAAGGCGGCGAGGCTGGAGGGGAGGTAGGGTGGTGGAGGACCTGTGGCTAAGTCTTGCTCAAATCTACGGTGAGTCGCAACGGGCTGGTTTTGACGCCTGGCGGCCAACACCTCTGGACCGATTTCGAAAGTTGTCGGGCCGCTTCCGCCGCTGCTTCCGAATGAGGTTCGTAGGATACAACCGTAACCGACTTGATCTTGCCGGCCTTGTCCAGTGTCACCTCGAAAGTGGCTTTGACACGATTGTCGACAGCGGCCACCGGCAAGACCAGGCATTCGTCAATCCGCTCAACACTGACAGCCTGTCTGGCGTGTGCGGAAACCGAACAAACAGCCAGCAGTGAGGTCATCAAAAATCGCATCGTCGCCCCCTTTGGATAGCAGACGATAGCGCCGACGTTTAATCAGCGGAAGGACCAAATCATCGGGGAAAAAGGATGCGCCGAGGCTGAAGCTGCGCCCCTCTCCCCGTTCTACGGGGAGATGATGCCGGCAGGCAGGTGAGGGGCGGAGCCGGCATGTCAGAAGTTTGCGCTGCCCCTCATCCCCCTGCCGGGACCTTCTCCCCGCAGAACGGGGAGAAGGGGGCACGCTCAATAATCGCCGTTATAATAGCGGTCGTCACAGGGGGCGGTGTAGATGCGGCCGCTGTTGCGATCCTGATAACGGCAAAGCTGTTCGCCGCGCGGCTGCGGCGTGGTGGCGTTGCCGACGACGGCGCCCAGCAAGGCGCCGGCTCCGGCACCGATGACCGTGCTCTTGGTGTTGCCGCCGATCGCCTGGCCGGCAAGCGCACCGGCGCCGGCGCCGAGCAGCGCACCGGTGCTGGTTCTCTGCTGTGCTTCGGTCTGCGCGCAGCCTGCCAATGCGGCGGTTACGAGCATGGCGGCAATGGCTCTGGAAATGGTCATCGTCTGGTACTCCCTTGAAGTCTATGAACTAATACACGGGCCGATTTTGCCAAGTGCGGTGGCATTTGCGGCGGAACATAGGCACTGAGCCTCACGAAATAAGACATGGTTGTTTTAGTCTGACAGCTCGGTTTCGGAAAGAAATGTAACCGAACAAGACGACGGAGCTTCATCTCAAATCGACCTTCGAGGGGCTACGCTGCCTCGATCTGCATCACCTTTTTTGCCGCAGCGGTCAGAAATCCGGATCGGCTGTAGCCGTGGCGCTCTGCATATCGATCGATCTGATCGAGGATATCTTCCGGAATGGTGACATTGACGCGCACGACTTTCGCCGCTTCGGCTTTCAAGGGAACCAGGATGGCGACACCGCTCAGATTGTCCTTGTCCGACATCACTTCCTCCAGGGACGACGGCTCGGGAATTGCTTCGCCATCCTCGACCAGCCCCTCGACATGAAAGGCCAGTGCTTCCTCGGCCATGGCGCGGGCATCATCCAGATTGACGCCTGCTGTCACCAGGCCCGGAAAATCGGGGAAGGAGACGCCGAAGTCGCTGTCCGCTTGCTTGTGGATCAGTCCGATGTAGTTCCGCATTTCTCTACCTCAGCTTCAAGCCGGATTGTTTTTCGATACTCTTGAGAGTGCCGATCGGGATGTCGCGCTTGGGATGCGGAACCGTCACCCGGCCCGGCTTGGCTTTGTGCTTGAACTGGGCGTGACTTCCTTTTCGAGCCACTTCGTACCAGCCATCCGCCAGCAGCCTATGAATGACATCGGCGCTCTTCATGTTGTGTATAGATACACACAGAAGGGCTAAATGTCCATGAGATTTGCGGCAGATTACGTGCCGCGGTCCAGTTGAACCTTCCTCAAATCCCCAAAAAATGGAGATACCAGATGACCCGAGGTCTTCCCCGGACGCTTTCGCGTGCCGCCGCCAGAGAAGCCGGCCTTGCCCCGCCCAAGGCGGGGCTTACCGCCAGGACGACCGGGCAGGGCGGCGCCTACCGCACCGTCTTCTCCTTCAATGCCATGCCGGTGCCGGTCACCGATGCACTGGCCTATGCCAGTCAGAAGCTGTTCGATTTCATCGATGGCAAGATCCGTATCAAGGGCGGCACGGCAAGATTGCAGTTCGCCGTGCTGACGCCGCGAGCCTCGACCATCAACGACAATGCCGCGCTAACCTGGTCGCTCGGCTCGACGGCAGCATTGAGCGCTGTGCTTGCCGGCACCATGGTCAATGTGCTGGGCGCGACCGGCCGTACGCTGGATGGCGCGGGTGCCGCGCTGTCGAGCGCATCGATTGCCGATGTTGACGCAGCCGCTACGCTCGACGGCACCGTGACGCCGGTCGACCTCTATCTCAACCTGGCGTTTGCCACCGGCACGGATATCGACGCTGACGGCACGGTTGCCGTCACCGGCACTATCACGCTGTTCTGGGAGAACTGGGGCGACAATATCTAGGTTCCCTCCAGATATGGGTGATTGGCGAAAGCGGAAGTGACGGCCAATCTCCCCCCGCGTGGGGGAGATGCCCGGCAGGGCAGAGGGGGGCGCTGTCCCGCCGGCTTATCCAGCTGATTCGTGCTTGCAATCTTTCCCGGGGCGTTGGTGACGAAGTGCACCGGATCCTCGCGTTCCTTCGCGCCCCCCTCTGTCCTGCCGGACATCTCCCCCACGAGGGGGGAGATTGGCAGCTTCGCCGCTGGCTCTCTCTAAACCTCAACATAAGGAATCTTTTCATGACAGATCTGGCAGACGCCGGGTCCGCGGTGGCGGCGCCACCGGCGGGCAACCTTGCACGGCCACCGGCCAACGGGGACAACGGGTCCGCCCCGCCTGCGGCCAAAAGCTGGTTTGACGGTCTTTCCGAAGGCAACCGCAAGCTTGCTGAAACCAAGGGCTGGACCAAGCCTGAAAGCCTCGATCGGGTTTTCACCTCTTATGCGGAGCTGGAGCGGCAGCAGGGTGAGAGCCTGCGCGTTCCGGCAGCCGATGCAGCCGCGGAAGACTGGGACAGGTTCCATGCCCGACTGCCCGAGGCGATGCGTCCGCTGACCTCGCCCGACAAGGTCGAGTACAGGCGCCCCGACGGGCTCCCCGAAAACTTCGCCTATTCGGACGAGCTCGCCAATGCGTCCAAGGCCTGGGCAGTCGAGGCAGGTGCTACCCCGAAGGTCGCGCAGGCCTATCACGACCGCTTCGTCGGCTACATGGCCGAGCAGGCCAAGGCACAGCAAATCGCCGTTGCCCGCTCGGTCGAGACGACCCACGACGACCTTGTGCGGGATTGGGGACCGACCGGCAGCGATGGCTTTCGCAAGAAGCTCGAGGTCGCCAACAGGGCGATGAAGAAGCTCGGCCTGGTCAATGCCTATAAGGCGAAGGGCATCCTTCTGCCGGATGGCGCCTTGACCGACCCGCAGATCGCCAAGGCGTTCCACGCCATCGGCGAGGCGATGTTCCGCGAAGACACGATCGACGGCGGCGCGGCCTTGAGTGGAGGCAATCCCTTCAAGCGCAATGCCGCCGGCGAGCGCAACCTGACTGGCATCTCAGCCCTGGTCAAAAGCGACCCCGCCCGCGCCCGGCGGCTGGCACGCGAGGCCGGCGAAAACCCCGATCTGTGGATGCCCAATAATCCTCTCTGAAATTGGACCATGATCTTTTCCGAAACCGGTTTCCACTTTTCTGGATCATGGTCCGCCAATCCCCACAAACCTGAAGGAAGACAAAAATGGCAGACGCCTATACCCGCATCGCGGACGCGATCGTTCCGTCCGTCTATGCGCAATACTCGTTCGAAGAGCATGTCCAGTCGCTCGACATCTACCAGGCCGGGATCCTGTTTTCCGACCCGGCCATCGCCTCGAAGCTCTCCATGGGCGGGCGTTCCGTCGACATGCCCGGCTGGAAGGATCTCGGCAACGATCCCTCGGAGCCGGTCAATGACGACCCGGCCGACTCGATCGAGATGAAGAAGATCGGTGCGCGCCGTGAAGTCGCGGCCCGCAATGTGCGTGCGCAGGCCTGGGGCATCCCGGACCTGACTTCGATCCTTGCCGGCGACGATCCGCAGAAGCTCATCGTGCGTCGCCAGACCGACTACTGGCAGCGCGCCAACAAGCTGACGCTGCTCGGCATCCTGAAAGGCGTGCTGGCCGACAACATCGCCAATGACGGCAGCGATCTGGTGCGCGTTACCGGTGCTTCCATCGTCGACACCGACATCATCGAGGCCGCCTATCTGATGGGCGACCGCGCCGACAAGTTCAAGACGATCTGGATGCATTCGAAACAGATGAAGGCGCTGAAGCTCGCCGACCTCATCGACTATGTGCCGTCGTCCGAGCAGGGCGGGCCGCTGATCCCCTACTACATGGGGCTCAGGGCCGTCGTCGATGACGATATTCCGGTCGCCGGCGGCGTCTACACCGCCTTCATGTTCAAGGAGAAGGCGATCCTGTGGAACGAGCTGCCGGTCAACACCGAAGGCGGCCCGCTCGAGTTCGACCGCAAGCCGCGGCAGGGCCATGGCGGCGGCGTCACCGAAATGGTCGGCCGCCGGCATTTCGTGCCGCATGTGCCGGGCACCCGCTTCCTCGACGCGTCCTCGGCCGGCGAATTCGCCACCGATGCCGAGCTGGCATTGGCGGCAAACTGGGACCGCACGGCGTCGAGCGTCAAGCACATGACGTTCATCGCGCTGAAAACGATGGAGGCCTGATCCGGCCGGAAGGGGCGGGCATCAGAGGTCCCGCCCCTTCTGGACACCAGGTCGGCCGGTGTGGCGAATCCCAAGTTCACCCGCTGCGCCGCGCCGGAGTGATGCGAATTTTGCGGTTCGCCACAACGTTCATGTTGCTCGTTTGGCCAATCGACGGCACCAAACAGTTACAAGAAAGGGCGATGCTGCCTTGTCTGAGCAAGGGAGGTAACTATGAACGTGAAGTACAAAACAGTTCAGGAAGTGCTCCGAAAAGCGGGCATTGTCATGAGCAAGAAGGGGGAAGTTCATCGCATAAACTTCTTCAGCGGTCTGGAGGACACCGCCTACTACACACCAAGTCTTCAAGATGCCCTGGACAAGGGCTTGGCTATGGCGGGAGGTATCGGAAGGGTGAAAGCAAGCGTCTTTGCCAAGTCAGCCGAAACAGGGATCTCGACCAGCGCACGCATCGGCTGACTCAATCCAGGCAAGACATCGCCGCATTGTGCGGCGGTGTCGTGAAACCGCAATAACCGAAGCATTGCCGTCTTCCTTGCTCGAATGGAAAAAAGACGGATCACGCAGCACGTGCCACCCATTCCCTGACGGGCGGCTGGCATCGTGACGGCTCCCTGCACGAGACGTGCAACGTTCTGCCCAAGCCACAATCACAAGAAATCCCCAGCCGCCTTGAAGCGGCTTTTTGCCGTGGAGACACCATGCCCCGTTTTCCCCGACCAACCACACAGACAGAGGCCTGAGCCATGGCCATCACCCCGCTCGACATCGCCAACATGGCGCTCGCCGTGCTCGACGAGGCGCCGATCGACAGCCTCGACCAGGACGCCAAGGCGGCGCGTCTGCTCAATCTGCACTTCGACCTGACCCGCGAGGCCGAATTGACCAAGCACGCCTATGTCTTCGCTATCCTGGCGGCCTCGGTCGCCGGCTTCGACACCGGCAGCGGCGCTGGCACGCTGAACTTTGCCTATGAACTTCCCGCCGACTGCCTGCGGCCCTTGCCGCTGACCCATAATGGCGAGCCGGACGGCGTGCCGCTCTCATGGCGGCAGGAGGCCGGGTTGGTCTATTCCGATCAGGCCGGGCCGCGCATCATCCGCTATATCGCCAACCTGACCGACCCCAACGACTGGGACGCGCTGTTCACCGAGGTGCTGATTGCGGCGCTCGCCATCAAGATCGCGCATCCCTTGACCCACAAGTCCGGCATGATCGACGTCGCCCGCAGCGCCTATGACAGGGCGCTGGATGCCGCCTACTCGGCCAATGCCATCCAGCGCGGCGGCAGATTTTCCAATATGTCCTGGGCTTTCCAACGCGGCGACAACAGGTTCGCCGGCCGATGACCACGCTCTATCCGGTCCAGGACGCATTCATCCGCGGCGAGATTTCTCCCCGCTTGCACGCTCGCGCCTCGCTCGAGCTCTACCGGGCGGCGCTGTCCAAATGCACGAACTTCGTCACGCTGCCGCATGGCGGCATCAGAAAGCGTGGCGGAACGTATTTTTGCGCGGAGGTGAACAACTCGTCGAAGGCGACACGGCTGATCCCGTTCATCTTCTCGGCCGATCAGGCCTATGCGCTCGAATTCGGCGATCTTTACATCCGCGTCTACGCCTATGGCGCCCGCGTCGGTACGGTCGAGGTGGCGGCCCCTTATCTCGAGGCCGATCTCTTCGACCTGCAATTCGTCCAGTCGGCAGACCAGATGTGGATCACCCACAAGGATTATCCGGTCAAGGTGCTGACGCGCACCGCGCACACGACTTGGACGCTCGCCGATTTCGTCTTTCTCGACGGCCCATACGACAAGATCAACACCACCGCCACGACGTTGACGCCGGCCGCAACCGGCAACGCCATGCCGGTCATGACCTCGAATACGCTGCCAAGCGGCACGGTCAGCAACAGCAACGGCTCATCCGACGTGTGGCAGGTGTTCGACGGCGACAAGCAGGAGGGGGTGGACATAGCGGGATTTCCGAGCGGGTATCTGCGCTACCAGTTCGGCGGCGGCGAGGCCAAGACAGTCGACGCCTACTGGATTACCGCGACGAATGATCACTCAGACACTGTCTCGCCGACCCAGTGGCAATTCCAGGCCTCGCACAACGGCACCGACTGGACGACGCTCGACAGCCGGGACGGAGAGACCGGCTGGTCCAAATCGGAAACCCGCTTCTTCGACGGCTTCAACAACACGGTTGCCTATGAATATTATCAGCTGCTGTTTTCGGGCGGCGACAGCGACGGAACCGCCATCGCCGAACTGGCCCTGCACGAATACGCGCCGTCGCAAACGCCGTTTGATCTCTCGGCCTCCTCGGCCGTCGGTATCAATGACGGCACTGGTTTCCAGACGAGCGATGTCGGCCGCGCCATTCGTCTGCTTGGCGCGGATGGCTTCTGGCTCTGGGCAAAGGTCACTGCCCGCACCAGCATGACGGTGGTCACGGTCCAGTTGTATGGACATGCTCTGCCCGATCTCAGCCCGATCATCCGCTGGCGTCTCGGCACGTTCGTGCCCGGCAAGTACGTGCAGAGCGGTTCGCTTTACGAGGAGCGCCTGGCGTTCAGCCGAAAATTCTCGGTCTATGCCTCGCAAACCGGCGATTTCGACAACTTCGCCACCGGCGAGAAAGACACCGACGCGCTGGAATTCGTGCAGGCCGGCGGCGGTCAGGCCAATGACATCACGTGGGTGGCGGAATCGGACGGTGCGCTGATCATCGGAACGCTTGGCGGGGTGAGGGCGCTGTCCGGCTCTGGCATCGACGAGGCGCTGACACCGTCCTCGTTCAAGAACCGCCGGTCGCGGACCTTCGGCTGTGCCCCGATGCGTCCTGTCGATGCGGGGCAGTCGTTCCTCTATGTCACCCGCTCCCGCAAATCGATCGCCGAGCTGACACAAAACGCCACCGGCCGCTTCACCTCCGACGACGTCGGTCAAATATCGGAGCACATTCCGAAGAAAGGCGTCGTCGAACTCGCCTTTCAGACCGACCCCGACCCGCTGCTCTGGTTCCCGCTCGGGAATGGCGAACTCGGCGGCTACACGCACCAGCCGTCGCAAGACGTGCGCGGCATGCATATCCACCAGATCGCCGGAAGCTCGCAGGATCCAACTGGGCCGTTGTCGAAAGCGCCGTGGTGACGCCCGGCCAGGACGGCAATGACGACCTGTGGCTGATCGTCAAGCGCACGATCGGCGGCGTGACCAGGCGCTATATCGAAATAAAGACCGTGCCGTTCGAATATGCGCAATCGAGGACGCTTTCGAGGTCGACTGCGGGCTGACCTATTCGGGTGCTGCCGTCAATGTCGTCTCCGGCCTCGATCATCTCGAAGGCCAGGCGGTCGACGTGCTGGCCGGCGGCAAGGTCTACAAAGGGCTCACGGTCGCTTCCGGCCAGGTGATGCTGCCCGGCGGCGCCACCGCCGCCAAATGGCAGGTCGGGCTCGGCTACCAGTCCGAGGCCAACACGCTGGAGCTGGACGTCGGCGGCCGCGACGGCTCGATCGTCGGCCGGCGCAAGAAGGTCGCCAAGCTCATTCTTTCGCTGCTGGAAACCGACATCGCCGGGCTTCAGGTCCAGTCGTTTATCCGCGGCCGATGGGAGCAGGTTCGCATCCCGTCCGTGGTTGCTCCGGGTGCCATGGCGAAATTGTTCACCGGCAATGTCGAGGTGCCGATCGACGACAGCTGGGAAGGGCAGGGGCGGGTGAAGATCCGCCACGTCAATCCGACGCCCTGCACGATCAGGGCGATGACACCGGTGTTCGACGCCGAGCCTTAGACGCATTGCAGGTTGGCGAAACTCTTGACGACGGCCGATCTCCCCCCTCGTGGGGGAGATGTCCGGCAGGACAGAGAGGGGCGCTGTCCCGCCGACCAATCGTAATTACGTCCTTATCCATTCTGGCCTGACCGCAGTTAGCTAAAGCCGCCGCGATCCTTCGCGCCCCCCTCTGCCCTGCCGCGCATCTCCCCCACAAGGGGGGAGATTGGCAGCTGCGATGTCCTCCCTCAAGAAGGAACCACCCGTGACCCAACTCCCCCATGCCGAAGACCTCGGCAGGGCGCGGACGGCTGCCGATTTTGCCGCCGTCATCGCCTTGCTCGACACCGACCTCAACAATGCGATCGCCCGCAAGGGCGAGCTGGAAACGGAAAAGTTTCACGCGATCTTCGGCGCCGGCAATTTGACGGCGGCGCGTGCCGCATTGGACGACTGCACCGCTGAAATTGCGCGAATCGAGAAAACTATCGAGGACGCGGACGAGCGCCGCGTTGGCGCCCCCCTGGACGAACCCCCCGCCGAACCCTGCGCTGACACGCCGCCGCACGGCGACGAGGTCAGGACAAACGCCGAGGCGCTCGGCGAGCGCTGGCGCACGGTCCACTGGCTGATCGAGCAACTGCGCCAGGAGCTGTTCGCGGCCGATGCCTTGAGCCGCGCCGTCACCGCCGCCAACGGCGTGTCCGACGGCGCCGCCGGGGTCAAAGTCAACCTGACCACCATCCGGCGCACAGCCATGGCCGGCCCGCGGGCCACAGCACCCACGCGGCTCAGCCGCCCGGCGATCCAGGCCGACCGGCTGCTTTTGTCCTTCCTCAGTCCCGGCGGCGTGCTCGACCGGCGCCCTCGATCGGCGCGCCCGTCGACGGCATCAAAAGCAAATTCATTCCCGCCGGCGAACGAGGCTGACCATGTGCACACTAGCTCTTATCGGCACGGCGCTTTCGGTCGGCGGCGCGCTGGCGGAAGGCCAGCAGTCCAGGCAGATGGCCGACTACCAGGCCAAAGCCTATGAACAGCAGGCGCGGGCCGACGCTCAAAGCTCGGCCTTCGAGCAGGGCCAGGAGCGCCATAAGCAGGACCTGCTGCAGGCGCAGGCGCGTGCCCAGGCCGGCGCTTCGGGCGTCGCCATGGCGGGATCGCCGACCGAGGTGCTGGCCGCCAATGCCAGGCAGGGCCAGCTCGACCTCAAGGCGATCCAGTACGGCTCGCAGCTGCGCCAGAACGGTCTCGGCACGCAGGCGGCGATCGCGCGCTTTTCCGGCAGGCAGGCGGTGGGCGCCTCGATCTTCAAGGCAGGCGGCAACCTCGTATCGGGCATTGCCGGCCTCTACGACCCGGCCAAGGCGGTGACGTTCGGCAGAAGCGCCTTCCCGCCGGCGCCGGGCGGAGGCCTCTACTGATGGCCACCATCCCGCTCCAGCTTGCCCAGCGCCGGCTCGATACCGACACTGTGGCCTCCTATCCCAACGGCTCGCCGGTGGGCGCCGCCATGCAAGGCTTTGGCGACGAGCTCTCGGCGGTGGCCGAACGCTTCCGGCAGCAGAAGCAGCAGCAGGATGCGTTCGACGCCGACATTATCGGCCGCGAGCTGAACGCACGCATCGCGCACGCCGAGGCCGTGGCGGTGCAGACCGCGCCGGCCGACGGCGGCGGCCTGCACGACTTCATGTATGGCCAGCTCGATCCGCGCAGCGACGGCGTCGTCAAGCCCGGCCTGTTCGACCAGATCTTCGACGACACGGCGGCGAAAGTGCCGGAGGGCGAACGCGCCAATTTCCTCGCGCAAAAGCAGGCGTTGCGGCTGGCCGGCTCGGCGCGCATGGCCGCGCAGCAGCACGCGCGCCGCCAGAACTACGAGCAGGCCGAGTGGACCAAGGTCGAGCACGGCTACACAAGCGCCATCGCGCAGGGCGACCCGGACGATAGCGACACATTCGAGGCGATCAGGCGGAGCGGGCTCGAACTGATCGGCAAGATGGGCAGCCCGGTGGCCCGGCAAGCGGCCGAGGCCGCCTGGCGCAGCAACGCGGCAAAGGCGCTCGTCCAGGCGATGATCGCCCAGGATCCGAAGCGCGCTGCCGAGATGCTGGGGGCGGTGTTGGCCGCAACGGACGGCAAGACCAAGGACGATACCGTCGAGGCTGTGAGTGGGCCTCCGGCGGATGGAACTGCCGCACCGGCTTCGCTCCGTGACCGGGTAGGCAAGCTTACGCCGGACGAAAGGTCGGCGCAGGCCTTTGGGGACGACATTGCCCCCGAAGAGCGGCCAGGGTTGGTCCAGCAGGCCCGAGCCGCCGACGCGATGCGGCAAGTCGAAAAACGCACAAACATTATCCTGGCCGAGCAGAATGCGCCGGCCGACATCAGGGACAGTGGAACCTATTCCGGCCCGATCCCAACGCCGGAACAATTCGTCGCTCTCTATGGCGCTACCGAAGGCGCCGGGCGCTTCGAGGCGTTCAACAGGACCGTTGAGGTTAATCGCCAATTCCACGGCATGCGCGACCTGTCGAATAACGCCGTGCGGGCCATGGTCAAGGACGCCGACCCCACCGCAGATAGTTCAACGCCGGAAGTGGACAAGGCACGCCATGACGCTATCGCCGCCGCCGCGGACCTGACGTTCAAGGCCAGGCAGGCCGATCCGGGCGGCTATGTCCGCGAGGCATTCGCGAACCTTGATGCGGCCTGGAGCAACCTGTCGAAGCCGGGAGACTATCGGGCGGCGATCATTGGCTCCATCGCCGCCCAGCAACAGTTGGGTTTTGAGACCGCCCAGCCGCTACCCAACTCTGTCGCTGAGGACATTGTCGGCAGACTCAAGGCCCAGCCGCAACACCAGACCGCAGAGCTGCGCAATGTGTTCGCCGCGCTACCGAATCAAGCCGCGCGCGAAGCGGTGCTGAGCCACCTGTTTCAGACCAGCGCGTCCCAAACGGACAACAGCATCGCGGACAGGTCGGTCCGGGCAGCTGTAGTCGACCCGATGATGCTGCTCGATTTAGCCAACACTGTCGAGCCAGGACGATCGGTATCAAACGCGGAACTCACCAACTACTTACCGACGAATCAAGAGTGGCTCGGGAGATTGATAGCCGGCGACAGTGAGCGGGGGAGCCTATGGCGTCTTCTCGCGCAAAAACTCGTGGGCTCCGATGGGCTTGGCGAAGACAGCATCTCGGTGGCCGACTTCACGCCGTTGGGGACGTCATTTGCACTGGAGAAGGCTGGAAATGCAGCGCTGGAAGGCAACTACGACCAAACACTGCTCAATGCCGCGGGCGCAATTCCTGGCGATAGGTTGGCGGTGGTGGCCCTGGAACGCGCCGCGGCGAAGATTGCCAAGCCCTGGGTAGAGAAACTCTCAATATTTTCGAGGCGGCCGACTGACCTAGTCGAAGGCGGCGAGGCACTTGTTCGTGGGGTCGATGCCGAAACCCTTAGGCACCAGCAAGCGCTTGCGCGCTCGGTCTCGCCACCAATCCCACGCCGGAAGACGCGAGCCGGTGAAATGTCCGATAGTGCCTTTGATACCGCGTTACTAGGTGCGATGCTTGCTAGGGATACGTCCAAAGTTAAACATGCCGGGGCGAAGGTTGGGTGGGCTCCATCCAAGGACTATCGAAAAACCTTTTTCGACGCGAATCCTAGTCTCAACAAAAGCGACTATATAGTGCATCATGGCGTCGAGCAGGGAGTTTTTAAAAGGTATCCCGGGCTTTTTGCAGAGCAAGAGCTGCATTCAATCGAGAATCTTCGTGGAATCCGGAACGAGTTCGACATAAATTTGCACCAGAAGGTCATTCGGAACGAGTGGGAATATTTCTATAAGAAAAACCCTCATGCTACTCGCCAGAAGGTCCTTGACTATGTTACGGAAATCGACAAGAAGTATGGACATTTGTTCTATCTACCAATAGGTGACTGATGAGATACTTTGACATTCTGCCCGATGTGGCCGGCGGATTGGGCGACGGCACTGTCATGGATACCAGTGTCCACCCTCCTATCGTGAGCAAGCTTGTGTACCAGATGGAGGGATGGATCGGTGATGTTCTTATAACAAGCTTTCCATGTTTCCTCGTGACGGAAGAGGCCGCGCACGCATTGTCAGAAATCGGCTTCACCGGAGCGGCATTCGCCCCTGTTGAAGTCATAACGTCCGAAGATTTTCGCGAACAGCAGCCCGAGGTAGAGCTTCCATCTTTCGTGTGGCTGAAGGTGAGCGGGAAGGCGGGTCACGATGACTTCGGCATCGCCAAGAACCTTGACCTCGTCTTATCAGAGCGAGTCTTCGATGTGTTTGATGAACGAGGTCTCCCTTCAGCTACCATCAAGCCGTTCGACATTTGGCATGAGCAGCGTTGAGCTTTGCGAGCCCATTCCGGTAGAGCCGTGCAGCGCACTCGCGACAAGCCTGTGCAGCGCTGAATATGGATGTGTCTCACGAGAAAGCGCTGGCCGACCGGGGGCACGCATCGTGCGAGAGCAGATCATATTAAACACCATAGCGATGCAGGAGACTATGCTCGCTGGGCAAGAAGAAGATGGCTCAAGCAAGAAATGAAAGGGAACACAAGTGGTCGAGCGAAATTGTAGCGACGTCAAACCCGACTTGACTAGCGTCACCCGCTTGCCGTCGGCTGACAAAAGCACAGGCGATGAAGAGCTTGATGCTGCACGTCTGGAAGCCCGAAAATATCTTGAGTTTTATGACTGGTTTCAGACATCAAGGGAGAATATCTTGGGTATGGGGCCGACGGCATAGTATATATTTTCCTTTTCGAGATTGTACCTGGCAGGCCGGAAGTGGATCCGTGAGTATGGGTGATCGTAGGCGATGTGCCTCCGACATACCTGACTTGTGAGGACGCCAAGACTCCATACGAGGCGCTGGATGGATATGTCGGCGCCATGGAAGAGTGGGTCGAAGCTGCGCGACGGGGGGACCCGGTGGCGGATCTAATCCCGGTCGATGTGCCGGCTAGCCCAGCCAACGCCGAAATGTGGGTAGCCGTCTCAAGTTCCTTGATGAGAATGTGCTTCCGTTACTTCCGAAGTGATGTATCGGCGCTTCTCTGCAAGCGCCGTCAGCTAGCTAAAGGTTCTACCGTGCGGTGATCATCGGCAAGCCCCGAACTCGAGCAGCAAGCAGGCGCATTGCCCAGACTTCGATCGCAAAGAGCCGCGGCAAAGCAGCTTGGTTCAACCAGCTATACTAATCTTTTAGTGCTTTCACGATGCTGGCTTATGGCCCGCTAACCGCAGAGCGGTCAGTTGGCGGTGCCTTCTGGATCGCCTCCCGTTTCAGATGAAGGATTGACCTGTTGCGCACAGACTCTTTTGCGACCATGGCAAGGATCGCTTTTCTGCTTACCTTGGCCGGTGTTCTCCTGCTCGCGCTTTCGCCGGTGCGCTTCCTGCAGGAGTTGGACATGGGCTTCACCTTCCACCATGACAAGCTCAACCACGCCGCGGCGTTCGCTGCGTTGGCGGCACTCGGAAGCCTCGGCTGGCCGGAACACAAGACGAGGCTGGTCGTGCTCCTCGCCATTACCGGCGCGGCGATCGAGCTTCTTCAGGGCGCGCAGCTGATCGCGCGCGACATGGATATCCTCGACTGGGTCGCCGACTGCGCCGGCATGGCCTGTGGGCTGGCGGAGATCGGCGGCACAAGAAGGCTCATTGGCGGATCGCTATAGCCCTGGACCGCGTTGCTCGCTGTCCGCAAAATTGTCCGTGAATACACCGGCCGCGCCGGATAACGCGGTGTCCGGCCGCGCAGCTTAGATTTCCCACCGCCAGCACCGAACCCCCTTCCAGCCTCGCTCATGCGGGGCTTTTTTTATGGAGCAAGCCCTCATGTCCCGACCTGCAACTGCCGCCGTTCGTCTCCTGACCGGCGAACGCGAACCCGTGCGCCTCGCAACCACGGCCGACATCCTCCTGCACGGCCTGCAGGCCATCGACGGCGTGCCGGCCGAAATCGGCGACCGCGTGCTGGTCAAGGACCAGGCCGACCCGACGCAGAACGGCATCTACACGGCGAGCGCAGGCGAATGGTTCCGTGCCGCCGACGCCCGCACGACGCGCACCCTGCAGAAGGGCACGACCGTTCACACCCAGATCGGGTCGGTCAATGCCGACCGCGTGTTCGAATTCACGGCCGACGAGCCGGCCGTCGGCGCCGATGCCATCACCATCGCCGCATCCGTTCCGCCCGACATCGCCGACGTGGTCGAAGAGGTCGAAGCGCTGCGCGATGAAACCCAGGCCTTGAAGGATGCTGCGGAAACCAGCGCCGGCCAGGCATCGGCCAGCGCAGCCGCTTCCGCCGCGAATGCCGGCCAAACCACGGCGGACCGGGCTGCCACCAATTCCGATGCCGTCGCCGCCGCGGCGGCCGTCGTCAGCGCCCAGGCCGCACGCGACGCTTCGCTCTACGGCAAAGGCATTTTCCCGACGACTGGGGCGGCAATCGGCTTCGGCATCGTCGGCAACGGTCCGATCACGGCAGGCTCGGGCGGCGCCAATGGCACGTTCGACCTGGCGTTTACCGGCGGCACCGGTTCGGGCGCCGCCGGCCGCTTCGTGGTGGCGGGCGGGGCGCTGACGCAGATACTGATCACGGCGCCGGGCTCCTACACGGTGGCGCCGACGCTCAGCTTTGTGGCGTCGGCAGGGCTGGCCGGCGCAGCGGCGGTGGCGGTGCTTGGCAGGAATGTCGATGTCGGCGAGTATTTTTGGACGGAGGTCAGCGCCGGCATTGTGGGGCTGTACAGCGTCGGGGCAGGCCCGATTGCCGTCGACACCGGCATTCGCGCGTCACCGGCGGAAATTGCCCTGATCAGCTCACGGACTGTGGGGCCAGTCCCAATCACTGGTTCTGTCGGCGGCACGGTCGTTGCCAACGACAACGTCTTTTTCTGGCCAGGGTCGCTGTCGGCTGTCGATGAATATCTGTCGACGCTGGAGCTTGGATTTGGCGCCGTGCCGGGGACAGCACATATCGTCTTAGCCCACGTTGAGGCCGACGGGACGCTTAGCCTGGTTTCCGAGCAGACGATATCCGCTCCAGCCGGCCCGTCGTCAGTTGTTTCGGGGCTCGCGATCCTGAAGCCTGCCGGCAGTGTCATGGGCGTCCAACGCACTGGTGCTGGCAGCTGGTACTACACTGCCGGGGCAATTCCGAACGGCGAAGTCGAGTGGTTCACAGGGGCAATTCCTGGGTCGCACATGGTCAAGACTATAAGCGCGATAAATGGTCCACAATGGAGGGCAACCTTTAGCGGCGAAGTAGCCGGCAAAGCACGCGCGGCTGCGGCGGCACTTGCCGGCATTAATCAGGCGATCGGCACCACGCAGATGATCGGATGGCCAACGCTGGTCAACACGGGGACGGATACACCGGCTAGCTACAGCGTCATCCCTGAAATCCCGTCTTCAGTCAGTGGCTACATCACTGAAGTTAATGTCGGAGCCGCAGCCAACGGCGCTGCCAAGATCCACGTTGTTGATATTGCGGCTGGCCCCACCGTCAATGTGATTAGCACCACGCCCGTCGACTTGTTGAATGGCGTCGCCAAGCTATCGCTCGGCATTCCGATTGCGGTCGGGCAATATCCAGCGATCAGTGGTGGCGGCTACAAATATCAGGCGAACAGTAATCCGCTCGGCATTCGAGCGTGGGTGAAATCGGGAGCACTGTCGAATGGCGCAGCCGTCATCGAGCAAGGGGCGCACCGTTTCGAGGTTTCATTCACGATCAAGACTGGCATCATCGCCGATGTCTCGCGCGCCTTAAATCCGCCAACGACCAATGGGGCGGCGGCCGCCGGCATCGGCTTGTTGAAGGATGCCGATCACACCGGCGTCTCTGACGCCACCGCAATTTTTGCGGCCGCCGCGGCGCAGCATCCGCAACCCTATGTCGATCACGGCAGTTTCGCGCTGACTGCAATGCCCGCAACCGGCGATGGATTTTGGGGACCCGGAAAGCCATCTGTCGGCGGGCGCCGGTTCTTCATCCCAAGTCGGCCGTCGCTGCAGAATCTGTACGATGGCTTTCGGGCGAAGATGGCGGAACACATCGCCAACAATGACGTGCTTTGTCTGATCGCGGACAGCATCGGTCTTTGGGCGCTTGCCAGCGATGGGCCGAAGCACTGGTTCAACCATGTCACCAGTTTCGCCAACATCGGCATCGCTGCCGACGAGCCGGGCATGACCGCTTTGCGGCCCTCTTCCAGCTATACGCCGGCTTTCTATGGCGTCACGGCTGCTGGAACCGTCTCGACCGGAACGCGCGGGCCGATCGGCGAAAGCATCATCTTGGCGGCCGGCGCGTCTCTCACGTTCACCGGCGCCTATGAACAGGTCGACGTGCACTATACTCAGGACGCCGGCCAGGGCTCGCTTGCCTTCGCCTTTAACGGTGGCGCGGCCTACAAGACGGTCAATGCTGCCGGGGCTCTGGTGCTTGACCAGTTTTCTGGACCGTCGCTTACCGGGCAGGCCGCGAGTGGCAATTACACTCTTACAACGGTTGGCGGGCCGGTCGAGATCACCGGGCTTATCCGGCTTGGCATAAAGGCAACTGCTTCGCGCGCACGTTTGCGCACGCTGCGCGCGGCACATGGGAGCTTTACCTTCTCGTCCTACAATACGGCGCGTCTTACCTCTGCCATTGTTCAATGTGGTTATGCCGGTGGCAAGATCGTGCCGGTTCTGGCGCTCGGCATCAACGATAGCTTTGGCACTGCGCCATCGTCCATTTCGTCCACCATCGCGACGATCCTCAACACGCTGGAAGCGGCCTTGGCTCCCCGCATCATCGTGATGCCGCCCACGCGGCCATCGGCGGCATGGGATGCAAGCTACACGTCAGGCCGTACCTACGATGCCGCCCTCGGCGCAATCCGTCAGGCCTATAGGTCCCGCAATGTGCTGAGCATCCCGATTGATGGGTTCGACTATATTAGCTCGGGCAACTACCAAGAGGGTTTGCATTTCAACGATGCCGGCCATGACGGCAACGCGCAGCGCTTCATCGAACACGTCGCGGAAAGGGGATAACTAGTCGACACTGGACGCGGTTCGTGGGTTATGGCAGGGTTTCCCCGAAGGGGAGCCCAGTGCCATGGCCAACGCCGACAGCATTATTGCGATATACGATGACTACTATGCCGGCGACAAGGTGCACGCGAAACGCGAGATTGCTTCTGTTCAGTCAGTCGACCACGTCGAAGACTTTGTCCAAGGCGAAATCTTCGACACGATACTCGATATCGGCGGCGGCGAAGGCGCCGTGCTGGACAAACTCAACAAGCGTGGGATCGGAAAGACCTTGGCGGTGGTCGAGATTTCTTCTTCGGGTATCGAGGCGATCAACTCGCGGAAAATTCCCAATCTCAAAAGCGTCTTGCGTTTTGACGGATATCACATCCCCCATCCCGACAAGTCCTTCGACCTGGGATTGGCAATCCACGTGGTCGAGCATGTCGAGCACGAACGGATGTTTCTGAGGGAGGCGGCTCGGGTTTGCAAGAAGCTCTATATCGAAGTGCCTTTGGAACATACGCGAGATCTTAGCAAAGCCATTCGGATGTCGGGGCCGTTTGGGCATATCAACTTCTACACGATCCAGACGTTTGAAAACCTTCTCAAAACATCCGGGCTAAAGGTCGAACGGCTAAAGGCTTTTGGCCAAAGCTTGCCCTATGAGCAGTATCTGGCGGGCCGCTCAAAAGGTTGGCTAAAGCACCAAATCCGAACGGGGTCGTTGAAAATCGCACCCAAAACCGCGATGCGCAGCATGGCCTACATGGCTGGGGCACTATGCTCGACCAGCTGATGGATTTTTCGCGCCAATAGGTTTTGCTGGATTGCCCCCGACCATAGTCAAGGGGGGCACGTCTTTGGTCACTACAGATCCCGCACCGACGACAGCCCCTCTGCCGATCGTCACACCTTTGAGAATGATAACATTGAAGCCGATGAAGACGTTGTCTTCAATTTTCACCGGCGCCATTGTGATATTCGTCCAGTCCTTCTTGCCCTGATGCCAGTCAGCGACGTCAGCCGTCCGATTTTGCCATGCTGTTGCATGGGAGTTGTGGTCAACAATCGTTGTCCCCCAACTTATGATCACGTCATTCCCGATCTCGATGCGGTCTGCTGCCACTAGATGGCTCTTGCCGATGTAGGTTCCATTTCCGATAACGATCTGCGCGTCAGGCCGGTCGAACGAAAAATACGAGCTTAAGATGCAACGTTCGCCGATGGAGTGACGGCCGCGCCGAGCGGTGTGTACGCTGCGCAGGTCCATCTTCGTGCCGGCACCGGCCTTGATGCCGGCTAAGCGCTGCAAGAACGGTGGCACGAAACGCATTTATTGGTTTTGCCCGAAACGAGATAGCGATGTGCGACCGGTCTGGATTATCTAAATCGCGCTGTCAACCAATGAGCACTGTCAAGCGAGAGTGCAAGCATCCAGCGCAGCGGGAAAGTAGCGAGTTCACAAGGCAAGATCTTCGCCGTCACCGAAACTGCGTCCGCCGCCGCCAGCGGCTAGCGCCTGCTGTCCTGCGGCTTCTCGTGAGATTCCTGGCCTTTCGACCACCAGACAAAATACAGCGAGCCCATCTTCATCACGGGAACGCGGCGGTCGCGTTCCCGGGCTCGCAACTCACGATAGGTCTTCATCTTCAGAGTGCCGCCCGGCAACCTGATACGCACTGCCATCGGTCCAACTCCCGTTGTGCAACGCAGCAATTGTGTGCAATGCGGTAAGTAGAGACCTTCCGTTACGGAAGAGTCAACAGCAGCACCATCAACTTATTTTGCGAGCTGGCCGGCGCAGGCTTCGCGGTGCCGGGCGGGCAGGCGCATGCCCGGGCGACGGAGCTTCATCCTGGCGACTGTTCGTCAATCAGGCGCTGGCGGTTCGACCACCAGGTGAAATAGACGCGGCCGAGCCTGACGACGGGTATGCGGCGGGCGCGTTCGCGATCGCGCAATTCGCGATACACTTTCACCTTCAGCGTGCCGCCAGGCATCCTGATACGCACCGCCATCGATTCCGCCACCCCATTGTGCAATGCAGCACCAGAGACCTTCCGTGGCGGAAGAGTCAACGCCTGCCCGCTGACTATTTTTGGGATTTGGCGAGCGGTCCTGGAGGTTTGGCGCGCGCAGGGCGGTTCCTGATCCTGCACGAAGGCGCCAGCGCCCGGTCGGGGATCGTCTGGTGTGCGGGCTATTTCCTGGGCGGGAGTTTCTTGGGCGAGGATGGGCGATCGGACACGCTGCTCGGCCACCAGATGACGAAGTAATTGCCGACCTGCCAAACCGGCACCTCGCACTTCTGCTCGCGACGCCGCAGCTCGTCGTTTTTCTTGATCTTCAAAGTTCCGCCTGGAAGCCTGATTCTTATCGTCACGTGTCCTCCCACACCCGCTACAGGTACGAACGATATACGCGAACAGTTTCATCCGGCTAAGCAATTTCATCCAGGCCGAGCAATTTCGGGCCGGTAGACGCAGCGCGCCGGACCGGCGCGAGATCGCCGGAACCGGCTCTATTTGAAGAAATCCGCAATGCCGTTGATGGCCAGCACCGCATAGACGATCGGTCCGGCGATAAACGCACAATAGAGGCAGAGGATCGCCGCCAGCACCAGCAGCAGCGGCTTGTCGCGACCGACGGCGCGGAGCTCGGACCTCACCGACCAGCGCGCCGCAGCGGTTTGTTCATCATCAGGCATGTGCACCATCCCGCGCCCATTTCACACGGCGGGTCGAAAACATCAACCTTCCTTGCCACATCGGCACGCGCTGCCGCCCAATTCTGCTTTGCCGCCACGCATCCGTTTTTCAACCTCAAAACCTGCCCACAAGGGCGGAAAGGACTGCCCATGGACCTTTCATTCAAGGGCGCCGCGAGGCGCCTCGATGACATAGACTTGCCGAAACTCGGCGCCCGGATCGGCGTCGGCGAGGACGAGATCCACGCGTTCCTCGATGTTGAAACCAGCGGGCACGGCTTCGACGCCGTTGGCCGGCCGGTCATCCTGTTCGAACCGCACGTCTTCTACCGCAACCTGTCGGGTGCCAAGCGGGCAAAAGCGGTAGCCGCCGGCCTCGCCTATCCGAAATGGGGCGAGAAGCCCTATCCAAGGGATAGCTACCCACGGCTCAGGGCAGCTTGTGCGATCGACGAAACCGCGGCGCTCAAATCCGCCTCATGGGGCTTGGGCCAGGTTCTCGGCGAGAATTTCAAAGCCGCCGGCTTTCCTACCGTGCAGGCGATGGTCGAGGCGATGATGGCGGACGAGGCGCTGCAGCTCGGCGCAGCGATCGATTTCATCGTCGAGAAGCGGCTCGACGACAATTTGCGCAATCACGACTGGGCGGGATTCGCCAAGGGCTACAACGGCTCCGGCTATCGCAAGAACTCCTACGACACCAGGCTTGCCGAGGCCTATCGCAAATGGTCGCGCATCAAGGACACGCCGTGGCCGTCTGCCGGTCCGGTGTCATCGGCGGTCGTCCCCGCAGCTCCGCCAGAGTCAGCAAAACCGATTGCCGTTCTACCGCCGGCCGCCGCGCCCTCTGCGCCTCCCGTGGCTGTCGCCAAGCCCGGCTTCTGGGCAGCGCTGATCGCCGCCGTCCTGAAACTATCAGCCATCCTCAAACTGTTTGGAAGGAAATGACATGTGGACCCGGATCAAGAGCTTTTTCTGCGACAGCGAGACAATATTCTGGGCGCGGTTTCAGGCGGCCATCGGCGTCATCGCGAGCATCGTCACCTATGTCGACCCGCAGGTTCTTTCGCCGATCATTCCGGGGGAATGGTTCCCCTGGTTTCTTGTGGTCAACGGCGTTTTGACCGAGTTCCTGCGCCGCCGCCGCGCGGAGGATTTGTGATGGCCGCACTCCTCGCCATTCTCAGCGCCATCATCGGCAACAAGCTCGTCATGACGGTATTCGCCGCTGTGGCCGGCGGCATCGGCCTTTATGTTGCGGGCGGCATCAACCGGGCGAAGAAGGAGGCGGCCAAACAGGCCGAGGCAAAAGTCGCGGCCGGAGAAGATCGCCTCGAAATGAACCGCGAGGCCGCCGCAGAAGAGCGCAAGGCCGCCGGCATGACCGATGCGGCAGCACGAGCGGAGGCTGGGAAATGGGCAAAGCGCTGATCCTCTGCCTGGTGCTCGCCGGCTGCACGACAACCGCGCCGGCCGGCAATCCGCGCCAGGTCTGGTGCGACCACAACCAGCCGCGCCGGCCATCGGCGGCCATCGTCGCCGCCGTGACCCGGCCCGAGCTCGACGAGATGAACGCCTTCAACGGGCAGGGTGCCAGATGGTGTGGGTGGACGCCATGATGCATGAGCTGCTCGACGTTCTGGGCATCAAGGCGCCGGTGCTGGTCGCCGGCCTTTCCGGCGGTATTTTGCGGGCTTTGTCGCGTCATCGCTACAAGGTCCGCGAAATGGTGGCCTCGCCGATCTGCGGCGCGCTGGCGGCGGCCTATCTGACGCTGCCGGTCGTGCATTATTTCCGCGCCGCCGGCCTGCCCATTCCTTCTCCGGACGACGACACCGCGACGCTCGCCGCCGCGTTCCTCATCGGCGTCTCGGCGATGTGGATCTCGGATATCGTCTTCGAGGTGATCGTGCGCCGGTTCGGGCCGGTGAAGGAGGAGTAAGCCGCCCAAGCCTGACAAAAGAGTGATGTTCATTTGAGCCCGCCGCGTCGAAAGGTGCGGCGGGCTTTTTGCATTTTCCCTGGCATTCTGTACGATCTTTCCTTCGCGACAGGGCGGCTCGATCCGACGCCTGCCAGACCAAGATGCGCGTTAGGCTTCACGGGAGATGGTGTCATGCTTGCCAGAGTCCTGACACAAGCGGCAGTCCTGACAGCGGGGGCGCTTCTGTTTGCCGCGACGGCCGACGCCCGGCCGGACAGCCGCGCGATGACATGCGAACAGACGCAGCTTCTGATCCAGAGGCATCGCTCGGTGGTGCTCACCACCGGCCAGAACACCTACGACCGTTACGTCCGCCAATTCGGCAATGAATGCGACTGGCCGCAGGTGCCGCGCGCCGCGTATATCAAGACGGGTGACGGTCAATGTCTGGTCTATCGCTGCCAGGAGCCGGTCTTCGACCTCCCGAATTGAAAGCAGGGGCTTTTTCATCCGGCCGCCGACGCGGACAGCGAGGGCAGTGCGAAAGGCGGTGGCTCATTCTTCGTCGAAAGGACCACCTTCACGTGCGAGATCGCGTGAAATAACGCGTTCATCGGTATCGTCCGGCAAGGCCTCGTCGCTTTCCTGGTAAGCGTTGTCGTCATCCTCCTCCGGCAGTTCGCCGTCTTTCTCGACGTCGTAACGGATGTCGCCGTTTTGCGGCACGCCGTCTGGGAGAATTCTCCCACTCCGGATGGCATCCCAGTCCTGCTGCTGGATGGTCGGGCTCTCCGTCTCGTCGTCGGTTCGTTCTTTCCTGCGCGGTTCCATCGCTGGTTCTCCATAATGTCGGCGGCCCTGAACTGGCTCAGTGGTTGAACTCATAAGTCTGGCGGCCGGTTCCCGGCCCACTGCGGTCCGGGCGCATTGCCGCACGACGGAACCAATCGCGCCTGCCTGGCTTCACAAGTCAGACGATCCTGGCGCGAAAGGAGCTCGACATGAGACCGCTCATTTTCTTGCCGTACATGCTAGGCGCGCTGGTGCTGGCGGTGCCGGCATCCGCGCAGCCGGGCGAACAGTCGCAATTCGACCGCTGCAAGGTCGAGCCGCCGGACAAGAACAGCCAGCAGCAGCAGCCGGCCGGCAACAATTTGTCCGATATGCTCGAGCCATGCGGTGGGGTGCTGAACCCGCCGCCAACGGGCGATCAGGGCATGGCGGCGCCGCCGCCGGATGAGGGTAGGACCCCGGTGATCAAGCCCGGCGATGTGCCGCCACAGCCGCCCAAGCAGTAGCCGCTTCATTTGCTGCCACAGGGGCTGCCCATGGGGCTGCGACGGGCGGTAACGCCGCGCCGTTCGAGCCGGCAGGTTTGTTGCAGTCGCCTACGAACATTAGCTTGTCCTAAATGTTGTTTTAGACGCAGCCGATATCACCCCCTCCGGTATCGCTGCTGATCGGGAAACCGATCGGCCCGCGTCTTGCGACGCGGGCCACCGCAGTTCATCCGCAGTCCATTCGCCGCACCGCACGGGCACTTCACCGCTATTCGATTAGCCGCCACTTACGGAACAACAAGGTGGCCTGGGCGTTTGCCTAGAGGGTTCGCCGCTTCGACCGGAATGCCGCGTCGCAACCGTAAAGGCGAGGCCCGTAACAACAGGAGTAGACGATGAAAATCCACCTTGTTCCTGCTGCGGCGGGATTGGTGTTGCTCGCCGGCGTCGGCGTGGCCACCGCAGACCAGGTGATTGTCACGCCCGAACAGCAGACGGTCATCCGCGAATACGTCCACAAGCACCCGTTGGCGTCGATCAATCTTCTGGGGGTGGAGCTCAATATCGGTTCCACGTTGCCCGATACGGTCGAGCTGCAACCGATCGATGTTCCCGACGTGCAATACAGATACGTCGTCGTCGACGGTCGCACCGTGCTCGTCGACCCCGGCACGCGCAGGATCGTGCACGTCATCGAGTGACCGGCGTTCCCAAACCGCGAACCGGATTTGGAAAGGTCACGGTCTAAATTATCAAAAGAGCTCCATCCCGAAGGATCGGGATGGAGCCGCTGTCGTCTCGAAACAAGGAAAGGAGCCATTCCCATGCTGCCGCATGTCGAGCCGACCAACGTGGCCGCAGCCGTCGACAAACTGCTTGCTGAACGAGGCGATGGCCTGCTGTCGATGAAGGCAGCGATTGCGCTGTTGCGCGAACGCACTGGAACGGAGCGCTCGGACGCCGATCTTGAAGGGCTGATCATCAAGAAGGCGGCGCTCCTCGGCGTTGCTGTCCTGTGTGACAGAGAGGCTCAATAACGGTGCCTGCCGCTCAAGACGCGGGTCGAAATTTCGGCTAGAACAAAGTTGCTTACGCATGAACCGAGCCGACGGAGGCAACAGTGACGGACAGGCAGGAACGGATTCGCCAGCGGGCACACGCGATCTGGGAACAGGCAGGCAGGCCCGACGGGGCGCATCAGCAGCATTGGGATCAGGCTACCGCCGAGATCGACGCAGAAACCGCCGCGCAGGAGACCGCCAGCCGGCCGAAGCCGAAAGCACGCCAGCCTAAGCCGACGCCGGCCGCCAAAGAGGGAACCAAACCCAAGGCGCGACCGCGCAAAGCGTGAACTCGAGCGGATTTGATTGCATCGCTGGATCTCGTGGTTCGGTTGGCCCATCGTAAGGCGGGACCAGTCCTAACCAGTCCCGCTGCCGCCCACCCGCGATGGTAAGCCGGATTGTCGTGGCTTACTACTTACCGCAATTGTTGTCGTTGACAGTCGGGGAAACCGTCCCGGCAGGCTTGTTGGACGCATCGGGTTGGGCACCTTGCGGGGTTGCAGGGCAGTTTTGATCCGCATTGGAGTTCATGGCACCCGTCGTGCCCATCGTGCTGCTGGTCGTGCCAAGGTCGATGCCATTCGGCTTGGGCTGGACGACGATGCTCTTCTCACTGCCAGGCGCATTGTTGTCCGAGCCGGCATTCTGGGCCATCGCCGCGGTCGCCAGACCGGCTGCAAGTATGGAGGCTGTCAGGATTTTCGTAAGCATGTTGATCTCCATCATTCGGTTGTCGTCGCATGGCGACTGCAGAGAAAACAATGCGGGCGACGGAAATGTTCCGGCAAAAATGGCGCAGCACGGTGAAGCAAACACGCGCATGGTGGACCTTCTCGGCCCGTTTTCTATTGCGTCGTGTCGGATTGATGTAGTCGTTTTCAGATTTAAGAATTCGCCTTATTTCGATCGCTGACCGTTGCGGCGACGTTCGTCTATCGCGGCGCCCGTCAGTTGACGCTCGCATTGCTTCACCCGGCAGAGGACCTTCTCGAAGTAAAACTTTCGGAAAATTTCACTACAAACTTCACTCGGCTGTTGTGTGAACAGATACCATGAGGCCAGTAAGTTGATCGGCAAAGAAACCGATAATCTTCTTGCAAATTAGTAGGTCTGCAACCGGCGATGTCGCGGGCTGTTCAGCGCAACTACAGCAAGGAGAGTGTTATGACCATCATAACGGCGGCATCAAAGCCGGCCTCGGCGCGACGGTTGGTGGCCGCCAGGGCATCAACGCTGGTGCCGGCGCAACGGTTGGGGGCAGCGGCGGCATCAAGGCCGGCCTCGGTGCGTCGCTGGGCGGCAGTCGCGGCATCAACGCCGGCGCCGGCGCAACGGTTGGCGGTTCCAGCGGCATTGCCGCGGGCGCCGGCGCGTCGGTCGGGGGCAGAAGCGGCATCAACGCCGGTGCCGGCGCCACGATCGGCGGTTCCGGTGGCATTGCCGCCGGCGCGGGGGTAGGTGTCGGCAGCGGCGTCAGGGCCGGCGCGGGGGTCGGGATCGGCAGCGGCATCAATGTCGGCGCCGGTGTCGGGATCGGCGGTGGTACCAATCCGAGCAATCCGTCCAACCCGGGCAGCCCGTCCAATCCCAGCAATCCCAACAATCCCAGCTTACCCCAGGTCGTCGCCGACATGTCGGGCGACAAGTTGGCCAGGATGAAGAAGCGCTGCGTCGACGTGCTGAGCAGCAAAGGCACTTATGACAGCGATTTGCGCCAGTTGTGCCTGCTGATCGCGCGCCGCTAGGGCGAATACATCGGAATGAAATGTCCGACCGGCCGAGAGGCCTTCGTCCACCAAACCTCCATCAGTCCAAAGCCCGCCATAATGGCGGGCTTTTTGCCGAGCACGTGGCGGCAGCATGACGGGGGCTCACAAGAGCACGCGCCTCAATGCGTTTGACGGCCAAAATCCGGCGAAACGGTCACCCCGCCCTCCAAGGCGTCCCGACCCAGCGCGGGACTGCTTTGCATCGGTTCGGGGCACGCGAACTCCGCCAGATCGGTTTCCGCGAAGCCGTCGAACTCGATAGCTGCGCCTTGGAGCTGGGCTGCTTGCATGACGAGCCATTCGATGTCTTCGCGCGCAACATTCTCGGCAAGGTTCTGCAGTCGCGCGGCTTCGGCGACAGCAGTCAGATTGATGGCAATCCCGGACCGCAATGTAGCTCGGACTCGGGAACTGACGTCTTCGTGCAGGCGAACCGAAAATCCGTAGCGCATGGAAAACCTTCCTTTCGGGAGCGGTTTGTCCCTCGTGTTCTACCATGCGCCCAGGGTCCGCGATTGGCAAGCGAAAATCATCAAAAATCGTGTTGTGCCAAGTAGTTAGCGTATTTTGTTGATTGCCCATTTGATGCTTAATCCGCCTCATCGGACTTCTGCACGGATCATGCATCTGGAGGTCTTGACGTACTCTGCCAATATACCTAACTCTACAAAGAATTAGGAACATACTAACTCAGCTAATTTTAGCCTGGTATGGCTGGAGGCCGAGATGTCCGAACTGGAACGCCCGGAACGATTGCAGATCATGCTGACCGTCGATGAACTGGCGGCATTGGAGAACTGGCGCTTCGACAAGCGCATGCCGAGCCGGTCGGCTGCGGTACGCGAACTTTTGAGGCGAGGCCTCACAGCCGATGGCTTCCTGACGGCGGCGCATGGGACCAAGTCGCGCGACTTCGGCATTCTGCCGCATTCTGCCGATGGTGACGGGGCAGCCGAGGGGTCTTCCAGCAGCGAACAGTGAATCTCCAGCGACCCCGTTCGCCCGCCGCACCTCGCTGGCCTTCACGGCCGCTGGGTATCATCAAGCAGCTTGGTTTATCTGTGTGGCCCCTCCGCCGTCGGTTGACAGAGCTGGCGTTGCAGATACATTGCACAGGACTATACAGGTGCAATGAACAGGTATGCCTATGGTCCGCCGCGTGGTCCCATCGTCTCCCGGTACGGGCAAGCCCGAACAGATCGCCACGGTTCTCGAACATGAAATCCGCTCCGGTGTTCTGGGCTTCGGCGACCGGTTGCAAAGCGAGAACGAGCTCGTCCAGCGTTTCTCCGTCAGCCGCAACACCGTTCGCAAGGGCCTCGAGGAACTGTCCAGCCGCGGGCTGATCACCACCAAGGTGGGCATCGGCTCTTTCGTCACCTTCGATGGCAAGCCCGTCGATGACTCAATCGGTTGGTCGCGGGCGCTCGCCAACGCCGGCGCAAATGCCGAGACGCGGACGCTGCGGCTCGAGGTGATCGAGGACCCTGATCTTGCCGCACTGCTTGGTATAGAAAACCCGTTTTTCATCGCTGTCGATCGGGTGCGCACCAATGCCAGCGACGGCCACGCTATCTCCATTGAGCGCAGCCGCCTGCCATTGTCACCCGAACTGGAGGACGTGCCGTTACGCGGTCTGCGCGAAGGCTCGCTCCACCAGACGCTCCGCGGCGCCGGTCTCATTCCAGACCATGGCGAGGAATGGGTCGGCATCGAAATGCTCAACCCAGAGGACGCCGCAATCCTCGGCTGCCCGCAAGGCACGCCGTTCCTGCGCGGTTGCCGCTTGACCCGCGCCGCCGATGACCGGCCGATCGAATATGTGACCAGCCTGCTAAACCCGGCGCATTTTGCGCTGCATATGAGGTTCTGAGTGATGCCGGACGACACCGGGAACATAACCGATCGGGCCATGGGAGCGCTTGTGGGCGGGGCACTGGGAGATGCGCTGGGAATGCCGACGCAGCTTTTGTCGCCGGCGCGGATTGCCGAACTCTACGGTCATGTCGAGGACTTCATTGCTCCTTTCGCCGACCATCCGGTGTCGAAGGGACTCCCGGCCGGGACGATCACCGACGACACAGAACAGGCGCTTCTGCTTGGCCGTATCCTGGTCGAATCCGGTAACCGGTTCGACCATGCGCGGTGGGTCAACGCGCTGCTCGACTGGGAACGCGATGTCAAGGCGCGCGGCAGCTACGATCTGCTGGGACCATCAACCAAACGCGCCATCGACGCCATCAATAACGGTATGCCAGCCGAGGAAGCGGGACGCAGCGGCGACACAAATGGTGCAGCCATGCGCATCGCGCCAGTCGGCATCATGATGCCGCCAGAGCCGCTTGACGCACTGGTCGGCAAAGTGGCCGAAACTTGCAGGGCGACGCACAACACGTCAATCGCAATCGCTTCGGCCGCAGCGGTCGCTGCCGCCATCAGTCGCGGCATCGCTGGCGGTGACTGGCGCGCCGCTTCCGACAGAGCCATCGCCGGGGCGAGGCACGGGGCAACGCTCGGCTATTGGGTGACCGGCGGTGACATCGCCGCGCGCATTGGGTGGGCGCAGAAGCTCGTACGCGGCAAGGAGACGAGCGACGCGATCCGGCTGATCACCGATTTGGTCGGCACCGGCGTCGCCAGTCAGGAGTCCGTTCCGGCTGCATTCGCGGTGCTGGAAGTCGCCGGCGGCGATCCCTGGCAAGCGGCAGTCATCAGCGCCAATCTCGGTGGCGACACCGACACGATCGGCGCCATCGCGGCCGGCATGGCCGGTGCCTGCACCGGCTTTTCCCGATTGCCACAAAAACACATCGCCCGGATCAAAGGCCTAGACATTGGGCGGGTGCGCGCGCTCGCCGCCGACTTGGTCGCCCTGCGGACGGCGAAGAGCAGGTCCGGCAAGGATGCGGCAGCATGAGCGGGCGTCTCGTCCACATCGGCAGCGCGGTAGTCGACTATGTCTACCGCATCGATGCCTTGCCGGCACCGGGCACGGAGAAGACCGCATCGAGCTTTGCACAAGTCGCCGGCGGCGGCTTCAACATGATGGTCGCGGCCAGCCGCACCGGCATGAAGGTGGTGTTCGGCGGCCAGCTCGGCAGCGGACCCAATGGCGACTTCCTGCGCGCGGCCTTAGCCACGGAGGGGATCGAGACACTGACGCGGGCATCGCCGGTTCTGGACAGTGGCAATTGCGTCGCCATGATCTCGAGCGATGCCGAGCGCACCTTTGTCTCGTGGCCTGGTGCAGAGAGTTTGCTCAGCCTTGACATGATGGCGCTCATTTCGGTCGCACCGGGCGACTGGGTGTTCACCTCCGGCTATACGGTTAGCTATCCGGGAAGCCGAGAGGCGCTTGTCGACTGGATCGAGGTGCTGCCGGCGGAAATTCCTTTGGTCTTCGATCCGACGCCGATCATTTCAGACATTCCGCGCACCATTCTCGACCGGGTGCTGGCGCGCGCGAGCTGGCTGAGCTGCAACGCCGCCGAAGCGGCTGAGATCGCCGGCACCGGCGATGTCGAGGCTATTGCTGCCCGGCTGCTGGCCAGCCACTGCCCCAACGCGGCAGGCGTGGTCGTCCGCGCTGGCGCAAAAGGCTGCTTCGTGCGGCTGGCCGACGGCACCGCCCAAGATGTGCCCGGGTTCAAGGTCGCGGCGGTAGACACCAACGGCGCCGGCGACACTCATATCGGCGCCTTCGTCAGCGCGCTCTCGCACGGCGTGTCGCCGTTCGAAGCGGCGCGTTACGCCAATGCGGCGGCGGCGCTCTCGGTCACCCGCCATGGCGGGTCGATGGCGCCGAACGACCAGGAGATCCAGCGATTCCTCAGCCATGACGATCGACCGACGACCGTGCATGGCCGGAAACAAGAGGCCCATTTCTGACAGCCTAATGGGATAACAAGCCCGCCAACCGGGCAACAATGAGAGGAACGAACATGCGCATGCCCAAACTGACTGCTTTTCTGACGGCAACCGCTGTCTTCGCTTCGGCGCTTACGCTGGCCGCCAGGGCCGACGAGGTGCACGTACTCAACTGGAAGGGCTATGGCGCCGACGAGCCCTGGGCCATAGCCGCCTTCGAAAAGGCAACCGGCAACAAGGTCGTCAACGACTTTTTCAATTCCGAACAGGAAATGCTGACCAAGCTCAGGACCAATCCCGGCCTTTACGATGTCGTCATGATCAATGCCGCCTTCAACGATCAGGCGATGGCGGAAAAGCTCATTCAGCCGATCGACACGTCCAAGCTGGCGAACTATGCCGACATCAGCAAGGACAAGGCCGGATCATCGATGCTTGTCCATGACGGCAAGGTCTATGGGGTGCCGTGGGTTTGGGGGCTGACGGCGCTCGCCATCAACGACAAGTCATTCGACAAGCCGCCGACCAGCATCGCCGAAATGTGGGATCCCGCCCACAAGGGCCGCGTTACCATCCGTGACGATGCCGTCGAGGCCGTGCAGTTCGGCGCCATCGCTACCGGCCAGAACATCAACGACGTCAAGGACATGGAGGCGGTCAAGGCGAAGCTGACCTCGCTGATGCCGCAGATCAAGACGTTCTGGAGCTCGGAGAACGACTGGAACCAGATGGTTGCCTCCAACCAGATCGACATCGGCACCTATTGGAGCGGCTCGGCCGACCGCGCCAAGACGCATTTCAAGCTGCCGGTCTCGCTGGTCATTCCCCAGGAGGGTGCCGTCGCCTGGCTTGACGCCTTTTCCATTCCGGTCGGTTCCAAGAACGTCGCCGGGGCGCAAGCCTTCATCAACTACATGATCGACCCAAAGTTCTATGTCGAATGGGTTACCAAGGTCGGCGCGCCGGTGTCGGCCAACACCAAGGCGGTCGAAGCGCTGCCAGAGGGTTCCTTCAACCGCAAGGTGATGGGCGACCCGGCAGTCGCCAAGCGCATCCAGTTCCAGGCGCCGATTACTGACGCGCAGCGCGAGACCTATCTGGCGCTCTGGCAGCAGCTCAAGGTCGACGTGAAGTAACAGCAGAAGCCGCGATCAGCCGACCATCAATGTCGGCTGATCCTTCCTATCCTGGGAGGAGATGTCATGGCAGTACAGATCGCAGCCGCGTCGCGCAGCGGGCTGAGATCGGCCTTGCCGCTGTTGGCGCCTGCCTATCTCTGGCTGACGGTTGCAATTTTCCTGCCGCTCTCGGCCATGGTCTTCTTCTCCTTCATGACCGATCTGCCGCTATCGGGAAAGCCGTGGGCATTCACGCTCGAAAACTATGCCGCCTTCTTTTCACAAAGCCTTTACCTGACATTGCTGGTGGCCTCGCTGCGCCTCGGCCTCGAGGTGACGCTGTGGTGCATCGTCATCGGTTATCCCGCCGCTTACGTGCTGGCCAAGGTGCTGAAAGGCCGCAGCCGCGAGGCGATTTTCCTGCTCGTCATCCTGCCGTTCTGGTCGAACGGGCTGGTGCGCATCTTCTCGTGGGCGATGGTGCTGCGTGAAGGGGGCATTCTCGACACAGCGCTCAACGCCGTGCTGCCGTTCAAGATCAACATTGATCTCATGTATTCCTATCCGGCCGTCATCATCGGGCTGGTGCACTCCTACGTGCCTTACATGGTGCTGACCTGCTATCTGACCCTGCAGGCCATCGATGACTCGCTGATCGAGGCTGGGCGCTCGCTCGGCGCCTCGCGGCTGCAGGTGCTGAAGCGGGTCATCATTCCGCTGTCGATGCCGGGGCTAGTGGCGGGCGCAGTACTCATCTTCGTGCCGGTCGTTGGCTCGTTCATGGAACCGCGCATCCTCGGCGGCCGCACCGGCACCTTCTACGGCACTGTCATCGAGGACCAGTTCGTTGCCGTGTTCAACTGGCCGCTGGGTGCCGCACTGTCCTTCATCCTGCTGGCTGTGGTGCTGGTCATCCTGGCGGTTACTTCGCCAGTGCTGCGGAGGGCCGCTTAGTGGCGACGACCCGAATCCTGGAATGGCTCGGCCGGGTCTACATTCTGATGCTGCTCGCCTTCCTGTACCTGCCCATCATCATCATGGCGCTGATGTCATTCAACGTCTCGCCCTTTTACCAACTGCCGTTCGAGTGGACGACGGAATGGTATGCCTCGCTCTGGCAGAACAATCAGCTGATCGCGGCCACGCGAAACAGCGTCGAGATCGCCGTCATCACTACCATCATCTGCACCGCGCTCGGCACCGCGGCGTCGCTAGGGCTCTATCGCTACGACTTCCGCGGTAAGAAATTCCTGCAGGCGCTGCTGTTTCCGCCGATCGCCATACCGTGGCTGATCACTGGCACGGCGATGCTGATTTTCTTTTTCGGCGTTGGCATCGGCCGCGGGCTGCATGCCATCCTGCTCGGCCACGTGGCGTTGGCGCTGCCCTATGTCATCGTCGTCGTCTCGGCCCGGCTGCAGACATTTGCGCCGGAGCTCGAAGAGGCGGCGCGCTCGCTCGGCGCCAATCAATGGCAGGTGACGAACCGCGTCACGCTGCCCTGGATCATGCCGGGCGTCATTGCCGGCGGGCTGTTCGCCTTCGCCGTGTCCTTCGACCAGTTCGTCGTCTCCTACTTTCTGTCGACGCCCGGCCAAACGACGCTGCCGGTCGAAATCTACGCGGCGATCCGCAAGGGTTTCACGCCCGAGATCAATGCTGTCTCGACGATCATCATTGTTGTGTCGATGGCGCTGATGCTGCTGACGGCGCGCTTCTTCAAATTCGGCGGAGAGAAATAATGGCGGGCGTGCAGGTATCGAATGTGTCGCGCAGTTTTGGCGCGCACAAGGCGCTGGACGATGTCTCGATCGATTTCGCCGACGGCGGCTTCTACGCCCTGCTCGGTCCCTCCGGCAGCGGCAAGACCACGCTGCTGCGCCAGATCGCAGGCTTCGACTTTCCCGACTCTGGTCGCATCTCCATAGGCGGCGAAAGTGTTGAGCGGGTGCCGGTGGAGAAGCGGCGCATCGGCATGGTGTTCCAGAACTACGCGCTCTTTCCCAATATGAGCGTCTCCGACAATGTCGCCTTCGGACTGTCGGTGCGCGGCGAGCCCAAGGCGGTGATTGCCAGCGAGGTGCAGCGCGCACTCGACCTCGTGCAACTCGGCACGCTCGGTGGTCGCCGGCCGCACCAGCTCTCCGGCGGCCAGCGCCAACGGGTGGCGCTCGCTCGCGCGATCGTCACCACGCCGCGCGTGCTTCTCCTCGACGAGCCGCTCGGCGCGCTCGACAAGGCGCTGCGCGTGGACATGCAAATCGAATTGAAGCGTATTCAGCGCGAGATCGGCATCACCACGATCTTCGTTACCCACGACCAGGAAGAAGCGCTGACGATGAGCGACCGCATCGGCATTCTGCGCGATGGCAAGCTGGTGCAGGAAGGCCCGCCCGAGGAGATCTACGATCGGCCGAAGAGTGAGTTTGCCGCCACCTTCCTGGGCGACGCCAACATCCTTCGCGGCAACGCCACTGGTACGGGCATCCGGCTGCCTGACGGAACGGGGATTGCCGCAGGCGCGGGGGCTACGCTTGTCGCCGGCATGAAGGCGAGCTGCGCCGTGCGGCCCGAACGAATCCGCATCGCCACCAATGCCGGCGTTCCGGACCGAGCCCATGCCAACATGCTCACGGGGCGGGTCTCCAAGCGTATCTTCGCCGGCAACAACAGCACATATTTTGTCGATCGCGATGGCCAGACAATCAAGGTCATCGTGCAGAACACCGGCATCGAAAAGCTGGCGGAAGGACAACAGGTGGTGCTGCGCTGGTCGTCCGAGAGTACGGTGCTGATCGACGCGAGCTAGCAGATCCAATCCTTCAGTCTTGCCAGGCGGTCGGCAATCGGGGAAAGCATGGTCGGGCAAACTCCGAAGCGGAACGCTCGATGCCCCTTGAATTGAATGCGGGCGACCAGTCGATGCTGCATGGCGAGCAAGGCTCGGCAGCGGCTGCCGCCATGAAGATCCTGGTCGCCTTCGCGAAGGCGGTCGACGCGCGCAAATTGCTGGACATTGCCCGTGCCCATATCGACGGCTGCCTCTATCACGGCCAGGCCAGCCTCGATTTCGTCGAAAGGCTGATCGAGGGCGGCGGCCGCGTTCGAGTGCCAACGACGCTGAATGTCGGCTCGTTCGATCTGATCCATCCCGGACTGGTGAAGATGACAGCCGCGGAAGAAGTGCCGGCGCGCCGTCTGATGAAGGCGCATCTGGAACTCGGCTGCCAGGCGACTTTCACCTGCGCGCCCTATCAGACGCGGTTTCGGCCAGGGTTTGGCGAGCAGATTGCCTGGGGTGAATCCAACGCCATCGTCTTTGCCAATTCGGTGATCGGTGCGCGGACCAACCGCTATGGCGATTTTATCGATTTGTGCTGCGCAATCACCGGGCGCGCGCCAGCCTGGGGGTTGCACCTGATCGAAAACCGGCGTGGCCAGGTACTGTTCGAGCTGACTGGCGGCCTCGAGCCTACCGACGCCCTGTTTGTCGGCGTCGGGCTGATCGTCGGGCAAAGGAGTGGCGACCGCATTCCGGTGATATCGGGCCTGCCGCCGCCGCGCGACGAGGACCAACTGAAGGCGCTGGGGGCGGCGGCGGCAACGACGGGCGCGGTGGCGCTATTTCATGCCGTCGGCATCACACCGGAGGCGAAGACCCGCGATGAGGCGTTGCACGGCCTGGTGCCGGAGGAAAAAATCCGCATCAGCCGCGCTGACATCGACCATGCTCTGGCCAGGCTGTCGAGCGTCCCCGACGGCGTGCTGCTTGCAGCCGTCTCGTTAGGCACGCCGCATTTCTCCCATGAGGAATGGATGCGCCTGTTGCCGTTGCTGCGCGACGTCGCGCCGAGCAGAGGCGTGCCGATCTATGTCAACACAGGGCGTGCGACGCTGGCGCGGCTGCAGGACGAGGGCGCACTGGCCGGCATGGCAGGGTTCGGCCTCGTTCCGGTCACCGACACTTGCACTTACGTCACCGCGATTCTGGAACGTCTCGACGGCGTGGTGATGACCAATTCGGGCAAATGGGCGCATTACGCACCTGGCAATATCGGTGTCTCGGTGGCCTTCGGTGACATGGAGGACTGCGTCCGCTCGGCTGCTGCCGGCCGCGTCGTGCGAAGCGCGCCATGAGGGGGCCGGACAGAACAGGTACATTCCACCTTGCCGGCTCGGCGCAAGGCCCGGCGCTGGTGCTTTCGCAGGCGCTCAGCTTCTGGGGCGGGATCGACGTCGAAACGGGCGACATCATCGACCATTCGCACCCGAACCTCGGCGGCAACATCGCCGGCAAGATCCTGGTGATGCCGAGCGGGCGGGGGTCGTCGTCCTCGTCTTCGGTTCTGGCCGAAGCTATCCGCAGGGGCACGGCGCCGGCCGGCATTATCCTGGAGCGGCCGGACCCGATCCTTGCCGTCGGCGCCATCGTTGCCGAATTCCTCTACGAAATCAGCATGCCGCTGGTCGTCTGCGAGATATCAGGCATTGTCTCCGGCGACCGGATCGCAATCGGTCTGGGCGAAGATGCCCAAGCGATGGTGAGCAAGATCTAGCCGGCCATCAGTCCTGCCGCGCCCCGCCGCCAATAGGCTGCGGCCAGTGTTTCGTTGCGGCCGAGCGTCAGCGTGCCGCGCCAGTGTTCGCGCACCGTCCTGGCGGCGGCTGCTTCGGCCGCGAACCAGCCGAATGCCGAACCGGTCGGCCATGCGACCGACCGGATGGCGCGCGCCAGCCTGTCGTCGAGCCCGGCCGGCACGCCGTCTCTCGGCAGCCAATGCAGCTCGATACCGGTCGCGTTGTCGATGGCCTGCCGTTCGCCATCGTCCGCGATCTCTATGAAGGCCACGCCTTTGGTCTCGGCGGGCAGCGTCTCCAACATGCGGGCCAGCGCCGGCAGGCCGGTTTCATCGGCGCCCATGAGATACCATGACGCCGGTCGTACTGGACGGCCGACCGGCCCCATGACGCCGATCTTCATGCCAGGCGCCGCCTGCATGGCCCAGCAGGCGCCGACGCTGTCGCCGGGATGGATGAGGAAGTCGACGTCGATGATGCCGTTTTCGACGTCGAGGGCTCGGATGGTATAGACGCGCGCTACCGGGCGCCTGTCGTCCGAGGGCCAGGCCGGCAAGCCATTGCTGCCAAGCACGGGCCAGAGCGGATCGGGGACATCCCTGGTCGGGAACAGCATGCGGATATGCATGCCGCCGAATTTTGCGAAGCGCGTCAAATCCTCGCCGGCGAAGCGGATGCGGCGCATATGCGGGGTCAGGTCGCCGACCTGGGTGACGACCATCTCACGGAACTGCGCAAGTCGGGTTTCTTCGGCGAGATCGCCGGTCCAGACGATCTCGGGTTTTTCTTCCTTGGCATAGACTTCGACAGCGGTAGCCAGCAGGTCCTTGATGCGGGCCAGCCCATCGCGGTCGGCGGCGTTGGCCCGCATCACCAGCCGCTCCATGTCAAGGGACGCGTCGCCGAAGGCGAAGCGGAAGTCGAGCCGCTGCCCCTCGCGCGAGGCATCGGCATCGAAGCTTTGCAGCCTGTCGCTGATGCGGTCGATGTAATGCGGCAGGTTGCGCAGGTTCAAGCGCGCTTCGCAGGCCAGTCCGCTCGCTGATGCTTGCCTCATTCTCAACCTCCGATCCTGCCTGTGAGCGCCACCTTGAAGGTGCGGCCCTTGCCCTGTTCCGTTGCCGCCGTCGTCGACCAGGCGCTTTGCGGGTCGGTGTAGGCGGTGTTGAAGACGTTATCGACGCCGAAATCGAGCTTGGCATGGTCATTGATGCGCCAGTTGGCAAAGACGTTGACCAGGTCGAAGCCTTCATCGACCACGGGCGGCGCGTCGGGGTTGGTGCGGCTTGTCCGGGTGATCTTGCCGACGCTGAGATATTGCGCACCGACGGTGAACTGGTCCTCCAGCATGCGGAAACCGACGGTCGCCGAGAAGCGGTCGAGCGGCGTGTTGTTCAGCGCCTGGCCGGAGTAAACGCCGCTGACGACCTTGGCGTCGATCAGGGCGCCGGCGAGGTTCACGAAACCCCAGCCATAGTCGTAGACGGCCTCGGCCTCGATGCCCTTCAGCCGTGCGTCGCCGATGTTGATCGCCGTGCGCGGCAACACAGTGAGGTCGACGTCGATATAATCTTCGACGGCGGTGTGGAAGACGTTGACCTTGGCACGAAACAGGTCACCCGCGGCCAGCACATCGTCATATCTAAGATTGATCCCGGCTTCCCAGTTCTTCGCCGTTTCGGGCTGCAGAAGCAGGTTGGGCTGGTAGCTGTCGCCGCCGCCATGCGCGCCGCCGCCGCGGTAGACGTCCTGCAGGCCCGGCGCCCGGTAGCCTTCCGAATAGGTGCCGTAAAGCTGGAAACCTTCCAATGGCGTTAACCCGACGGTGAGGCGCGGCGACCAGCGGTCGCCGGAAATCGAGGCTTCCGCCGGCGGCACGGTCTTTGTCTCACCGTCGAGTTGATAGCCGTCATAGCGCATGGCGGCGATGAGCTGCAGCCAGTTCTCATAGTCGCCCTGCCATTGCAGGAAGCCACCATAGCCCTGCTGTTCGCCGGCGCCGAAATGCGCGGCGTCCGACGAAGCCTTCAGATAGTAGTAATCGAGGCCGTAGGTGAGGGTGTGAGCGATCTCCCAGGCATCGAAGCGTGAGGAGTTCTTCAGGTTGAAGCCGCTCGTGGCGACGTCGTAGTAGCGGAAGTTGCCGATCGCCGTTGCCGGCCAGACCTGCGTCTGCTCGGCGCGCGTGCGGTTGTGGTAGGCGTTGACACTGAGGTCGACCAGCTCGTTGTCGTCCGGCCTCCACGTATAGCCAGCCGTGTAGGTCTGGTTGGTCGTGTCGGTGTCGTAGCGGCTCAGCGTCGGCGAGGTCGAGCCGCTCGATCCGGTGACCTGGTCGCTGTAGCGCTGAAGGATCGCGCCGAGCTTGAGCTCGTGGCCGTCGGCGGGCCGCAGGGTCGCCTTCACATAGCCGCTGGTGATGCTCTCTCCGGTCCATGGCACGGTGTCGCCATTGCCATCGGTGTAGCTGTCGCGGTCGCGGTAAATGACGTTGCCGATGATGTCGGCGTCGTCGCTGAAACGGTAGGCACCGGTGGTGCTGGTGGTGAAGCCGTCGCCATTACCCTCATAGCCCAGCTTTTCGCTCAGCGCCCAGCGTTCCTCCTGCTTGAGGAAATCGCCGGCATCCCTGGTTTCGAAGGAGACGACGCCGCCGATGCCGCCCGAACCATAGGCATTCGAGACCGGGCCGCGAATGACGGTCGCTTCCTTGATCAGTTCCGGCTCGACATAGAATGAGCCCGAGCCGTGGCCGACGCGCCAGTAATCCTGGCGGGCGCCGTCGAGCGTCACCACCACGCGGCCATATTGTTCGAGGCCGCGAATGTTGATGGCGGTCGCCGGATCGTCGCCGTTCATCGAGGCGGCAACGCCGGGCGTGGTGCGGAACATGTCGGCGGCGGTGTCTGGCTGGATGCGTTCGAGTTCTTCCTGATCGACGGCGCTGATGGCGGCCATCGATTCGATGATCGCCGTCTTGATCATCGTCGCCGAGATGGTGATCAGGTCGAGCACGGTCGGCTCGTTCTGCCCAGTTTTAGCCTGCTGGGCGACCTTGACCGGCCGGTCGGCCTTGGCGGCGGCGCCTTTCTTCTCCGGCTCCTGCGCGGCGGCCAGCGGCGGCGCGGCACACAGGCCGAGCGCGAAGGCGAGCGCGGTGCTCGCCATCAAGGTCTTGTTGCTTGTCAGTTTCATGCGTGCAGCCCCCGGAAAAGCAAAGATTGCTGGCGGCGGCCGTTGGCCCTGGCTGGCATGATGGAGAAGCCTCGACACGCGGGCCGGGCAGGGCTACTTATTAAAACATGATGATAATAGTCAACTTAATTTTACAGGCCGCGACCATGACCGAATTATCTAAAATGGAGCAGCGAAACGGCGGGGCCTGCAGCGGTAGACGGTGGAGGCAGACGCGCTGGTTTCAATTGGGCGGGATGGTGGCGGTGCTGATGCTGGCGCTTTCTGCTCTTGCGCCGTCTTGCGGCTTCAAGGCGCTGGCCGCCGAGACGATTGTCGATGCATCGGGGCGCACCGTCGCGACCGGTCCGGGAACCAGGATCCTGACACTCGGTTCCGATGTTACCGAGATCGTCGATGCGCTGGGTGCCGGCGAGCGGATCATCGCCGTCGATCGCGGCAGCAAATATCCCGCTTCCGTCGCGCAAAAGCCCAATGTCGGCTACCGGCGCCAGTTGTCCGCCGAAGGCTTGGTCGCGCTTCGCCCGGACCTGATCCTGGCGGCCGAAGACAGCGGGCCGCCGGAGGCGATCGAAGTGCTCAAATCGCTGGCGATCCCGATTGTTCTTGTCCCGGAAGACAACAGTCCTCAAGGCATCGACCACAAGATTACGTTGATCGCCGCCTCGCTCCACCTCGAGGACAAGGGCAGGAAGGTTTCAAGGCAAGTGCTCGACGCCTTCCAGGCCGCTGCCGACCTCGCCGCGAAAATGCCGGCCGAGCGACGCAAGAAGGTGGTGTTCTTCCACGGCCTCGTGCGGCTGAGTGCTGCCGGTGCGGGCACTGCGGCCGACGCGATCATCCGCTATGCCGGCGGCATCAATCGATGGCCGTAATGCAGGGTTACAAGGCAGCGTCGGAGGAGAAGCTGATCGAAATGGCGCCCGACGTCATCCTGATGATGAGCGACGGCAAGGCGGACCCACCGCCGAGCAGGTGTTCGCCACGCGCGCGCTGAGCGCCACGCCGGCGGCGAAGGCAAAGGCGCTGATCGTATTGGACGGCGCCTATATGGTCGGCTTTGGCCCGCGCACCGCCGATGCGGTCCGCGACCTGGCGCAGGCGCTGTATCCGGAGACAGCAGGCGCCGACTAAGTCATGAACTTTATGACGTCATGTTCAGTGGGTACTCGCGCCCCATCTGCCCCAAGCTTCCGTTCAGATCTCCGGGATGCTTTCTCTGAAGATCACCTGCAGTCTTGGCTGGTGCAGTTCGTAAGGCAATCCCCTGACCGCATGGGTCAAGGTGTTGAGCGCTTCGCGGGCTTCGACGCGCGGGTTCTGGTCGATGACCGCGTCGAGCGTGCCGTCGAGCAAAAGCTCCTTGGTGCCTTCCGTTACCTCATGGCCGAGAAAGACCGTCGACAGTGCCCGCCCGCGTTCCCGTAGCGCGCGGGCGATGCCGGTGTTGCCGGCGCCGACATTGTAGATGGCGGCCAGGTCCGGGTGCCGATCCAGCAGGGCGGAAGCCTCCGAATAGGCCTTTTCCCGATCGTCGAGCATTTCGCGCATCTCGACGATCTGCAGATTGGGCGATTCTTCCGTCAGTATGTGGCGGAAGCCCATCTCGCGCTCTTCGTGGCCGCGGTAGGAGAGCGAACCGGCGAACAGCGCGACCTTGCCCGGACGTCCGGCGCCCATGAAGCGGTTGAGCAGGTAGCCGGCGAGCCGGCCGGCGGCGCGGTTGTCGATGCCGATATAGGCAACCCTCGGCACATGCAGGATGTCGGAAGCGATGGTGACGACCTTGACGCCGCTGGCCGAAAGCGAGCGGATCGCCTCGCGGACCGTCGGATGGTCGAGCGCGATCACACCGACGCCTTGCGTCTGCCCGTGCAGTTCCTGCAGCAGACGGGCAAGCCGGTCCGGATTGAAGCCTTCGATAGTGGCGACGCGGACGTCGAGGTCCGGCCGCGACTGCGCCTGCGCCTCGATCTGGCGGTGCAGCATCTTGATGAAGGAATTGGTGCCGGCGGGCAGGGCGAAATCGAGCCGTATAACCTCACCAGGTATCGCGTTGCGCGAGTTCGGATTATTCGAATTTTCAGCGATATAGCCAAGCCGTTGCGCCGTTTCGAGCACGACCTCGCGGGTGCGCGCCCTGACCCCGGCGCGGTTGTTGAGCACACGGTCGACCGTGGCGGCGGAAACGCCGGCTTCCCGGGCTATGTCTGTCAGGGTGGACCGCACTGTCGATCACCTCATTCCAAAATGCGCCAAGGGCGCATCGAGATTACGCATTTCATGGGTCCGCTGTCGAAGCGGCAGCTTCATCGCCAGCCGCGATTCTGATGGGAAATGATGTAACCAGCCTTGGCCGATACGCAAGCTGCCGCGCTACACCAAAATGCCGAAACGGACCAAAGCGGGGAGGTGGGCAGCCTGGCTCCCTCAAATTCAAGAACCGGCTTCAGTGTGAGTGCCTTGATACACGCCATTCGTCCCCTCCCATGAGATGTTATGAGGTGTCTTGATTATTTATGATGTTGACAGGCTTCGTATAGTGCCGTCAATATCCATCATAAGGGCCGTGGAGGAACAAGGCCCTGAGGGAGGAGTTCCAATGTCGAATTTGATCCGCGTGTCGCGGCGCCGTTTGCTGGCGTCCGGTGGAAAGGCGGCAGTCCTTGTTGCTGCCGCAGGTATCGCACCGAAATTCATTCGCCCAAGCCGTGCCTATGCGGCCGATGCCCTGGCGCCCGGCATGATCGGTGGCCCGACGGGCTTCGACGGCTCGGAGCGCTATCAATATGGCGCCGACACGCCCGAGGGCCGCGCCATTGAGGCGGCCAAGGCGATGAAGGGCGCCGGCAAGGCGCCGGCCAAGATCGTGCTTGGCCTGTCCGATGGTTCGATCGGCCAATTGACACAGCCGTTTCCGGCCGGTGCGCCGTCGATCAAGGATCTCTGGGAGAAGGAAACCGGTATTCCGCTCGAGATCGTCGGTGTGCCGAATGGCCAGGAATTCACCAAGACGATGCAGGACATCTCCACCAAGGGTGGGGCGTATGACATCTACGCGGTCGAATGGAACCGTCTTGGCGACCTCGCCGAAACCGGGGGCATCCTCAAGCTCGACGACTTCGTCGCGCAGTACAAGCCGGAATGGGACGATCCCGAGCGCGGCTATGTCAATGGCGCCAAGGGCGTCTCGCTGCTCAATCAGTATCGCGGCTCGACCTATGGCGTGTCGCTGGATGGCGACTTCCAGACCTGGGTCTACCGCACCGATCTGTTCGGCGACGCAGCCGAGAAGAAGGCCTTCTCCGACAAATACGACTATGAACTGGCGGCGCCGAAGACCTGGAAGCAGCATGACGAGATCGCAGCCTTCTTCCAGCGCCCGGACAAGGGCCTGTTCGGCTCGACCGATCTGCGCAACCAGGGCTGGGGCTATACCAACTGGTATCAGCGTTATGTCTCAATGGCTTCGCCCAATCAGTTCTTGTTCGACGATACCGGCAAGCCGCTGATCAATTCGGAGCAAGGTATTGCGGCGACCAGCGAGTACATCGCGTCGCTTGCGCACCATTCGCCGGATGCGATCTCCTGGGGCTGGCCGGAGCAGTACGGCAATTTCGCAAAGGGCGGTGCGGCCATGACCTGCGCCTTCTCCAATCTGCCGAAATTCCTCGATAATGCCGGCAACAAGGATTCAGCTGTCACCGGCAAGATCGGCTCGATGCTGCCGCCCGGCCGCGAGATCGACGGCAAGCTGGTCAGCCGTTCGGTGCTGTGGCTCAATCTGTCGGCGTCGGTGTCTTCGCAGGCCAAGAACCCGGAGGCCTGCTACCTGTTCCTGCAATGGCTGGGATCTAGTCGCATCTATGCGTGGATGACCGCCAACCCGGGCGGTTACTTCGATCCGTTCCGGCTGTCGGATTTCTCCGATCCGCTGGTCCGCCAGACCTATCATGCTTACCACATGGACGTGGTGCGCGAGACGGTCGCCCGCACCGTGCCCACCATCAACTATCCCGGCGCCACCGCCTTCCACAATGCGCTGGACGAGAACCTCGTCGCCGCGCTGACCAAGGCCAAGACAGCAGAGCAGGCGATGGCCGACACCGAGGCCGAGTGGAAGAAGATTGCCCGCCGCACCGGCGAGGAGAAGCTTCTCGAAGCCATCAAGACCAACAAGGAGGCCTGGCCCACCGTTCTCGATCCGATCGCCTGATCCTCCCGGATCTTACCAAGAGGGGAGGAGTGATTGCTCTTCCCCTCGATAACGAAGGACCCAGCAAAGCCGCAAGATGAAGCGTTCAGTTCCTTTCGAGATATTCCGCTATGCCGCGATCTTTGCGGCAATGGCGGTGACGCTGGTGCCGATCCTGTGGATGATGTCGATGGCGTTCAAGCCGATCGCCGAATGGTCGGCGACCGGCGCCGACCTGACCTGGTGGCCGAAGAACCCGACACTCAGCAATTTCCGCTTCGTCTTCGGTGAATCGACCAACAATCTTATCGTCGCGCTCGACCGCACAGCTTTGAAGCCGATCCTGTCGTCGCTGCTGTCGGCCACGTTCGGCACGGCGATCGCCATGTCGGCGGGCACAGCGGCGGCCTACGGGCTGTCGCGCTTCAACTCGGGCCAGAACCTGCCGCTGGCGCTGATCCAGCTTCGCCTGTTTCCGCCGATGGCGGTCATGACCCCGGTGATGATCATGTGGGCCTTCCTCAACTTCACCGACAGCTGGTGGGGGCTGTCGCTGATCTACGGCATCGTCACGCTGCCTTTCGCCTTCTGGCTGATGAAGACCTTCTTCGACGACATGCCGCGCGAGATCGAGGAGGCGGCACTGGTCGAGGGCTGTTCGCGGTGGCGCGTCTTCACCCGCATCACGCTGCCGATGATGCGGGCGCCGCTGGCCAGTGCCGCGCTGTTCGTCTTCATCCTCAACTGGTCGGACTATCTGATTGCGCTGCTTCTGACGACGCGCGAATGGGTCACGGTCCCGGTCTACATGGCCTCGCTGTCCTCCTCGATGACCGGACAGCTCTACGGCGCCAAGGCAGCTCTCGGCCTGATCGCCGCGGTGCCGCCGGTGATCATGGGCATCGCCATCCAGCGTCATCTGGTGCGCGGGCTGACCTTCGGGGCGCTCAAGCAATGAGCTCGGTGACAGCCACGATTTCGGAGGGCGACATGCAAGCCTCCAAGGCGGCGTCGGTGTTGCCGGACGAGGGCGCGCGGCTCGGATTCCGGCTGACCCTGCCGGCGCAGATCCTGGTGCTGTTCATCGCCGTCTTCCCGCTGCTGATGCAGCTCTACATCAGCCTGACCGACTGGTCGCCGCTGTCGGGCACCGGCTGGTGGAATGCCTGGTCGATGTGGAACAGTTTCGCCAATTACACCGACCTTGCCGCGGACGCGCGCTTCTGGAGCGCGCTGAAGCGCACGGCCATCGTCATGATCGTCTGCGTGCCGGCGGAGTTCCTGCTCGGCCTCGCGCTGGCGACGCTGTTTGCGGACGAGTTTCCCGGCAAGCGGATCTTCTATTCGATCCTCTTGATGCCGATGATGGTGGTGCCGGCGGTGGCCGGCTACATGTTCTTCATGCTGTTTCAGTCGGGCGGCCCGGTCAACGACATCCTGTCGGCGATGTCAGGCTTTCCCGTCACCATCGCCTGGCTCTCGGATCCGACGCTGGCGCTGATCGCGGTGATGGTCGCCGACATCTGGCAGTGGACGCCGCTAATGTTCCTGATCCTGCTTGCCGGCCTGGTCGGCGTGCCGGAGGACCAGATCAAGGCGGCGACGCTGCTCGGCGCCAACCCCTGGCAGCGCTTCGTCACCATCGTGCTGCCGAAGATGAAGACGATCATCATCATTGCGCTGGCGATCCGGGTGATCGAGAACTTCAAAATATTCGACACCCTCTACATCATGACCGGCGGCGGTCCCGGGGTCGCTACCGAAACCATCTCCGTTTACATCTACAAGCTCACCACGCAGGACCTGATCTGGAGCTATGTGGCGGCAATCGCGCTGGCCATATTGATCGTGCTGTCCATCGCCGCTGTGTTTGCCATGAAACGCATGGCCCGGGTACGCGAGGTGGCGGCATGAGCACGATCCATCTGCAAAACCTTGTCAAGAAATTTGGCGACTTCACTGCGCTGCAGACGATGGATCTGGCCATTGCCGACGGCGAGTTCATGGCGCTGCTCGGGCCGTCCGGCTGCGGCAAGTCGACGACGATGAACATGATCGCCGGCATGGAAGAGCCGACCAGCGGCAAGATCCTGTTCGGCGAACGCGACATGGCCGGCGTGCCGATGGGGCGGCGCGGCGTCGGCTTCGTCTTCCAGAACTATGCGATCTTCACTCATATGAGCGTGCGGCAGAACCTCGCCTACGGCCCGAAAATGCGCGGCGCACCAAAGGCCGAGATCGACCGCCGCGTCGGCGCCATTGCCGAGATGCTGCAGCTGACGCCGCTGCTCGACCGCAAGGCCGACCGGCTTTCGGTCAACATATTGCAGCGGGTGGCGATTGGCCGTTCGGCGATCATGGAGCCGGCGATCTTCCTGCTCGACGAGCCACTGTCCAATGTCGACGCCGCCTTCCGGGCGGTGATGCGGACCGAATTAAAGCAACTGCAGCGGCAGTTCCGGCAGACCATGGTCTACGTCACCCACGATCAGCTCGAAGCGATGACCATGGCCGACCGCATCGCGGTGATGGACCACGGCGTGCTGCAGCAGGTCGGCACGCCACTGGAAGTCTACAACAACCCGGCCAACGTCTTCGTCGCCCGCTTCATCGGTGCGCCGGGCATGAACCTGCTCAAGGGCTGGTTGGCGGAAAGTGACCGTGGCCTGGTCGTCGATCTTGGCCCACTCGGGGCGACGCCGCCGCTGCCGGTCGAGATCGCCAATGCCGCCAGCCGGATGCGCGGCGAGGTGTTTTATGGCTTTCGACCGGAGCAGGTGACGCTGGCCGAAAGCGGCCGTGGCCTCTGCATGCCGGTGAGTTTCGTCGAGCGGATCGGCGCGCGCACCATCATCCATCTTGGCGAGGGAGAGACCGCGGTGAAGGCGGTGTTCGACAATGATGTCGGGCTGGCGATCGGGCAGACAGCCGTCGTCGCGCCTGCGGCGGAGGCGGTGCGCGTCTTCGACGCCGCTACCGGCCTTGCGTTGAGAGCAGGTTGAGATGGCCGATATCGTTTTCCGTAATGTGACAAAACGCTATGGCGGCACGCTGGCTGTCGACGATGCCTCGTTCGCGGTCAACGACAACGAGTTCTTCTGCTTCTTCGGGCCGCCGCTGTCGGGCAAGTCGACGATACTCCGTCTGGTGCTCGGGCTGGAAACCCCGGACACGGGCGAGATCCTGATTGGCGGCAAGCCGGTCAACACGGTGTCGCCGGCGGAGCGCAATGTCGCCATGGTGTTCCAGAATCTGGCGCTGTTCCCGCATATGAGCGCGCGCGACAACATCCGTTTTCCTTTGGTCGAGCGGAAGGTGGCAGAAGCCGAGATCGAAAAACGCGTCGCCGATGTCGCGGCCAAGCTGCATATCGGACATATCCTGCACAAACCGCCGGCGCAGCTTTCCGGCGGTGAGCGGCAGCGGGTCGCGATCGCCCGCGCGCTGGTGCGTGATCCCGCCGCGTATCTGATGGACGATCCGATCTCGGCGCTCGACGCCCGGCTGCGCGAGGAGACGCGCGTCGAGCTCAAGCGCATCCAGCGCGAGCTCGGCAAGACGCTGATCTATGTCACGCACGACCAGGAAGAGGCGATGTCGGTCGCCGACCGCATGGCCATCCTGGAGAGCGGCAAGATCAGGCAGATCGGCGCGCCTGCCGAGATCTATGACCGGCCGGCCAGCACCTATGTGGCGCGGCTGCTCGGCTCGCCGATGATGAACATATTGAAGTCGGTGCACGGCTCGGAAGGCGTGGAGGCGGCCGAAGGCACGATCCGCATCGCGGACAAGGCTGCGCCGGCCGATGCCGTCGAGATCGGACTCAGGCCGGAAGACATCAAGGTCAAGGCCTGGTCGGATGGAATCTCCGAGGGGGGCGCGGGCCGCCCGGCGCGAGTGTTCGAGGTCGAGCCGCTCGGCGGCTACACCGTGGTGACGCTCGCCGCCGGGCAGGCGCGCCTGCGGGCGCTGTTGCGCGGCCAGCCGGACATCAGGCCGGACGCGATGGTGGCGATATCCTGCGAGCCGGGCAGGGTGCATTATTTCGGACAAGGCGGGGGAGCGCTGGCACGATGACGGCGGCTGCAAGGAACGAGCTTCGGGAGGAACATATGGCAAGTAACGGCTTCGAGCCGGACGTTAAAGTCCGCACCAGGGAATACAGGATCGGCTGCGTCGGCGCCGGTATGATCATGGCCGAATGTCACCTTGCCGCCTACAAGGAAGCCGGTTTCCCCGTGGTGGCGATTGCCTCGCGCACCAAGGCCAGCGCCGAGAAGGTCGCCAAACGCTGGGATATCCCGACCATCCACGACACGCCGGAACAGCTCATCGAGGACAAAAACGTCGAGATCATCGATCTTGCCTTTCCGCCGGACCAGCAGCCGGCGCTGATCCGTCATGCGCTGAAGCAGGAGCATATCAAGGCTATCCTGGCGCAGAAGCCACTGGCGCTGTCGCTCGATGAGGCCGTCAAACTGCGCGACGAGGCGGCCAAGGCCGGCAAGATCCTCTCGGTCAACCAGAACATGCGCTACGACCAGTCGATGCGCGTCTTGAAGCAGATCATCGACAGCGGCGCGCTCGGCGACATCGTCTTCGCGCAGATCGACATGCATGCGATCCCGCACTGGCAGACCTTCCTCGAGGACTATGACCGGCTGACGCTCGCAAATATGAGCGTCCACCATCTCGACGTACTGCGCTTCCTGTTCGGCGATCCCCTGGAGATCACCACCCTGACCCGCAAGGACCCGCGCACCCGCTTCGATCATTCGGACGGCATCATCGTGTCGACGCTGCGGTTCCCGTCCGGCGTGCTCGCCGTATCGCTGGAGGATGTCTGGTCCGGTCCGCGGCAGGACGGCTACAAGGACGACCAGCACATCAACTGGCGCGTCGACGGCACCAAGGGTGTCGCCAAAGGCACCATCGGCTGGCCGACGGGCGCTGCGTCGACGCTGACCTACGCCTCGACCGAGACCACCGATGGTCAATGGGTGACACCCAGCTGGGACACGATGTGGTTCCCGCATGCTTTCATCGGCGTCATGGAGCAGCTTCAGCACGCGGTTAAGACGGGCGAGCCGCCAGCGCTGTCCGTCGCGGACAATGTCAAGACCATGGCGCTGGTCGAAGCCGGCTACCGCTCGATCGACAAAGGCCGGACGGTCAACCTTTCCGAAATATCAACTGACTGAATCACTTACAGGGAGGAATTCACACCATGATGCAGGCAGGTATTTTCACGGGTTATTTCCCGTATGGCCTCAAGGAAACCGCGCAGAAGATCCGTGCGCTCGATTTCAACACCGTGCAGCTCGACCTGCATTTCAGGGATATCGACCTGTCGTCCGGGCAGATCACCAAGGACAAGGCCAAGACCGTCCGCGATACGTTCCGCGACCACAATCTGCCGATCTGCTGTGTGTCGGGCTACACCAACATCATCCATCCGGATATGGGCGAGCGCGAGAGGCGCGTCGGCTATTTGAAGGAGATCATCCGCAACGCGCGCCATTTCGGCACCCCTTACGTGATCTCGGAAACGGGTACCTACAACACCGAATCCGACTGGGTGCATCACCCGAAGAACAAGACCGAGGAAGGGTTCGAGGAATGCCGCAAGGTCATCGCCGACCTTGCCCAGACGGCCTATGACCACGGCGCGGTCTTCCTGCTCGAAACCTATGTCAACAATGTCGTCGGCTCGGTCGAGGAGACGGTGAGGATGTTCGCGCAGGTCGACCACCCAGGCCTCGGCCTGTTGATGGACCCGACCAACTATTTCGAAACCCACAATATCGACCGGATGGATCAGATCCTGAACCAGGTGTTCGACACGCTGACCGACAAGATCAAGATCGCCCACGCCAAGGACGTCAAGCGTTCCGGCGGCGACAAGTCGGAGAAGCACGCAGACATTGGCGACGAGGACGCGCTGGAGAGCCACACTTTCCGCGGCGTCGGTGAGATCGAGCTGCCGGCGCCCGGCCTCGGTTCGCTGAACTACGACCTTTATCTCAAGCGGCTGGCCGAAAAGCACCCGAACATCCCGGTCATCATCGAGCATCTTTCGGAAGACGACGTGCCGCGCGCCAAGAAATTCCTCGATGGGAAATTTCGCGCCAACGGACTGTGATGGCGCGGTTTAGCTACGAAACAAGGGAGGAAGAGAAATGTTGAAATTCGCGTTGAAAATCGCGGCCGCGGCGACGGTTCTCGCCGGTGTGGCGCTGGGTGCGCCGGCGCTGGCGCAGGACACTCAGAAGACGTTCTACCTGCTGTCGCATGGCGGCCCGTCGGATGCCTTCTGGATCGACTGGAATGCCGGCGCGACCAAGGCCTGCGACCAGCTCAAGGTGACCTGCAAGATCTCGTTCAGCGGCGGCGACATGGCGGCGCAGAAGGAAGCCTTCAACTCGGCACTCGCCGCCAAGCCGGACGGCATCGCCACGACTTCGGCGCAGCCCGGCCTGTGGACCGAGGAGGTCAAGGCAGCGAAGGCGGCCGGCATCCCGATCGTGTTCTTCAACACCGACGATCCGGTAACCGGCCGGCAAGCCTATGTCGGCGCCGACCTTAGGGAAGCCGGTGTCATCTGGGCGAAATATCTGGTCGACCACAAAATGGTGAAGCAGGGCGACAAGGTGTTCCTGCCGGTCGAAGTGCCGGGCGCCAGCTACCAGCAGCTCGAGACCGAAGGCATTGCCAGCGTCTTCGATCCGCTCGGCATCAAATATGACGTGGTCGATTGCGGCACCGATCCGGCCGGCATCATCGCCAAGATGACGGACTACATGGTGGCCAACAATCCGCCGGCAATCATCGCGCTCGGCGATTCCGTCGCGGCCAGCGTCAAGCGGGTGTTCGATGGCGCCGGCGTGCCGGCCGGCAAGATTCCGGTCGTCGGCTGGGGCAATTCGAAGGAAACGGCCGAGTCCGTCAAGGCCGGTTTCGTCAACGCGGCTGCCTGGCAGTTCCCGTCGGCGCAGGGCTTCATGCCGGTGGCGCTGCTCGGGTTGGCCGCCGCCGGCGAACCGATCGGCTACGACATCCACACTTTCAGCCTCTACGACGCCTCGAGCGTCGAACCGATCCTGAAACTCTACAACAAGTGATTGGAACTGACGCTCGCCGCGCAGGCGGCGGGCCTCACCCTGGCGTATGGTTCGAGCTGTCATGACAATTGCCGCAGAAGAGGAAATGCCGCGTGCCAAACGCAGGTCGAGCCTGATCCGCTCGCCGCAGTTCTCGTCGCTCGTCATCCTGATCGTCCTGCTGGCGGTGTTCGCGATCGCCGATGCGAACTTCCTGTCGCCGCTCAACATCTCCAACATGATGGCGTTCCTGCCCGAGCTCGGCATCATCGCGCTCGGCATGACGCTGCTTCTGACGGCGGGCGAGTTCGACCTTTCGGTCGGTGCTGTGTTCGGACTGGCGCCGGTTGTCGTCATGCTGCTGGTGCAGAACGGCGGGGTGGATATTGGCGTGGCGCTGCTGGCCGGCCTGCTGCTCTGCATAGCGATCGGTGCGATCAACGGGCTGATCGTCACCAAGATCGGCATCTCCTCCTTCCTGGTGACGCTGTCGATGCTGCTGGTGGTGCGAGGCGCGGCCCTCTACATCACCCAAGGCTTTCCGCTGAAGTCCTGGGACCAGCCCGGCTTCTTCGTGACGCTGCTGGCCGGCAGCTTCAATATCGGAACGTTCCGTTTCTATACCTCGCTGTGGTGGTTTATCGGCCTGTCGCTGCTGGCAATCTATGTGCTGCGCTACGCCAAGCTCGGCAACTGGATCAGCGCCATCGGCTCGAACCGTAACGCTGCCGTAGCGCGCGGTGTGCCGGCCGATGCGGTCAAGATCTGGCTGTTCATCCTGACCTCGGTGCTGGCCGGTCTCGCCGGCATGATCAGCGCCTTCCGCATCTCTGCCGCCTCGCCGGTGGCCGGCACCGGCTACGAACTCGAAGTGATCGCCATGGTGGTGGTCGGCGGCACGGCGCTGACCGGTGGGCGCGGCACCATTTTAGGTACCATCGTCGGCGCGCTGATGCTGCGCAGCATCCGCAACGGCATCGTGCTGATCGGCGTGCCTGGGCTCGCCTACAACATCTTCGTCGGCGTCATCATCCTTGCCATGCTCATTCTGCACGCTTTGCTGCAGAAGAACGCCGCCAGGAGCTGACCATGGAAGTGCTTCGGCTGCACAACCTGCAAAAGTCCTTCGGCAGCGTCCGCGCCCTGAAGAGCGCGTCGTTCACGCTCAACGAGGGCGAAGTGGTGGCCTTGCTCGGCGACAACGGCGCCGGCAAATCGACATTGATCAAGGCGATCTCCGGGGTCTTTCCGGTCGATCGTGGTGACATCTATGTGCGCGGCCAGAAGGTCTCCATCCGCTCGACGCGCGATGCGATGGATCTCGGCATCGAGACCATCCACCAGGATACCTCGCTGGCACCGGACCTCAGCATCGCGCGCAATCTTTTCCTCGGCCGCGAGCCAGTCAACCTCAAATGGCTGGGTGTGTTCGCGCCGCTCAATCTCGCCCAATTGCGCGATGCTGCCTCGGCACTTTTGAAGCGCGTCGGCATCTCGAAGAAGCTCGACGCCGATGCGCTGGTCAGCACGCTGTCGGGCGGCGAGCGCCAGTCGATCGCCATTTCCCGCGCCATGCAATTCGCCGCCAAGGTCATCATCCTAGACGAGCCGACCAACAATCTCGGCGTCGAGGAAACGCACGGCGTGCTGCGCTTCGTCAAGGAAGTGCGCGACGCCGGTCACTCGGTGCTTTTGATCACCCACAACATCCATCACGTCTTCCAGGTCGCCGACCGCATCATCGTCATGCGGCGCGGCGAGATCGTCGCCGAGCAAACGGTCGCCGACACCGACCTGCTGACCGTGGAAAGTATCATCACCGGCGCCGACATGTCGGCCCTGCTCAAGGAGACGAGAGCCAAGTGAAGGACGGGAGCAAAGTGAAGGAACTGGCCGTCACATGGTAGAGCTTTACGGCAAGACGCTGTCGCGCCGGCAGGTCTCGGAACGCTCGGGCATGCTGTCGCAGTTCGCCGGCGTGCGACTGATGACGCTTGGCGACGGCGTCGAGCGCGGCATCCGCATGCTCGAATTCCGCACCGGCTCGGGCCTGCGCTTCACCGCGCTGGTCGACCGGGCGCTCGATATCGCCGATTGCGACTTCAAGGGCCAGGCGATCGGCTGGCATTCGCCGAGCGGCTTTCGCAATCCCGGCCTGCACGAGTATGAAGGCGAGGACGGGCTGGCCTGGGCGCGGTCGTTTTCCGGCCTTCTACTGACCTGCGGCCTCGACCATATATTGTTCATGAACGAGGTACCCGCCGACACCTACAACTATCCGCCGAAGAAGACGGTGCGCCATTCGCTGCATGGCCGCATCAGCACCATCCCGGCGCGGCTGAGTGGCTACGGCGAGACCTGGGACGGCGACCGCTGCGTGTTGTGGGCCGAAGGCATCGTCCAGCAATCGACTGTATTCGGCGAGGATCTGCATCTATTGCGGCGGATCGAGGCCGATGTCGGCGGCAACGAGATCCGGCTTTCGGACCGTGTCGTCAATCACGGTTTCAACCGAACACCGCATATGTTTTTCTACCACATCAATGTCAGCCATCCGGTGCTTGACGAGGGCGCGCGCTATCTGGCGCCGATAAGGGATGTCGTTTGGGCCGGGCATGCCGGCGAGCGTTATGAGGCGCAAAAGGTCGGCTATCGCACGGTCCCGGCGCCGCAGCCGCGTTTCAGCGAACAGGTCTGGCAGCACGAGCTCGGCGCTGGCAGCACCGGCGAAGTCCCGGTGGCGGTGGTCAACGATAGGCTCGGCCTCGGGTTCGAGGTGGTCACGCGCAAGGACCAATTGCCCTGCACCTACCAATGGCAGAATTTCCAGGCTGGACAGTACGCGCTTGGCATCGAGCCGTCGACGCATCATGTGCTGGGAAATCTGGCGGCGCGCGAACGCGGCGAGATGATCTGGCTGGAGCACGGCGAGAGCCGCTCGTACGATGCGGTGTTCCGGGTTCTCGACGGCGCCGGCGAGATCGCCGCCGCCGAGAGCCGGATCGCGGCAATCGCCAGGCAGCCGCAGCAGGATTATCCCCAGCCGTCGGGCCGTTTTCCTGTTCTTGGAGGCAGGTCGTGATAATGGCTAGGACGATACGAGACACCAGTTGGGAGGCTGGTCCCGGCCGGAGCGGGGAGGGTTCGCGGCCGAGCTGGAATTGGAGGTCACAATGGCTGGCACGGTAAAGCGCGATTACAGCCTGGTCGGCGAAAGCACGCGCAGGGCGATCGAGACGGGACTGGCCTCGGCGGAGTGGTACCACACCGATGTCCCCCGCAAGGCGATCAAGGAGTTGATGCAGCGCTCAGACGGCCCGGCGATCCGCGACACGATCATCTGGATCATCGCCATCCTCGGCTCCGCCGCCGGCGCCATCTATTTCTGGGGCACCTGGTGGTGCGTGCCGTTCTTCTTCGTCTACGGCGTGCTCTACGGCTCCTCCAGCGACTCGCGTTGGCACGAATGCGGCCACGGCACGGCTTTCCGCACGCGCTGGATGAACGATGTCGTCTACCAGATCGCCAGCTTCATGCTGATGCGCAATCCGGTGACCTGGCGCTGGAGCCATGCCCGGCACCATACGGACACGATCATCGTCGGCCGCGACGCCGAGATCGCCGTGATGCGCCCGCCGGACCTGCTGCGTGCCGCGCTGGCTTTCACCGGCATCCTCGATTTTCGCTATTCGCTTCCGGCGCTGGTACGCCAGGCGTTCGGCAAGCTGACGCCCGACGAGAAAAGCTACGTTCCCGAGATGGAACAGCACAAGGCCGTCATCGCGGCGCGCTGGCATATCGCGATCTACATCGCGACGATCGCGCTCGCCGTGTTCATGCGGTCGTGGATACCGGTGGTGCTCATCGGCGTGCCGCGCCTCTACGGCACCTGGCACATGGTGCTGACCGGCCTGCTGCAGCATATCGGTCTGGCCGACAACGTCGTCGACCACCGGCTCAACACCAGGACCGTCTACATGAATCCGATCAGCCGGTTCATCTACTGGAACATGAACTACCACGTCGAGCATCACATGTTCCCGATGGTACCGTATCACGCGCTGCCCAGGCTGCATGAACTGATCAAGCACGATCTGCCCGAGGCGAACCCGTCGATATGGCATGCCTATCGCGAGGTCTGGCCGGTCCTGCTCAGGCAGCTCAAATACGAGGATTATTTCCTTAAGCGCGAACTGCCGCCAACGGCACGGCCCTATCGTGGCGAGTTCCACGAAGTGAACATGTCGGCAGCGGCTGAGTAGGCACTGCACGAGACGCAACGCAGAAATTTCAGGAGAAGCAGAGATGGCCGATTGGGTCGAAGCGTGCGCCGTGGACGATGTCGAAGAGGAAGATGTCATCCGCTTCGACCATGGCGGCCGCACCTTCGCGATCTACCGTTCGCCGGACGATGAATTCTTCGCCACCGACGGGTTTTGTACGCATGAACAGGCTCATCTGGCCGACGGGCTTGTCATGGACGACATCATCGAATGCCCCAAGCACAATGGCCGCTTCAATTACAAGACCGGCCAGGCGAAGGGCGCTCCCGTTTGCGTCAATCTCGCGACCTATCCAGTCAAGGTCGAAGCTGGCAAGGTGATGATCCAGATCGCCTGACCGGCCTTCTGTCACGTAGCAAAGGGGACCAAAATCCATGAGCCGGAAAAGACCGACCGTCGCCGACCTGCGCGCCATGAAGGGCAAGCGGCAGCTGACGATGCTGCGCGTGCTGACGATGGACGAGGCCGAGGCCGCCGAACGCGCCGGCGTCGATATCGTCTCGGTGCCGCCGGAGCTGGTGCTCAATCCGCAATATCGCGATGCGGCACCCAGCCTGTTCACCATGCCGGGCGAGAATTTCTTCGAGATCGGCACCGCCGATGATTTCGTCCGCTGGGCGTTCCGGCTCTACAAGGCCAGCGCCGATGCGGTCTATTGCAGCGCCGGCTACGCCACCATCAAACGGATGGCCGACGATGCAATTCCGGTGATCGGGCATGTCGGCCTCATCCCGTCACGCGCCACCTGGACCGGCGGCTTCAAGGCCGTCGGCAAGACCGCCGATACCGCCATGCAGGTGTTCGAGGCGGTGAAGCAACTGGAGGCCGCCGGCGCGATCGGCGCCGAGATCGAGGTGGTGCCAGTCGAGGTGGCCAAGGCGATTTCGGAACGCACATCGCTGATCATGTTGTCTATGGGGGCGGGCACCGGCTGCGATGCGCAATACCTGTTCGCAGACGATATCCTCGGCCAGAACCGTGGCCACATGCCGCGCCATTCCAAGGTCTATCGCAATTTCGCCGCCGAATACGATCGGCTGCAGGCCGAACGCATCGCTGCCTTTTCCGAATATGTCGCCGATGTGAACAGCCTGGCGTATCCCGAAGACAGGCACGTCGTGCACATGGACCCGGACCAGCTCAGCCTGTTCCTGGAGAAGATCGAAGCCGCATGAGACACGCCGGCAGTGGCGCGAAGCGCCATCGCGGATCGTAAAACGCCGGTTCGGCGGCAGGGCTAGGTCATCGCATAGCCGGGCTGCGATGCCACACGAAAGTTTGTTGGTCCATGTCTGGACGGCACCGGCCAAATGCTGTTGAAACCGGTGCGTCATCGGTTTGCCGGACATTTGTGCGGCTGCCGATGGGGCGGGAGAAGATTCCCCTTCGGACAGTTCTACGCATGACCGCCATTCCCGAAGACAAAGCCTTACCCGAAACCGCGCCGGCGGCGCGGCAAGCCCGGCGGGTGGCGCTGATCGTCGCCGTCGCCTTCTTCATGCAGCTTCTAGATTCGACCATCATCTCGACCTCGCTGCCGCAGATGGGAGAATCCTTCGGCGTGCCGGCGGTGGCGATGAGCATCGGCATAACCGTCTATATGCTGACCATGGCGGTGTTCGTGCCACTGTCCGGCTGGCTCGCGGACCGTTTCGGCGCGCGCAACATCTTCCTCATGGCGATTGCCCTGTTCACGCTGGCCTCGCTCGCCTGCGGCGTCTCGCAGAACCTGGCTGAATTCGTCGCCGCACGTGCCGTGCAGGGCCTGGGCAGCGCGCTGATGACGCCGGTCGGCCGCATCCTGGTGCTGCGCAATGCGCCGAAATCCGAGCTTCTCAACGCTACGGCGCTGATCACCTGGCCGGCGCTGTTCGCGCCGGTGGTCGGGCCGGTGCTTGGCGGCTTCATCACCACCTATGTCTCCTGGCACTGGAATTTCTTCATCAACATTCCCCTTGGGGTTGCCGGTTTGGCGCTGGTCGCCCGCTTCATTCCCGGCGACCGCGAAGCTGGGGCCAAGCCGCTCGACTGGCCGGGCTTCCTGCTGACCTCGGTAGGGCTCGCCGCGATGCTCTATGGCCTCGAGCGCATCGCGCATCCGCGAGGGGGGGTGTTGCCGACCGTGGCACTGCTCGGTACGGGCATTTTGGTCGGCTGGCTGGCGGTGCGGCATCTGCGACGCGCCAACCATCCGCTGCTCGATCTCACAGCCTTCAAGGTGCAGACCTTTGCCATCTCGACGCTTTCGGCCGGCACGATTTTCCGGATCGCCATCAACGCCACGCCATTCCTGCTGCCGCTTTTGTTCCAGGTCGGCTTCGGTCTGAGCCCGGTCGATGCTGGCATGATGATCCTGGCCTATTTCCTCGGCAATCTCGGGATGAAGGCGGTGACGACGCCGACGCTGAGGCGCTTCGGATTCCGTTCGGTGCTGATTGTCAACGGAGTGATCGCCTCTTTGTCGATCATGGCCTGCGCGGCGCTTTCGCCGCAGACGCCGCAAGCATTGGTGATGGTGCTGATGCTGATCGCCGGACTGTCGCGTTCGATGCAGTTCACCGCGCTCAACACGCTGGCTTTCGCCGATGTTGCCTCACCGCAGCGCAGCTCGGCGGCGACGTTGTCCAGCATGCTGCAGCAGGTGGCGATGCTGTTCGGCGTAGCGGTCGCGGCGGCACTGCTCAACCTGTCGCAGATCGCCAGGGGCGTGGCGGCGCTCGGTCTCATCGACTTCCGCCTTGCCTTCCTGGTGATCGGCGCAATCGGGCTCGTCGCCTCGTTTCGCTTCCTGGCGTTGCCGAAGGCCGCCGGCGCCGAGGTCTCGGGCCATGTTTTGCGGATTTAACGCAGGAACTGCGCGGCGAGCGCGGACGTAAATTCTGCCTGCTCCGCTCGTCCGGGAGCAAACCTTTGCCAGCGGTTCGATCAGCGCGATCAATTGCAAAAGTGCTTGAGTTCCAGGCATTGCGCCAGCCTCGCAATCGGTGCGTCCAACCGCGGAATTTCCTCGCAAGCCGGCCTGCAATGCGCGGATTCATTTGACGGATTGGTCTTGAGCCGATTAGCTTTCGTTCCGATGGCCGCAGAGGGAGCAGGGCGTAGCCATCGCGGGTGAAAGCGGGCAATGAACGCGACCGGCTGGCTAAACTGGAGAAGCCTGAACCAGGAGGGCATTGTCTTTGCCATCGCGGTCGTGCTGTTCATTGCCGCCGCCGTCGGACTGCCTGGTTTTATCAACTCGAACAATCTTGTTGCCATCGTGCGCTCGGTCTCGGTGCTGGGCATATTGGCGCTCGGCATGGCGGTCGTCATTATCGGCAGGGGCATCGATCTGTCGGCGGTGGCGATCATGGCGATGTCGGTCGCTTGGTATCTGCAATTGCTGAGTTCGGGAATGTCCGACGGGCTGGCCTTCGCCTATGTGCTCGCCGGCGTTCTCGCCATCGGGCTTTTGAACGGCATTTTGGTCGCCTACGCCGAGGTTCCGGCGATCTTCGTGACGCTGGCGACCGCGTCCTTCGTCTTCGGCTATGTGCGCTCACAATTGATCACACAGGACGCCGTGCCGGTGCCGCCCGGCCATTGGGTCGAGCTTCTGGGCGGGCTTCGGTTCCTCGACATCCCGGTCGAGGTTTTTGTCTTCGCCGGGCTGGCTTTCGCCTTTTTCCTGTTCCTGCGCTACACCAAATGGGGCCGCTACGTCTATTTCGCCGGCGACAACCCGGTTGCGGCGCGCAATATCGGCATTCCAGTGCGCCCGATGCTGGTGCTGCGCTACGTGTTGTCGGCCTTGGTCTCGCTGATTGCCGGCTTGCTCACCGCCGCCAGCCTGCATTCGATCAACACCCGCATCGTCAATTCCACGCTGCTCTACGACATCGTGCTGGTGGCGGTGATCGGCGGCATCGGTCTATCGGGCGGGCGGGGCGGGGTGCGCAACGTGCTGGTGGGTGCCGCGCTGATCGGCATCCTGCTCAACGCCATGACCATCATCGACATTCCGCTGCTCTATCAGAACCTGATCAAGGCGGCGATCCTGCTGGCGGCGATCATCGTCGATGGGTTCATCAATCCGCGCGACGAGCAGACCGCGCAGCAAGGCGACATTTAGACTGACGCGAACGGTTGGGGCCGGCCGCGAACGACAACGACCAAACCAGAGGATGTGACATGAAAATCATCAGGACGTTTATGGCCGCCGCGGCAGCGCTTGCCGTCTCCGCCTTCGTGGCGCCAGGCTTCGCCGCCGAAGATCCGGGTCCGGGCGCCTATTCGCAAGCGCTCAAGGGCAAGCGTGTGATGCTGGTGCCGATGGCGATGGGCTTCGATCTGGCACAGGGCTGGGCGCATTACCTGAAGACCGAGGTCGAGGCCTGGGGCGGCGTGTTCGAGACGCGTGACCCGAACTGGGTGGTCGATGCCGGCGCGCAGGCGATAACCGACGCTATTTCGTCTGACACCAGGCCGGACGTGCTGATCATCCATTCGCCGGACCTCAACTCCTATGCCAAGCTGATGAAGAAGGCGCAGGCCGCCGGCACCTATGTCCTGCTGGTCGACAATCCGGCGAACTTCCCGGCCGATGCCTTTGTCGGCAGCGACTGGGATCGGCTCGGGCAACTCGAAGCTGAAGCGGCGATAAAGGGTTGTGGGCCGAACTCCTCCAAGAAGATCGGGCTGGTGCAGGGCGACCAGGCCAACTCGTCGAGCCTCTACCAGTATGCCGGCATCATGAAGGTGCTGGATAAGAACCCCGACTTCAAGGTCGTGGCCAAGCCTGACTCGAACTGGGATGCGACGACCTCGCGCAACGTGACGACGACGATGCTGCAGCAGAACCCCGACATCTGCGCCATCATCGATTTCTGGGACGGCGACGCGACGGGCGCATCTGCTGCGATCCGCGATGCCAAGCTCGAGGGCAAAGTCTTTCTGGTCACCACCGGCGGCGGCGAAAAGACTGCCGACTGCGACAAGCTGCAGGACGGCACCTATGGCGCGGTGGTGATGACCGACCTTGCCCGCCAGTCGGGCGACATGAACGCCGTCATCAAGTTCCTGCTGCAGAGTGGCCAGCCAGCCGGCACCTCGCACACCTACATCTACACGCTGGAGAAGGCGACGACCAAGGCCGACCTCAAGCCAGACAGCTGCTGGGACTTGAAAGCACTGCAAGCCCAAGCTGCGGCCAAGTAAACCGCGGGTCCGTTGCAAGCATCGACGAGGTGGCCGGACCTTGTTCGGCCGCCTCTTTCTCTCTTGAGTGGCAGCAGCAACCGATGTCCTTTCGCGAACGCCTTCAATCCTGGCGCTACAATCTCGTGCCCGACCACCTTGTCGGCGAGATCCTAAGCAAACGCTGGACTGATAACGCCATTCCGTTCCTGGCGCTGGTGGCGACGCTCAGCGTGTTCGGTTCGATCATTCCCGGCTTCTTCAAGCCGATGTCGCTGCAGGAATCGACCCGCCAGCTCGGCGAATTTTCGCTGGTCGTCACCGGCATGACGGTGGTCATGCTCGGCGGCGGCATCGACCTTTCGGTCGGCTCGATCTTCGCGCTGTCCTGCTTTTCCGCCGTGTTCGTCTTTTTCATCCTCGAACAATCGGTATGGCTGGCGCTGGCCGCCTCGATCGCCACCGGGCTGCTGTTCGGCGCGATCAATGGCTATCTGATCGGCTATTTCAGGCTGCGCGCTTTCCTGACGACACTGGTCACCTTCATTTTCGGGCGGGCGCTGTTCGACATACTGGTCACCACCTATGCCGCCGACGTCCAGCTTTCCGATGCCACATCGGATGTGCTGGACTTCATCGGCGACGACACCTTCTGGGGCCTTTCGGTTGCGGTGTGGGCAGCGATTATCCTGGCGATCATTACCCATGTCGCGCTGACGCGCTCGCGGCCCGGCTGGCATGTGCAGGCGGTGGGCGGGTCGCGGCGATCGGCCCACAATGCCGGCATCCGCGTGCGCCGCACCGTGTTCATGACCTATGTGTTCTCCGGCTTCTGCGCTTCGCTCGGCGGCTTCCTCATCGCCTGCCGGCTGAGCGGGGCAGGGCCGGGCACAGGCCTCAATCTCGAGGTCATGGCTTTGACGGCAGCGGTCGTCGGCGGCGTCAGCCTGGGCGGCGGCCGCGGCTCGGTGATCAAGGGGCTGATGGGCGCGATCATCGTGCTGACGATGACCAACGGGCTGATCCGGCTGGGCTATGGCACCGGCACCAACCAGATGGTGCTGGGCATCATGCTGGCAGTTGCCGTCACCATCGACATTCGCTGGCTAAAGAACCGCCACAAGGTGCTGGACGAGGTCTATGTGGCACCGGTCTATTTGAAGATGGGGGCAACGCAGTCGGCGGCACCGGGCTCCGGCACCCCTTACGAGCTCGACAACCGGCTGTCGGAGGCTGACCATATCGGGCTCGGCGAGTTGGAAGGGCCGGAAGACGTCATCCTCGACCGCGACGACCATCTCTATTGCGGCACCAGGCATGGCGAGATCGTCCGTTTCTTTGCGCCGGACTACAAACACTCGGAGGTCTTTGCCCATATTGGCGGCTTTCCGCTCGGCCTGGCCTTCGACAAAACAGGCAATCTGATCAGCTGCGTCGGCGCCATGGGCCTTTATTCGGTCTCGCCGGAGCGGGAGGTGAAGCGGCTATCGGCGGAAACGTCACGCTCCTGGACTTCGATCGTCGACGATGCGCGGCTGCGCGATCCCAATGATTGCGACATCGCGCCGGACGGCCGCATCTACTTCACCGATTCCACCAAGCGCTATGACGCCCACGACTGGGCGCTGGACTCGATCGAGAACCGCGCCACCGGGCGGCTGCTCGTCTATGACCCGAAGGACGCTTCGACGAAGACATTGCTCGACGGCTACCGCTACACCAACGGCGTGTGCATGGCGCATGACGGCAAGTCGCTGTTCTTTGCCGAAAGCTGGGCCTGCCGCGTGCACCGCTACTGGCTGGAAGGGCCGAAAGCAGGCACCGCCGAATGCGTCATCCGCGACATGCCGGGCTACCCCGACAACATCAACCGCGCCTCCGACGGCAATTACTGGATGGCCTGGCTTGGCATGCGCACGCCGAGCTTCGACCTGTCGCTGCGCCATCCCGACATGCGCAAGCGCATGACGCGGCGGCTGCCGCAGGACGAATGGCTGTTCCCCAACATCAACACCGGCGGTGTGGTGAAATTCAACGAGAAGGGCGGCATCGTCGAAGCGATGGGCGACCTGTCGGGCGCCGCGCATCCGATGGTCACCTCGATGCGCGAGCACAAGGGTTTTCTGTTCGTCGGCGGTATCCTCAACAACCGCATCGGCCGCTACAGGATTGCCGCTGCCGATCCGAACTGGACCAGCCCCGCTTCCTATTGGGGAGCGAAGCCATGATGCTGGATCCCATTCTCGACATCTTTCGCGGCAAGGCGGTGACCATCCCGCCGCTCGACGGTGCCTTCAGGTCGAATACGCTGCTGGACGATGCTGCGGCCTTCGCCGAACTGCCCGAGCCCGATAATCTGCTGGTCGCCGACGGCCGGCTGCTGGTTTCCAGTGCCAATGCCGTCTACGCGGTCACCGCCGGTGCCGCGCCGACGATAGTCGAGACATTTCCGTCCCCGGTCATCGCGCTCGCGCGCTCGCCCGCCGGCGAACTGACGGTCGGGCTCGAAAACGGCAGGCTGTTGATTGCAGGCAAGGAGGCCGCCCTGCCGGCCGAGATCCGCTGCATAACAGCACTTGCTTACGCAGAAGATGGCACGCTTTGGCTGGCCAATGGCTCGGCCGAACACGGGCCGTCGGAATGGGCCGCGGATCTGATGAAGAAGGGTGCTTCGGGTTCGCTGTGGAAGCGCGATCCGACAGGCAGCGAAATCCGCAAGCTCGCCGGTGACATCGCCTTTCCCTATGGGCTGCATCCAACCGGCAAGGATGTGTTGGTCAGCGAGAGTTGGCGGCACCAACTCGTCCGCTTCGATAGCCCGACAGGCAGCCGCTCGACGGTGCTGGCGCATCTGCCCGGCTATCCCGCGCGCCTGTCGCCTGCCGCCGGTGGCGGTGCCTGGCTGGCGCTGTTTGCGCCCCGCAACCGGCTGATCGAATTCGTGTTGCAGGAAACGCACTATCGAAACGACATGCTGGCGCAAATGTCGCCGCAACACTGGATCGCGCCGGCACTTGCCTCCAACCGCAGCTTCCTCGAGCCGCTGCAATGCGGCGGCATTCGCACCATGGGCATTCACAAGCCATGGTCGCCGAGCCGCTCCTACGGGCTGGTGGTCAGGCTCGATCGGGAGATGCGGCCGCAGTTCAGCCTGCACAGCCGCGCCAACGGCACGCGCCACGGCATCTGCAGCGTGGCGGAGAAAGACGGTCGCCTGTTCATTGCCTCGAAAGGCGGCGATTGCCTGCTGGCCATCGAACTGGCTTCAGGAGGGCATCGCTGATGGAACCGATCGTCCGCCTGGAGAACGTGACCAAGACCTATCGCGGCGTGCCCGCGGTGAAGAATGTCAGCTTCGAGCTGCGCAAGGGCGAGATCCACGCGCTGCTCGGCGAGAATGGCGCGGGAAAATCGACGCTGACCAAGATCATCGCCGGCGTCGTCGACGCGACCTCGGGAAAGATGTTCCACAACGGGCAGGAGATCGCCTACGCCTCGCCGCATGCGGCCCTTCAAGCCGGTATCGCCATGGTGTTCCAGGAGACCAGCCTGGTGCCGTCGATGACGGTGGCGCAGAACCTTTATCTCGGCACGGAAAGCTTTCTCAACCGGCTGCGCGGCACCTACATTTCAGCGCAGCAATTCCTGCAGTCGTTGAACTTTCCCGTCGACCCGAACGCCATGGTGGCGACGCTGGGCGCGGCCAAACGGCAGATGGTCGAGATCGCGCGCGCCGTCCACCACAATGCCGAGATCATCATCTTCGACGAGCCGACGGCGACGCTGACGCCGGAGGAGAAGCGGCACTTCTTCGCGCTGATCCGCCGGCTCAAGGCAAGGGGTGTGTCGATCGTCTTCATCAGCCATGCGCTCGAAGAGGCGCTTGATGTCGCCGACCGCATCACCATTCTGCGCGACGGCGAACTGGTGATCACCGACGACACAGCCGCCTTCGATCGCGACAGGATCGTCGCCGCCATGGTCGGGCGCACGCTGTCGGGGCAGTTCTACAGCCAGCGCGACGAGGCCAAGCTGCGCAAGGCCGGCAAGAAGGTGCTGTCGGTGCAGGACATCTCGATGAGCAATGTCGTGCGCAACAATTCCTTCTCGATCTTCGAGGGCCAGATCACCGGGGTGTTCGGGCTGATCGGCTCGGGTCGCACCGAGACGTTCAAGATCGTTTCCGGCATCTACAAGCGCGACTTCCTGCGCGGCGGCACCATAGAGCTGGACGACCGGCCGGTGCGCTATCTCGTTCCGAGCGAGGCGGTGGCGGACGGCATCGTCTATGTCACCGAAGACCGCAAGAGCGAGGGGATTTTCGAGACCATGGACGTTGCCGAGAACCTGTTCGGCGGCTTTTTGGCGGCCGGGCGGGAAAAGGGCTGGGTGATCAATGCGCAGGAGATGCGGGCGCTGTCGGCCGAATGGACCAAGACGCTGAACGTCAAGGCGATCAACGACAATGCGCGGGTGGTCGAGCTCTCGGGCGGCAACCAGCAGAAGGTGGTGATCGGCAAGGGGCTGGTGCAGAAGCCGCGCATCGTCATCTTCGACGAGCCGACGCGCGGCGTCGATGTCGGTGCGATCGCCGAAATCCACCAGATCATCAACCGGCTGGCCGATGAGGGCCTGGCCGTCGTCGTCATCTCGTCCTACCTGCCGGAGATCATGAACCTGTCCGACCGCATCCTGGTCTGCCGGCAAGGCCGCATCGTCGAGGAGTTCTCGCCGGCCGAGGCGACGGAGGAGAAGATCATGTATGCGGCGGTGCATTAGTCCCTTGGCGGTAGCGCCTCATTTTGACCTTTAAGTCCGGTGGGCATTGGCGTCCTCCTGCCACTCAGCAAGCCCATTGGCCGTAATCCGCTGAATGCGGTTTAAGGTCTTGGCGATAGACTTCGCGGCGTAGGGGCGATTTTCGGGAGATTCCAGAACGCGCAGATAATTTCTTTGCGCAGCCAGCGCTCTACGCCAAATCTCTTCCGACTGATACTTGCCCGGCATAACGACACACTTCCATGCTTTGCACTAAACATATGGGAGTTTGGCGCGGTTCGCGACAAGCCGATGTCAAATTTCAAACTGAGACATTACCCCTTGGCGTAGAAGTTGACATGTCAACTAGTCTTCGTATTGGCGAATTGGATGCCTTGGAGATTGGCCGAAACGCCCATCGCTTCGTCATCCTGGGGCGAAGCAAGGAGCGAAGCGACGCGGCGCAGACCCGATCCATGCCGCGACTTCAGAGCGCTGCAGCGGTGCAGAATTCTACTCCGCTGCACTCTTCGGCGGAAGTTACGGCATGGATCCCAGGGTCTTCGCGACGGAGCTTCGCTCCTGCTTCGCCCAGGGATGACGATGTTGAGGGGCTTCGGCCGGCCTTCAAGGCCTTCCTCAGCGCGTCAATTGCTGATTTATCCGAGGCGATTAGCCGCCTTTTCTCAAGACCTGATTCAACGATCTCGCATAATGATTCAAACCGAAAGGAGCCTGCCCATGGCCACCACAAGACTTCTGACCGATGCCGAGGTCGAGGCGATTCCCGCTGTGAAGGCCGTGTTCGACGACATCCGCGCGACGCGCAAATCCGATTTCGTCAATAATTTCTGGCGCGGGCTGGCCAATGATCCGGTCTCGCTGAAGCGGGTGTGGGAACAGCTCAAGGCGGTGATGGTCGCGGACAGCGTCATCGACCCGCTGACCAAGGAGATGATCTACATCGCCGTCTCGACCGCCAATGGCTGCTCCTACTGCGTCCACTCGCACACGGCGGCAGCCCGCGCCAAGGGCATGACTGAAGCGCAACATGGCGAGCTGGTGTCGATCATCGGACTGGCGGGGCAGACCAACCAGATGGTCACTGCGATGCAGATCCCGGTCGATCCGCAGTTCGAGGTGCGGTGAGGCGCGGCGCCTTCCCTTCTCCCCTTGTGGGAAAAGGTGGCCGAGCGAAGCTCGGTCGGATGAGGGGTGCCGGAAGGATTGCTAGCTTGAAGACGTAAGTGCTTCAAATTGCCTGTATTTCCACCGCCGCGTTCCTTCCAACACCCCTCATCCGTCTCGGCGCTGCGCGCCGATCCACTTTCTCCCACAACAAGGGGAGAAGGGAATGCGCGCTACACCGGCCGATAAACCCGCTCCGCCGTGTTCCAGTAGATATCGGGCTCGGCGGCCGCGCCGTGCTTGCCCACCGTTTCCCGGTGCGCCTTGATCAGCTCGTCGTGGCTGGTCCACAGTTTCTCGATCGGGAAGTTCGAGCCGAACATCAAATGGTCGCTGCCGAGGATGTCGATGGCATTGTCGACGATATAGCTGATCAGCGCCGGGTCGTTGCGGTGGACGAAGGTGCCGAGGCCGGACAGTTTTGCATAGAGGTTGGGGGCCGCTGACAGCGTGCGCAGGCCGGCTTTCCAGGCCTCGGTGGTCTCTGGCTCCATGTCGGTCAGCATGCCGGCGTGGGTGAGGATGAAATTGGTCTCGGGGTTCTCGCCGACAAGCGTCAGCCCGTCCTTCATCTGGGCGGGGAAAAGCTGCAGGTCGAAGGACAAGCCGTAGTCCTTCAGACGCGCCACATTGGCCCGCACCTTCGGGTCGATGACCTGATCGGCCGAGGCAGCGAAGCGGAAGGCCGGCATTTCGTGCCAGTGCAGCTGCATGCGCACGCCGCGCAGCAGGGGGTATTTGATCAGCCGGTCGATCTGGGAACGCACGTCGTCCACGGTCATGTCGGCATAGCCGACGATGGCGTGCGGCCAGCCGGTTTGTTTCGCGGTTTTCTGCAGGAAGGCGACCTCATTCTCGAAATCCTCCTTGGCCCAGTTGGTCTGGACATAGACCGCCTTCTCGACGCCCGAGCCTTGCTGGTCGGCGAGGAATTCCCCGATAGGATAGTCGCGGCGGATCGGCTCATACGGTCCGAAGATGCGCGGCACCATCGGCCCGACCAGCCAGGGCTGGTCCTTTTGGCGCCAGATGTGGAAATGCGCGTCGATCGCCTTCTGCATCACGAAACTCTCCTCCAGATTGCCGCGGCCGCCGGGGCTGGGCGGGCGAGCGACAGGATGAAATCGGTGAGGCCGGCGATCGACGAACCGTCGACCAGGTCGTCGAGCACTGGCAGGATGGCGCGAAGCGCTGCCGTCGCCGGCCGAAAGCGCGGATCGCCGGCCAACGGCGTCGCCAGCGAAAGCCGAAAGGCGCGGGCGCTCAGCCGGCGCATCGCCGTCTCCAGCTCGGCATGATCGCCGCGCTCCAGCGCATCCGACAGGATGACGATCGCCGCCCCGCGCGCAAAGGCCGAAAAACGCGGCACCGAGAGGAAGGCAAGCAGTGTCGGTCCCATGCGGGTGCCGCCGTCCCAGTCGTCGACCTGGGCAGCGGCGCGAGCCAGCGCCTGGTCGCGGTCGCGAATGCGCAGCGCCGAGGTGATACGGGTCAGTCGTGTGCCGAAAGTGAAGACCTCCGCCCGGTCGGCGCCTTGCACGGCCGCATGCGCCAGCTTGAGATAGTCTGAGGTGTAGAGCTTCATCGAGCCCGACACGTCGATCAGGATGAGTAGCTTGCGTGGCACTGTCTGCCGCCGGCGCAGCAGCGGCGAGGGGATATCGCCGTCGGCACTGACGATTTCGCGCAGCGAGCGGCGCAGGTCGAGCTTGCCGCGCGCATGCGTGCGCACCGTGCGGAAGGAGCGGCGGGCGGGCAAAGCGGTGGCGAGCTTGCGGCGGAAGGCGGCAAGCCCGTCGCTATCGCGGCTGAATTCGCGGACGCTCAACTGTTCGCTGGCCGAAGACAGTTCGCCGCCTTGCTCCTGGCGGACCACCTCGATTTCTTGTTCGCTGGTTTCGCCGTCATCCTTGATGCGGGTTTCCTCGTCGGCCTCGCCTCCGACCACTGCCGCGGTGCTGCCATAGAAATGGCTCCGAAAATGCGCCTCGAATTCGTCGCGGCGGTCGGGCGGCGGCGCCAGCGTGGCGAGCGCCGCTTCGCGGATGTCGGCCATCGAGCGCGGCCCAAGCAGCGTCACCGCTTGCATGAAGCCGGAGACCTGCTCGGGCGCCACTGAAAAGCCATAGCGGCGCAGCAGCCGGCCGAAGCCGAGGAAGGGCGTCGCCCCTTGAGGCAGATCCGCGGGGCTCACGCCAGCGCCTCCTCGACAATCTTGCCGAACTCGGGCGCGATGCAGGAAAGGTCCTCCTCGTCCTTGATCAGCACGCCAATGGCGCGGCGAAACGCTTCCGGCCACGGACTGCCGCCTTTTTCGAGGATCGTCGCGGCGTTCGCCCATTCGACCGCTTCGGCGATGCCGGGCGGCTTCGCCAGCGGGCGGGCGCGAATGTCGCGCACTGCGGCAGCCCCGGCGCGCGCCGTGGCCTCGGCGACGTCGCCGGCGCGCAGCATGATGATCTCGGCTTCGCGCCGGGCGTCGGGATAGGTGATCCAGTGGTAGACGCAGCGCCGCCGCAGCGCTTCGGCAAGCTCACGGGTGCGGTTCGAGGTCAGGATGACGATCGGCTGCGCAGTCGCGCGAATGGTGCCGCGCTCGGGAATGCTGATCTGGAAATCGGACAGGAACTCCAGCAGCAGCGCTTCGAATTCATGGTCGGAACGGTCGATTTCGTCGACCAGCAGCACGCGCTTTTCCGGCGCTTTCAGCACCTGCAGCAGCGGCCGCGCGATGAGAAAGCGGTCGTCGTAGATGTCGACCTCGTGCTCACCGGCATGGCGGATGGCGAGCAACTGGCGCTGGTAATTCCATTCGTAGAGCGCATGTGCGGCGTCGATACCCTCGTAGCATTGCAGCCGCACCAGGTCGCGCCCGAGCACCTCGGCAATCGCCTTCGCAGCTTCCGTCTTGCCGACGCCGGGTGCGCCTTCGAGCAGCAGCGGCTTTCCCAGCCTGATCGCCAGGAAGATGGCGGTGGCCAGGCTTTCATCGGCGAGATAGCGCGAGGCGGCGAGGCGCGACGCCACCGCCTCAGGCGAGGTCGCGACTGTCTCAGCGCTTCTCTTGGGCATTTTCAGCCCTCAGTTCGGGGCTTGCGCCTTCAGCGCCCGCAGGATGCGCTCCGGCGTGATCGGCAGCGTATCGATGCGCACACCGACAGCGTCGAAGACGGCATTGGCGACCGCCGGGATCTGCGGGTTGGCGCACATTTCGCCCGGCCCCTTGGCGCCATACGGCCCGTCCGCCGAGGGCCGTTCCAGCACGATGATCTCGGTTTGCGCGAGATCGCCAGGACCCGGCATCAGATATTGGTTGAAGTCGGTGCCGCCATGGTCGCGGTTGGGATAATAGGGCTCGGTCGTTTCGTAGAGCGCATGGCTGATGCCCATCCACGAGCCGCCAACGAGTTGCTGCTCGACCATTTTCGGGTTCAGCGCGCGGCCGATCTCAAACACGTTCTTCACCGTCAGCACGGTGACCTCGCCGGTCTCGTCGTCGACCTCGACCTCCGCCACCGTGCAGGCATGGGCGTAGCAGGTAGACGGCTTCATCGCTCCGGTCTCTTTCTCCGGATAGGAGCGGGGGATCAAAAACATGCCGCGGCCGGAAATCGAACGGCCGCGCTTGAAATGCGCCGACAGCGCGACATCGAAGATCGAGATCGATCTTTGCGGCGCGCCCTTGACCAGGATGTTGCCCTCGCCATCGGTCTCGAGGTCCGAGGCGTTTACCTCAAGTTCCTCGGCCGCCACTTCCAGCATCACCTGGCGGGCTTCCCTGGCGGCCTGGATGACCGCATTGCCGGCCCGATGCGTGCCGCGCGAGGCGAAGGTGCCCATGCAGTGCGGGCCGGTGTCGGTGTCGGCGGTGTCGACGACGACGCGGTCGGTCGGTACGCCGATCGTCTCGGCGCAGATCTGTGCCATGATCTGCTTCATGCCCTGGCCCAGGTCGACGCTGGAGAGCGTGACCATGAAATTGCCGGTCGGCGTCGAATGCACCAGCGCCTGCGTCGGGTCGCCGCCGAGATTCATGCCGGTCGGATAATTGATCGCGGCGACGCCGCGTCCGCGCCTGATCGCCATCTCAAGCTCCCTTCGCGTAAGACGACATCGTCATGAACTTCTCCGCCACCGGCCAGTTGGCGGCGCGCGAGGCTTCCTGCATGCACTCGATCAGCGCCGCCCCCTCCGTCGGCTGCCGGTGTGCCTTCATGTCGCCGTCGCGGTAGGCGTTGATGAAGCGGAATTCGAGAGGGTCCATGCCGATCAGCCGGGCGAGCTTGTCCATCTGCACCTCCAGCGCGAAGTCGCCGATGGTGACGCCGAAACCGCGCATCGCCGAGGACGGGGTACGGTTGGTGTAGACGCAGTAGGTGTCGATCCAGACATTCGGGATCGTATACGGGCCAGGATAATGCCCGGCGCCCTTCTGCGCGCCGTAGGGCGAATGGCGCGAATAGGCGCCGGCATCGGTGTAGCCGGTCACTTTCCGCGCCACGATGCGGCCGTCGTTCGTGACGCCGTCCTTGATGACGACCTTCTCGGCGGCGCGCGGCGAGGAAATCTGCATCTCCTCCTCGCGGCTATAGACAAAACAAACCGGTCGTCCGGTTAGTTTGGCGCCGAGGATGGCGATCGGCTCGACGATGACGTCGACCTTGCCGCCAAAACCGCCGCCGACGGTGCCGCCGACGAAATGCAGCTTGTTGCCGGGCATCTGCAGGATGATCGAGGCGTTGTCGAGCGTGAAGAACATCGCCTGCGTGTTGGTGTAGCAGGTGAAGCGGTCGTTGCCCTCCGGTGCGACGATGCAGCCGGTCGTCTCGGTCGGCGCATGCTCGATCGGCGAGGACTGATAGGTCTGTTCGAGCACGTGGTCGGCTGTGGCAAAGCCTGCCTCGACATCGCCAAAGCGCACCTTGCGGCATTCGCCGCTGTCGTAGAGGTAATAGTTCCGGCCGTGATACTCGTTGACGATCGGCGCGTCGGGCTTCAGCGCTTCCTCCATGTCGAAGACGGCCGGCAGCACCTCGTAGTCGACCTTGACCTTGGCGGCGGCTTCCTGCGCGGCGCGCTCGGTCTCGGCCAGCACCGCCACCACCGCCTCGCCCTTCCAGCGCACCTTGCCGTCAGCCAGCACCGTCTCGTCCTCCGGCCCGATCTGGATCAGGATCAGGATGGTGTAGACATTGTGCGGCACATCCTTGGCGGTCAGCACCTTGACGACACCCGGATGCTTTTCCGCCTCGGACGTATCGATGCTGCGTATGCGGGCGTGATGGTGCGGGCTGCGCACCATCTTCAGGTGCAGCATGCCGGGAAAATTGCGGTCGGCGAAATAGGTGGTCTTGCCAGTGACATGGCCGGGTGAATCCGAACGCGGCCGCGGCTGGCCGATCTCGTGCAGATCGTCCTTGCGCTGGTCGGCGAAATAGCTCTTGCGGAGTTCCATTTTCTTAACTCCCTCAAACCGCGTTCTGCGAATTGGAGCGCGCGGCGGTCAGCACCGCCTGGATGATCGGCTCGTAACCGGTGCAGCGGCAGATATTGCCCGACAGCGCCTCGACCACGTCCTCGCGGCTGGGGTTCGGCGTGTGATCGAGCAGTACCTTGGCTGCCATGATCATGCCCGGCGTGCAGAAACCGCATTGCGTGGCGAAAGCATCGAGGAAAGCGCGTTGCAGCGGATGCAGCACGCCGCCTTCCGAAAGCCCCGACGTCGTGGTGACGGCCGCACCGTTGCAGGTCTCGGCCAACGTCAGGCAGGACAGCCTGAGCTCGCCATCGATGATGACCGTGCAGGCGCCGCAAGTGCCTTGATGGCAGCCGCCTTTTGGCGAGGTGTCGCCGATCTTGTCGCGCAGCGCGTGAAGCAGCGTCGTGCCGCTGTCGATGAACTCGGCCTTTTCGGCACCATTGAGCGTGAACTGAACCGGGACCTTCGCCATCTTTATTACTCCTTGCGCCGCAGCCAGGGCGTTCAGGCGAGCAGCAGCCGGCCGAGATGGACCGGCAGGACTTCGTTGCGATACCAGGCACTGGCGATCGGATCGGTTGGCGGCGAAGTGCCGTCGTGGGCAACGGCCAGTGCCGGTGCGATGCCGTCTGCGGTGAGTTTGCGGCCAATCAAGGCTTTCTCCGCCGCCCTGGCACGGATCGGCCGGTCGGCCATGCAGCCGAGCGCGATCCGCGCTGACGTGACAGTGCCGTCCTGTGCCTGTTCCAGCACGGTGGCGATGCTCAGCACCGCGACGCCCTTTGGCTTGACCCGCGACTGTTTCAGGAAGCGAAAACCGCCTTCCTTCGGAAGCGTGAAGCCGACCGCAGTGACGATGGCGTGATTGCTCTCGCGCTTTGCCAGAAAGGTTTCGATCGGCAGCTCGCCGTAGTCGGTGGTGACGGTTGCGTCCAACGCCAGCAGTGCAACGGTGAAATCGCCGTAAGGCGTTGGCGCGAAGAGATTGCCGCCGACCGTAGCCATGTTGCGGATCGCCGGTCCGCCGACGGCGCGCGCGGCGTGGGCCAGTGGAGCGAGATCCGGGTGACGGGCGATCGCCGCCATGGTCACCGAAGCGCCGATGCGGACCTCGCCGCCGGAAATGTGGATGATCGACAGCGCCGGTTCGGTCGACCGGATGAAACCGGAAATCGACACGTCGCCTTCGTTGGCGGCGCGCACGACCAGTGTGCCGCCACCGAGATAGCGGGTGCCGGCGGCCTTCAGCGCCGCGCCAGCGTCCTTCACCGTCGGGAAAGTCTGCAGTGCAAGCGCCATGGAACGCTCCTGGTTGTCAGCTCAATTCAGTTCAACCTTGCCGGCGAAATGGGCCTTCAGGGCGTTGAAGCCGCCCTGGAAGACGTTGGCGCCCATGCCTTCGGCCAGCTTGTCGGCTTCTTCGGGAGGGGCGTCGAAGCTGGCGGTCCATTCGGCATAGGTGCGGTCGCCGTCGGTCACCCGCCGCAACTGCAGCGTCGCCTTGTGGTTGGTAAGCGGTTGCGGCGTCTCCAGGATGGAGTAGCTGACGAGGAAATTCTCGTCGGAGAAATCGAGCAGCTTTTCGCGGAGGCGGGCGCCGCTGGCGAGCTGGAAATTGCGCACGCAGCCGATCGTGCCGGCATCCTTGCCGTCCTCGATATGGCTTTCGACCATGCGCGGGTGCCAATTCGGCAGACCGTTGAAGTCGCGTATGCGCGCCCAGACCTTTTCGACCGGCGCGTCGATGACGCTGGAGATGGTGACTTTCGCCATATGATCGTTCCCTTGCAAATCAGCTGCTTGGGAGGGTAGGGCGGCAGACTCGGCGGCGCTTATCAATGCGTCTTGAACGCCTATCAATTAGTCTGAAAAACGGGCGCTCAGCTGATCGCCCGCGCCGCCTCGCGGTAAAGCGTCGGCGGAACGCCGACATGGTCGCGGAAGAAGCGCGAGAAATTGCCCTGGGTGGTGAAGCCGAGATTGCAGGCGACCGAGATCAGCGGCTCCTGCGACCACTGCAATTGCCGCACCGCTTCCTCCATGCGCAGCGTGTTCCAATAGACGTTGGGCGTCAGATTGGTCTGTTCCTTGAACAGGGCGAAGAAATGCGGCCGCGACAGGCCGACGCTGCGCGCCACGTCGTCGAAGCAGATGCGCTCGCAGACATTGGCTTTCATCAGCTGGATCGCCTTGCGGACGCGAAAATCCTGCATGGTGTTGACGCGGGCGCGCACCGTCTGCGGTGCGCAGGCGTCGGCGGCATCGAGCACGCTGTCGATGAAGCGCTCGATCTCGTAATTGGCGATGTCGTCGATGCTCTCATTGTCGCTGAGATGGTCGAGAAGGTTGGCCGCTGCCTTGTGCAGCCAAGGCTCGAGCGTGATTGCCGGGGCGGAGAACAGCGGCGCCGAGGAAGGCAGCTCGCGGCGCCTTCGAGCCCAGTCCGGATCGATGTAAAAGGCGAGGAACAGGCCGGGCGTGCCGTCGCGGGACAGAGCGTGGCTGTGCGGCTGGAAGGAATTGATGCCGGCGGCGGTGCCCGGTCCAAGCCGCACCGTCTCGCGGCCGATGGTCATCTCGCCGGCCGTGCCTTCCAGCCAGATGATGATATGCGCCTCGACATGGGCATGGGTGACGAAGTCGCTGGCGACGTTCAGGACAGAAACATGTCCGAACCGGCCCCAGTAGAGCCTGATCGCTTCCGTCATGGGTATATCCTCCCGCAGGCGACTGGCCTCCCTTCGCCTGCTGCGAGCGATTGTGCGGCTCAGTTCGGGCTTGCGTCAAGACGGATGTGCACGCTCGGGCGCCGGCCATGCGCCGCAGCGGCGCATTTTCAGACTCGGCGATAGGAAGAAGGCGAGCGTTTCCAGGCCGGTATGGCAAGACCGGTGCGGTCGACGGCAACCGGCACTCCCTTCGAGGCTGAGCAAGGACTTTTGCCAGCGAAGCAACTTTGCCCCGCCGGCGGAAAAGTTCAGTCGTTGCGCCTGAAATTGCGGATGCGGTCGAACAGCACGGCGAGCAGGATGGCGCCGCCGATGAACACGCCTTGCCAGAAGGCATTGATGCCGAGCAGGCCGAGGCTGTTGCGGATGACCTCGATCAGCGCCGCGCCAACGACTGCGCCGAAGGCTGTGCCCATGCCGCCGGCCAGGTTGGCGCCACCGATGACGGTGGCGGCGATCACCTGAAGCTCCATGCCGTTGCCGAGATTTGTGGTGACCGCGCCCAGCCAGCCGGTCTGGATGATGCCGGCAAGGCCCGCCGCCAGTGCCGAGATCATGTAGACGACAACCTTGATCTGGCGCACCGGAACGCCGGTCAGCGTCGCCGCATGCTCGTTGCCGCCGATGGCGAAGATGTGCCGGCCGAATTTCGTCCAGCGCAGCACGAAGCCGGTGATCATCGCCAGTACGATCATATAGAGCACCGGATTGGCGATGCCGAACACCCAGGCGCCGCCGCCAAGCGCCAGCAGCTTGTCGTGGTCCGGCCCGAACTGGAAGACGACGGTGTTGTTGGAGGCGACCATGGCAAGGCTGCGTGCGATCGAGAGCATGCCAAGCGTCACCACGAAGGGCGGAAAGCCGAGATAAGCGATCAGAACCCCGTTGAAGGCGCCGATGATCAGCGCCGTCGCGATCGCTGCGGCAATGCCGGTCTCGATGCCGTAGCCAGCATGCATGGTCACGGCCAGCACCATCGAGCACAGGCAAAGCACCGAGCCGACCGACAGGTCGATACCGCCGGTGATGATGACGAAGGTCATGCCGAGCGCCACGATGGCGACGAAGGTGATGTTGCGGGTGATGTTGTAGAGGTTCTTGGTCGTGGCGAAGGAATCCGTGGCCACGGACAGGAACAGGCAGGCGAGGATGACCGCGATCACCACCCAGAAGGTCTGGCTGGCAAACACCTTGCTCAGCAAGGTGTGCTGCTTGTGCGCGATCGTCTGATCAAGGGTGACTGCCATTATCGACCTTTTTTACTCATGGTTGAGGCGTCAATCATACCTGTTCGATAGCGCCGGTGATGAGCCCGGTGACTTCTTCCGGCGAACTCGATGCGATCGTCTTGTCGGCGACCTTGCGGCCGCGCCGCATGACGATGACGCGGTCGGCGACGTCAAAGACGTCGGGCATGCGGTGGCTGATCAGCACGACGGCGATGCCCTGGTCGCGCAAATGGCGGATCAGGTTCAATACCTCGGCGACCTGGCGGACCGAGATCGCCGCCGTCGGCTCGTCCATCAGCACGATCTTGGCCTGCGAAAGCATGGTGCGGGCGATCGCCACCGCTTGCCGCTGGCCGCCCGACATCTGTTTGACCAGGTCGCGCGGGCGGGTTTCGGATTTCAGCTCGGCGAAGATCTGGCCGGCACGTTTGTACATGGCGGCATAGTCGAGGATGCGAAGCGGCCCGAGGCCGCGGCGCAATTCACGGCCGAGATAGACGTTGGCGGCGGCCGTCAGATTGTTGCACAGTGCCAGGTCCTGATGGACGATTTCGATGCCGTGCTGGCGCGCCTCGACCGGCTTGTGCAGGATCAGCTCCTTGCCGTCCATCTGCATCGTGCCATGGCTCGGTGGGAAATTGCCGGCGATCATCTTGACCAGCGTCGACTTGCCGGCGCCGTTGTCGCCCATCAGGCCGACAACCTGTCCGGCCTCGATCGACAACGAAACGTCGTTGACCGCCTGGATGGCGCCAAAATGCTTCGAGATGTTGGTGAGTTCGAGAACCGCCACCAGCCTTCTTGCCTCCCCGTGCTTTGCGGCCTGCGGTTCTGCCGCGGCCTTTCGCTCTCCCCAGTTCCTCCCGGAAGCAGCGATTTTGCCCATTTACGCATAAGCCACCTTGGCGTCAACCACGGCTTCTTTCGAAAAATCAGTTTTGTAGGACAAATAGCATTGACGTCGGTGACAAGGCGATATTAGCTAAGTGTCGGAGGAGCTTGCGCCGATCCCCCGGGTTGCCGGAAGGAATCGGTGAAGGTTTGTCGGTCAGGGATCTGGTAACCAGCAGTATCTGTCGGTGCCGGTCTGAGACTGAATATGAAAATGCTTATCGACCTGGCTTGGCGACACGAGTGCGACGTCCTCTGTCATCTTGCTCCGGGTCGATCTGTGTGTGGCGGGCACGTGGTGTCCGTTTGTTTCAAAAGGGAGGACTGACATGAGGAAATCACTATTGCTCGCTGCCGCCGCCGTCATGGCGTTGGGTGCCGGGCCGGCTATGGCCAAGAAACAGCTCGTCATCGTCGTGAAGGGTCTCGACAATCCATTCTTCGAGGCCATCCACCAGGGTTGCGAGAAATGGAACAAGGAAAACGCCAGCTCGGAATATGAGTGCTTCTACACCGGACCGGCATCGACCTCGGACGAAGCCGGTGAAGCCCAGATCGTCCAGGACATGCTGAGCAAGCCCGACACTGTGGCGATGGCGATTTCGCCATCGAACGCGCCGCTGATCGCGCAGACGATCAAAAGCGCCAATCCGTCGATCCCGATCATGACCCTCGACGCCGACCTCAGCAAGGAAGATGCGGCGCTGCGCAAGACCTATCTCGGCACCGACAACTACCTGATGGGTCACAAGATCGGCGAATACATCAAGAAGGCCAAGCCGAATGGCGGCAAGATCTGCACCATCGAAGGCAATCCGGCTGCCGACAACATCCTGCGCCGCGCGCAGGGCATGCGTGACGCGCTTTCGGGCAAGGAAGGCCTCGCGGCGCTGGCGGGCGAAGGCGGCTGGACGGAAGTTGCCGGCTGCCCGGTGTTCACCAATGACGACGGCGCCAAGGGCGTGCAGGCGATGACCGACATCCTCGCTGCCAATCCCGATCTCGACGCCTTCGGCATCATGGGCGGCTGGCCGCTGTTCGGCGCTCCGCAGCCCTATCGTGACCTGTTCAAGCCGATGGCCGACAAGATCGCCAGCAACGCCTTCGTCATCGGCGCCGCCGACACGATCGGCGACGAGGTGGCGATTGCCCGTGACGGGCTGGTGACCGCGCTGGTTGGCCAGCGGCCGTTCGAGATGGGCTACAAGGCGCCCTCGGTGATGATCGACCTGGTCGAAGGCAAGCCGGTCGCCGATCCGGTGTTCACCGGCCTCGACGAATGCACCAAGGACACTGTCGACACCTGCATCCAGAAGTAGGTTCGCAGTTTCGGGGCGCCCTTCGACGGGCGCCCCGTCACAGACCGTCCATACGAACGCACGAGGCGACGCTGCTTTGGAGCGTAGGCCGCTGCTTTGTCGTGTCCTGAGTTCAGGCTTTCGACAAGCAGCTGCCGGGGAATACGAATGCCGGACGCGACATCAAAAAAGCGACCCGCCAAGTTGAAGGCCGAGGCTGAACGGCCGGCCGGCGTTCGGCGTGCCGACGCCGCACACTTTCCCGGCTCGAGCGTGCATGCGTCGCTGGCCAACGAAATCGGGCTGAGGATCGTGCGCGGCGACTATCCGCCGGGAACCATCCTGCCCAACGAAGCCAAATGGTCCGAGACCTTCGACGTCAGCCGCTCGGCGGTGCGCGAAGCCATAAAAATGCTGATGGCGAAAAGCTTGCTTGCGTCGCGCCCGAAGATCGGCAGCTGGGTCGAGCCTAAGGAGCGCTGGAACCTGCTCGATCGCGACGTGCTGGCCTGGTACGCGACCTCGCCGGACCGCGAGGTGTTCCTCAGGACGGTGCAGGAATTCCGCCACATCATCGAGCCGGAGGCCAGCGCCTTTGCCGCCATGCGGCGCACCGACGAGCAGATGGCCGAGATCAGCCAGGCCTGTCGCGAAATGGGCGAAGCGACCAACCTGCAGGAGCGAACGCGCGCCGACACGCGGTTCCACCTCGCCATCCTGCGCGCCTCGGGCAACGATCTGCTGGTGCCGCTCGGCGTGCTGATCGAATCGGCGCTCGATCACCTCTTTGTTTTCGTCACACGCGAAACCAGCGACCAGCGTCGGGCGCAGGCACTGCACGAGGCGATCGAGAAGAACATCCGCCTGCAGCGGCCCGCCGCAGCCCGTGCCGCGGTGCACAGGCTTCTCGCCAACACCGACGATGTTATCGGGCGGTCGCGGCGGTGATGGTTGCACCAGGGCTGGCATTGCTCCGAACGATTGCAAAACTCGGCATTCCTTCGCGCCCCTCTCTGTCCTGCCGGACATCTCCCCCACGAGGGGGGAGATTGGACGCCACTTCGGCTTTCGCTAATCATCAACGTTAGGCAATGAGGGCGGCGACCTCGGATGGGCCAGGGATTCGGACTTTTTTACCGCCGCAGCGTATTTTGTTCTTGCTTTGTGCCGGCAGCTATGCTACTAATCTGGTTATGGTGCTGATTGGCGCCGGCGACCCGCCTACCGAGGCGGGTTTTTTGTTTTCGGCTTTGAAATTGCAGTGTTGCCGATCTGAGGTCTGAGGGACAGCACCCCCCTCTGCCCTGCCGGGCATCTCCCCCAACAAGGCAGGGCAAATCGCGTAAGGAGTCCCCCTCATCCGGCCGCTTCGCGGCCACCTTCTCCCCGCTGGGGAGAAGAGGCTGACGCCGGCGCTGGCGATCTCCTCTCCCCTCGGGGAGAGGTTGGATTGCCCCGAATTGCCCTTCGCAATTCGGTTGGCAATCCGGGTGAGGGGGCTCTTGCCTACATGCGATTGCACTGCCTCAAGGGGGAAGATTGGCAGCTTCGCCAGTGGCGCTGACGCCTCGGAATGTTGCGGCAAGCTTGCGTGGCCAAAAGCTGATCGGCCGGCTCAGATCGTCTGCTTCTTGCCATCCCTGGTCGGCATCAGGTCGACGCCGTTGACCTTGCCGATATGCGTGGCCAGCATCGGCACATACTGGTCGGCGGGGCCGGCCGCGAAGGCGCCGGCGAAGGCGTTCTTGGTGGCGTTGCCGAGCGGATTGGCGATGCCGGCAGCACCCGCCATCGATTCGAGATAGGTGAGATCCTTGAAGGCGTTGGCGATGCTGAATTTGTGCGCGTCGCGGTCGCCTTCCAGCGTCCAGCGCATGAAGGTCTGGTAGAAGCCGCAATCCATGCGGCCGTTGCGGATGACGCTGTCGAAGCGCGGCGGCGAGATGCCGACCTTCTGCGCCAGCGCCAGCGCCTCGGAATAGATCGCGGCGTAGCCGAGCGAAATGAAGTTGTTGAGCAGCTTCATGCGATGGCCGTCGCCGGTGTCGCCGATATGGACGATGCGCCCGGCCCAGGTGTCGAGCACCGGTTTCAGCCGGGCAAAGACCGTGTCGGGCGCGCCGACCATGGCGTCGAGCGTGCCTTCCCAGGCCTCCTTCGGCGTGCGGCTGAGCGGGGCATCGACATAATCGACGCCGAGCGCCTTGAGTTCGGCGGCCAGCGCCACCGTCGAGACAGGATCCGAGGTCGAGCAGTCGACGACAACCGATCCCTGCTTCAGGCCTTCCTTGAGGCCGCCTGGGCCGCGGATGATGGCTTCGACCTCGCGCGAGCCGGTGACGCAGATGAAGACGATATCGGATGCCGCGGCGACGTCGCGCGAGGTCGCCGCTTCCTTGGCGCCGCGGCCGAGCAGGTCTTCGGCAGGCGTGCGGTTCTTGCGGCCGAGAAAAGTCAATGGATAGCCTTTGTCGACGATGTTCTTCGCTATGCCGTGCCCCATCAGGCCAAGCCCGATGAAGCCGATCTTTTCGCTCGCGGCGGTCGTGTTCATGTCGTTTCGTCCTATTTGCAATGATGGATGACGGCGCTGCACCTTGCCGGCGAATTGTTGAAGCGGGTTTTTGCCGCATGCCATTGGCAGGCGATTGCAGAGTTCGATATTGTCTGACAATACACATGAATTCCAGGGAGAGCAAAATGACGAAGCGGATCATGTTCACCGGCGGCAGCGGCAAGGCCGGGCGCCACGTCGTGCAGTATCTGGTCGAGCAGGGCTGCCAGGTGCTCAACATCGACACCAAGCCGCTCGACAATCCCAAGGTGCGCACGCTGATCACCGACATCACCGACAGCGGGCAGGTGTTCAACGCGCTGTCGAGCTATATCGGCCTGCATGAATTCGATCCGTCGCTGCGTTCGCAGCCGGTCGATGCCGTGGTGCATTTCGCGGCGATCCCGCGCATCATGATCACGCCCGACAACGAGGTGTTCCGCATCAACGCGCTCGGCACCTACAATGTCATCGAGGCCGCAGTGAAGCTCGGTATCCGCAAGGTGGTGATCGCATCCAGCGAGACGACCTACGGCCTGGTCTTCGCCAACGAACCGCGCGATCCGACGCATTTTCCGCTCGACGAGGAGTACGACGTCGATCCGATGGACAGCTACGCGCTGTCCAAGGTCGTCAACGAGAAGACCGCGCGGGCGTTTGCACAACGCGATGGCTCCGACATCTATGCCTTGCGCATCGGCAACGTCATCGAGCCGCATGAATATTCGCTGTTTCCGAAATGGTTCGCCGATCCGGGTTTCCGCAAGCGCATTGCCTGGAGCTATATCGACGCGCGCGACCTCGGCCAGATCACGCTGCGCGCCATCGAAAAGGACGGGCTCGGCTATCAGGTGTTCAACGCCGCCAATGACGACACCTCGTCCGACCTGCCGACAGCCGAACTGCTGAAGCGGTTTTACCCCGATGTGCCGGTCAAGGGCGAACTTGGCGAATACGAGACGCTGCTCTCCAACCGCAAGGCACGCGACATGCTCGGCTTCCGGCCGGAACACAGCTGGCGGAAATATGTCAAGACGAGCTGACGGAGGCAGCTGACGCGGAGCCGGCACTGGGCCAGCCCGCAATTGCTGGTCATGACGCTGGGCTCAGGACCTATTAAAAGGGATTCACAGGATACGGCGTTCTGATTCATTGGCGGCGCAAAGGGGCGCTGCCATAAGTAATCTGTTCTGGTTATCGGCGGCGCAGATGCGCCGGATCGAGCCGTGGTTTTCGCTGTCGCACGAGATGTGTGCCGCGCGGCAAATTTGAGCCTACTTGTCTTTCCAGAATTCGGCCTGGAGTTGCGCCGCTTCATCGGCAAGCAGCGGACCGACGACTTCAGTCGGACGCTGCCCGGCTTCGAAGACGATCCTGCAGGGCAGGTCGAGTGTAGGATTCTCGACATGTGCACCCGTCGATGCCTTGAGGTCATGTTCGCTCTGGCCAAAGACGACCCGTCCGATGCCCGCCCAATAGATTGTGCCGGAGCACATCGCGCAAGGTTCGGCCGAAGTGTAGAGTGTGCAGGAGGCCAGCTTTTCGAGACTGAAATTCATCCCCGCCCATGAGGCCAGCAGCCTTTCGGCATGAGCGGTGCGGTCGCCCCCGCCGGCTTTGTAAGCGTTGGGCTGCTCGCGCAAAACATTGCCGTCCTTGTCAGCGAGGAGCGAACCAAAGGGATGTTCGCCGGCATCGCGGGCCTTGCGCGCGACTTCGAACGCCTGACGGAGCAGGCGCTCATCATAGGGGCGTTGTGGCATCGGCGGATCCTCCGGCTATGCCGCTGGACCATAGTGCCGAACAATCCGCCGACACAAGTCGGCGGCCTAAAACGCGTCGCGTTCGACCGGCCTCATGCTACGCGCTTCAGGTTCTTGTTTTGATGCATGTCGTATCGCAAACCCGCTGCACACTTTTGAGCGACATGCATCAGGACTCGTTCCGACTAGGGCGTTGAGCCAGCCAGATGCTGCCGATGACGAAAATGACGCCGGCGATCTGAGGCAAGGTCAGCGTCTGATCCAGGAATACCCATCCAAGCAGCACGGCGGTCACCGGGCTGAGGAAAAGCAGCGACGACACCACTGCAGATTCCAGTCGCGCAATGCCCCGGAACCAGAGGACATAGGTCAACGCCGCGCCGATCAGGCCGAGCCACGCCAGTCCAAGCAGGTTGGCCCCGGTCGGGAGCGGGATGGACGGTTCGAAAAGCAGGGCCACCGGAACGAGAAGCAGACCGCCGGCAGTCAGCTGCCATGCCGTAAAGGTAAGCAGCGATACTGGCGGTTGCCACTTACGGGCCAATACGCTTCCGAAGGCCATGGAGGCCGCCCCGGCGAGGCCGGCGGCAACGCCGACCGCATCGAGCGTCGCGTTCGGGGTCAGCACCAGCAATGCAACACCGGCGATCCCGACAAGGGCAGCGACGATCGCCAACGGTCGGACAGGGCTGGCAAGCAGGGCAGCGGCAAGGAAAATCACGATCAACGGCTGGACCGACAGCACCGTCGCGGCGACCCCGCCCGGAAGCCGGTAGGCGGCGACAAACAACATGCTCAGGAAGATCGAGATGTTGAGGGCTCCGAGGACGAAACTGCGCAGCCACCAGATGCCCGTTGGCAGTTGCCGAACGATCGCCAGCAGCAGCAATCCGGCGGGCAAGGCACGCAGCATTGCGACCGTCATCGGCGAAAAGTTGGGCAGGAATTGGGTGGTGACGATATAGGTGCTGCCCCATATCGCGGGTGCAATGGCTGTAAGCAACAGATCGAAACGGTGCGTTTTCATAAGATTTCCAGTACTTCGGCAAGAGGGCGGCGCGGCTTTTGCGGCCAGTTTCCGGGCGCGGCGCGGCCGACCGCGATGAGCATCACCGGCATTTCATTCCGCGCAAGGCCAAACTCGCGGGCCACGCCTTCGGCATCGAAGCCTGCCATCGGACCGGAGACGAGCCCCAGCGCTTCGGCCGCGAAAATCAGCGTTGCGGCGCCAAGCGTTGCCGAGCGCACGGCTTCGTCGCGGGCTGCCCGAGGATCGGCATATTGTGCGCGGGCGCCTTCCTGCCAGCCCGAAGCCATATCCGCCGGCATGAAGCCGGCTTGCACGAAAGGATGCAGCCTTGCTGTGAGGGCAGCGTGGTCGGGCAATACGCCGCAGACGATGAAGGTGACCGCTGCTTCCTGCACCTTGGCCTGGCCATGGGCCACGCTGCGCAACCGCGCCTTTGCTTCCGGCGTCCGCACGGCGATGAACCGCCAGTTCTGAAGGTTGTAGGCGGTTGGCGCGCGGGTTGCGAGACGCGCCAGTTCCTCGACCTCGGCATCCGTCAATGCGTACGAGGCATCGAACCGATTGGCCGACATGCGTCGCTCGATAAGGGAGATTGTGGGGTTGGTCATCATATCATTCCGAAATTGAGAAAGTTGTTCGGGAAGCAGATATGGAATTTACCAACAGACGATAATATGTGACAATTGAAAGACATTGTTTACTGGGAGAGAATGGTGCAGTGGATCGCCTGACTGCGTTGCAGGTTTTCCGTCATGTGGCGGAACTGAACAGCTTTGCCGAAGCCGGACGGCGGCTCGGTCTCTCGCCTCCCGCGATCAGCAAGAACATCGCCGAGCTGGAGGCGCATCTGGGGGTGCGGCTCATCAACCGGACGACGCGGCGGATGGCCCTGACCGAAGAAGGCAGGATCTATCTGGAGCATGTCACGCAGGGGCTCGATGCGCTGGCCAGGGCCGACCAGGTCCTCGGCCCGATCAAGACGGCGCCGAGCGGCACGTTGCGGGTCAGCGCGCCGATGACTGTCACGTTGACGCGGCTTTCGGCTGCCATTCCCGCGTTTCTATCGCGCTATCCCGATTTGAAACTCGACCTGCATCTTGATGACAGGCGCGTCGATATCGTGCGGGAGGGATTTGACCTTGCCATTCGCGGCAGCGACAATCTCGAGGATTCCAGCCTGGTCGCCAGAAAGCTTGCGGTCATGCCGCACGTGCTTTGTGCAGCTCCTGCCTACTTCGAGCAGCACGGCCGGCCTCAAACGCCTGCCGATTTGAAGGCGGCCAACTGCATCCGGTTCAGCCTCTCGGGGCATGCGGACATATGGGAATTCCGCAAGGACGGCCGCAGCGAGCGGATCGCCATCGACGGACGATATTCGGTCTCCTCGAGCCTTGCCGTGCGCGATGCGCTGCGCGCCGGCTTCGGCGTCAGCCTGATCCCCTATCCCTATGTCGAAAGCGACCTGAAAGCAGGCCGGCTGCAATCGGCTCTGGATGACTGGGACAAGGTCGAAACCACACTCTACGCGGTCTATCCGGCACGGCAGCATCTTGCCCCGAAAATCCGCGTCTTCCTTGATTTCCTGATCGAGGAATTCAGTCGGGACAAAGAGAAGCCGTTCGTGCCTCCCCGGCGTGAACGCCCGGCAAAGCGCGGTGTCGGCGAGGCGACGGATACGGAAAATCAAACCGAGATATTGCCGTCGATTTCATCTCCTTGACACGCCTCCAAATCCGGACTTTGTGGAGCCATGCAGGACGCGAAGCCGAATAAGGGAAAGACAGCGGCCGAGGCGTTCGCCGAACGCACGAGCGGTATTCGCCGCGCCGATGCGGCGCGCATGCCGGGGTCGAGCGTGCATGCGTCGCTGGCCAACGAAATCGGGCTGAGGATCGTGCGCGGCGACTATCCGCCGGGAACCATCCTGCCCAACGAAGCCAAATGGTCCGAGACCTTCGACGTCAGCCGCTCGGCGGTGCGCGAAGCGATCAAGATGCTGATGGCGAAGAGCCTTTTGTCATCACGTCCCAAAATCGGCAGCTGGGTCGAGCCTAAGGAGCGCTGGAACCTGCTCGATCGCGACGTGCTGGCCTGGTACGCGACCTCGCCGGACCGCGAGGTGTTCCTCAGGACGGTGCAGGAATTCCGCCACATCATCGAGCCGGAGGCCAGCGCCTTTGCCGCCATGCGGCGCACCGACGAGCAGATGGCCGAGATCAGCCAGGCCTGCCGCGAGATGGGCGAGGCGACCAACCTGCAGGAGCGGACGCGCGCCGACACGCGGTTTCATCTCGCCATCCTGCGCGCCTCGGGCAACGATCTGCTGGTGCCGCTCGGCGTGCTGATCGAATCGGCGTTCGATCATCTGTTCGCTTTTACGACCCGGGAACTCGACGATTTGCAGCATGCGCAGAGGCTGCATGAGGCAATCGAGAAGAGCATCCGCCTGCAGCGGCCGGACGCGGCACGCAATGCAGTGCGCAAGCTGCTGGCCAATACCGACGGCGTCATCAAGTCCAGGTAGCCGCCGTTCGGCTCCCGGTTTGAGTGCTCAGTCGAACGGTCCGGTCGCGAGATGCCGCCGGGTCAGCCCGAGCAGCAAGGCCTGATCGCGGGCGGCGTGTTCGGGCGGGTTGACGACGGGGTCGCCATTGACGATCGCCGCCCAGAAGCCACGCATCTCCTCGACGAAGGCTTCCGCGTAGCCGGCGCGCAAATCTTTCTTCGACAGCGTGTGACCGTGCGAGGTCGTCACCGTCAGCCGGGTCGGATGATGGTTGAGCCAGGGCGAGGGGAATTCGAGTTCCAGGCTGGCATCGTCGAAGAACAGCGTGATCCGCTCCTTGTAGTCGGCGAGCTTAGGTACGGTAAGATGGGTCATGGTCCACAGCGCCTGTCCGTCCAGCAGCTTGACGGCGCCCTGGCCGCCGTCGCCATTGGCAAAGATCTGCGCGCCGACGATCTCGCCGTCCGGCACGCCGAGCGCATCGAGCAGGCCGTGAACGGCATTGACATCGTGAATCAAGGCCGAGCTGTAAGCGCCGGTAAATCCACGGAAAGCGAGATCAGTGAAAGGCACGCCAATGGCTTGTTCGACCTGGCGCTTCTGCTTGGCGGCGACAGCGGCGACCATGTCCTTCGGGATATCGGTGCCGCGCCTGTAGGGCAGGTGGGCGATGAACGGCCAGGCGTCGGGATCGTTCACTTCCACCGAGACCGAGCGCAGCGTGCTCGATGTCCCCGGCAGCGAAGCGAGCGCCAGCCGGTAGCTCGGATCGAAGCGCTTCATGTAGCCGACTTGCATGATTTTCCTGGCGGCATCGCGCGCGGCGACGATCTCGGCGATTTCCGCCAGGGAATAGCAGAGCGGCTTTTCGCAAAAGACGTGCAGGCCGCGCGCCAGCGCCGCCAGCACCTGTTCGTGATGCAATGGGTCCGGCGAGCCGATCACTACCGCGTCGAGGCGCTGGTCGAAGAGCTGGTCGATCGTTTCGAAATTGGCGATGCCATGGGTGTCGGTGACGAACTGCCGCGAAATCCTGGAGGGATCGGCGACGCCGACCAGCTCGAACAACTCACCGAGGCGCAGCAGATTGGGAATATGCTCGACCTGCGAGATCATGCCGGCGCCGACGACCCCGACGCGTAACCTGCTCATGCGATCATTCCCTGCAATGTCCGATTGTCAGCTCAAGCCGCCGCAGGCGGCCGGTTGCCGATCTGGGCGAGCAGGCCGGCAATCTCCGCCTCGACCGCCTTCAGATCCTCGCCGCCCGACATGATCGAGATGACCTCGTCGCGCGAGATGTCCGATTTGGCGTAGGTGCCGCGATTGCGGCCGCGGTTGAGCAGCGTGAAGGTGTCGCCGACCGGATAGGCATGGTGGATGTTGTGGCTGATGAAGATCACGGCCAGGCCCCGCATGCGCGCTTCGATGATGAACTTCAGCACCATCGCCGCCTGGTGGACGCCGAGTGCCGAAGTCGGCTCGTCGAGGATCAGCACGCGCGCGCCAAAATGTACGGCGCGGGCGATCGCCACCGACTGGCGCTCGCCGCCCGACAGCGTGCCGACGGCTTGCGTCGGGTCGCGCACATCGATGCCGATATCGGCCATTGCCTGCCTGGCGATGGTGTTGGCGCGCTCCTTGTCGATGCGCGAGAAGGGCAGGCTGCTTTTGGTCGGTTCGCGGCCGAGGAAGAAGTTGCGGGTGATCGACATCAGCGAGATCATGCCGAGGTCCTGGAACACCGTTGCCACGCCGAGCTCCTGCGCGTCGCGCGGGCTGCGGAAGGTGACCGTCTTGCCGTCGACCAGGATTTCGCCTTTGCTCGGCCGGTAGACGCCGGACAGAACCTTGATCAGCGTCGACTTGCCGGCGCCGTTGTCGCCAAGCAGGCAGTGGACCTCGCCCGGATAGACCTTGATGTCGATGTCCTGGAGCGCGCGCACCGAGCCGAAATTGACGCTGACGCCGCGCAGTTCCATTGCGGGTTCGGTCATTGGGCCGGTTCGCTCATTTGGGCCCGCTCGGTCATTTGCCACCTCCGCGGCCGAGCGCCTTCAGCCTGATGTAGTTGTTGACCAGCACGGCCATCAGGATGACGATGCCGAGGAAGACCTTGAACCAGTCGGTGTCGATGCCGGTGTAGAAGATGCCCATCTGCACCAGCCCGAAGATCAGCGCGCCGAACAGCACACCATAGACTGTGCCGTAGCCGCCGGTGAGCAGCACGCCGCCGATGACGGCGGCGATGATCGCCTCGAACTCCTTGAGCAGGCCGCGCGTGGTGTCGGCGGAGCCCGCCTCCATCACCTGGATGATGGCAAGCAGCGTCGCCGCGCAAGCGGTGTAGATGAACAGGCTGATCTTGACGCGATCGACCGGCACGCCGACGTTGCGAGCTGCGATCAGGTCGCCACCGGTGGCGAAGATCCAGTTGCCGTATTTCGTCTGGGTGAGCACGTAGCCGGCCAGCGCCGTCAGGCCAAGCCACCAGACGATCGACATCGGAATGCCGGCGACGAAGGGAATGCCGTCGCTGCGGGTGCCGATCCAGCCTTGCGCGCCCATCCAGTGGAACAGGCCGGTGAGCAGATGGCCGTTGAAAATGCCGGCCGTCGCCGGGTCCGGTACGCCTTCGAGGATGTAGGGAATTTGGGTGCGGCCGGTGACGGCGCGGGTGATGCCGATCGACAGTCCGCGCAGGATATAGAGCGTGGCGAGCGTGACGATGAAGGAGGGCAGGCGCGTCTTCACCACGATCAGGCCGTTGAGATAGCCGGTGAGGATGGCAACGGCGAAGGCGCAGGCGATACCGCCCCATAGCGGCAGGCCCCAGTACTTCACAGTTAGCCCGATGACGACACCGGCAAAGCCGACCATGGAGCCAACCGAAAGGTCGAACTCGCCGGCGATGATGAGAAGTGCTGCTGCCGTGGCGACGATGCCGAGCTCCGCCGACAGCGTCAGGAAGGTCATCGACCCCTGCAGCGAATAGAGGTTCGCCGCGCCCGGCAGCAGCGCAAAGATGATGATCGTCGCAAGCAGCCCGCCGGCAGCACCGGCTTCCGGCCGGCGCAGCCACTGGGTCAGCTTGCCGGTGCTGGCCAGCCGCTCGTCGGCGCCGGCGGCCCGCTTCGACGTCATGCCGAAGCGGTCGGTCGCCTTCAGTTCGCCCGGAGGTATCGCCTTGTCTTCCACGACCGCCATTAGGCTCTCCAATCGCTCAATTCGCAATCTTCGAACGGATCGGGAGAGCGCCTGGCGCATTCTCCCGTTCCGTCGGAGTGCTGGCCTAGCGGATGCCCTCTTTGGCGAGGGCCAGGATCGCCTTGGCTTTTTCGGGCGAGTCGATGAACAGCGGCCCGGTATAGGCGTTGTTCTGCGGCCAGAAGCCGTGCGTCGCCTGCTCGACCAGATAGATCACCGGCAGATAGCCCATCAGATATTGCTGGGCATCCATACCGAAGCCCATTTCGCCGGCGACGACAGAGTCGAGGACCTCCGGGCTGATGTCGAAAGTGTAGAGCTTGAGCTTGCCGAACAGTTCCTTGTCGCGGAACATCGGGATCAGCGGATTGGCGGCGGTGGCACCAAGCGCAAAGACGGCTTGGGTGTCGGGATGCGCCGACAGATAGGCTTCGGTGCGGCGCTGGATGTCGGCCGGATCGGGCGCCACGGCCAGAACCTCGGTGCCGCCGCCGGATGGCTTCAGCCCGTCATTGAGGCCCTGGCAGCGCTGGTCGAGGCTGACATTGCCGACCTCGTGGTTGATGCAGACGACCTTGAGCGTGCCTTCCTTGGCCAGCCGCTCGCCGGCCTTCTTGCCGGAATCATATTCGGAAACGGTGCCGACATAGAGCGTGGTGCCGAGCTCGGCGCCTTCCTTCTCGCCGGAATCCAGAACCACCATCGGAATATTGGCGGCAAGCCCGGATTTGACGGATTTGCCGAGTGCATTGGCGTCGGCGATGGAGACCGCGATGCCGTCCGGCTTGGTGGCGATGGCGGCGTCCAGAAGCCGGGCCTGCTCGACCACGTCGAAGACCTGCGGCGCGTAATATTCGACCTTGGCGCCGGTGAGGGCGGCCGCATCATCGACGCCGCGCTTGACCACCGACCAATAGGGATCGGACGCCGACCCATGCACGACGAAGGTGATGTGGACGTCCTTCGGATCCTTGAGGCCCGCGGCATATGCAATGCCTGTCATCAGGCCCGCCGTGACGAAGGCGCCCAATGCCGCTTTCAGAAGAGTTTTCATCTTATTCTCCCATTTGTCGTTGCAGTTCCAATCCCTCTGGCGCCGTTTTCCGGCCGCGACGATCGGCTCACGTCGCGGATCGGGTGGCCGCTTTGCGGGCCTTTGCCGACGTCAATCGCTGTTCGCCCGCGTTGTTGCCGCGGGCTGATGTTGACGATCGCCCGGCCGAGAGTGCTGCGCGAAGCTCCTCGCGCAACGGCTTCATGCCGATGACATCGATCGGCTGTGCGGCGAGCCAGTCGCGAAAGCCCTGGTCGCGGAACAGCTCGTACTCTTCGGTGCGGATATAGGCGGAGCGCGGCTCGATCAGCTCGAGTTCACCGGGCGCGTTGCAATGCAGGCAAAAGAAAGTCAGGCCCTCGCGCACACCCTCGATGAGCGCTTTGTAAACGGGCTCGATCGGCCTGGAGCGCGGCCGGCCCCAGGTCGTCTGGATGGCGGCGTCGAAAATGGCAAAGCCGCCGGCGCGGGCCAGCGCCACGCCGCGCTGGAACGCCTCCTCGGTGACGCCGACCAGATTGTCGTTGGGGGAATAGGCGGACAGCGTCTTGGTCAACAGCACGGGCAGCTGATATTCGAGCCCGAGCTTGATGTATATGTCGCAAAATTCGGGCGACAATGCCGCGCCCATATGCGCGTCGAGGTGGGTGACGTCGATGCCGGCGCGATAGGCGGTGTCGATCTGGGCGCGAAGCTCGGCCTCGATCGCCTGCGGCACCGCCTTGCGGCGCGTGGTCGCCACGTCGGGCCATAAGAAGCCGAACTCGTCGGTCAGGCCGGCCGCCCGCGACGGCGCGGTCAGCGGCCGCCATTTGTAGTGCTGTTTCTCGCTGTTCAGCGTCAGGTGGACGCCAAGGTCAAGGCCAGGGTTGGCTGCGGCGCTTTCGGCCATTTCGAGGAACCACGGGCACGGCACCATCACCGCGCCGGAACTGCAGACACCTAGCCCGTTCAATTCGAGAAAGGCGCTGTTGGCGCCGTGGCACATGCCGACATCGTCCTCGTGGAGCACGATCCGTTTGCTGGAGCCGGCGGCGTTCACGAATGTCAGCCTTTCCGCCGGCGCGCCGGTCTCGAGGGTCTTCCAAAGTGTGTCCCGTATTTCATGGAACCAACCGTTTGCCCAACTGGCCGGAATGGAACGCCGAAAGCTGGCTTTCCGACAGGGCCACTTTGGCGAATTCGGATGGGTACGATTTGCCTGCCGGCTGAGACACTTAGCTGCCGATTTCCCCAATCATGGTTCAAAACCACTCATAGGAACCGTCTTCCGGGCGCAGATGGCTTGGTCGAATAGCGGCGGAGTGGTTCTTCCAAACTGTGCCCACAAGCCTACAGCTGTCCACACCATCAAGCGACCCACATTACCAAGTGACCCAAACTACCAAGTAACTTGGAGGCCTGCCATGTACACCGCCGGCGAAGAGGAAATCGAAGCCATTGCCAGGGTGATCCGCTCGGGCGCGCTGTTTCGTTACGGCAAGGACAGCGAATGCGACCGCTTCGAGGCCCGCTATGCGCAGCATCTTGGCGTCGAGCATTTCGCACTGGCCGCCAGCGGCACCTATGGGCTCGCGGCCGGCCTGATCGGGCTCGGCATCGGTCCGGGGGACGAGGTCCTGGTGCCCGCGCACACCTATATGGCGACCGCGACCGCGGTGCTGTCGGTCGGGGCCATTCCCGTCATCGTCGACATCGACGAGAGCCTGACCATCGATCCCGTCGCCTTGCGCGATGCCATAGGGCCGCGCACCAGGGCGGTCATCCCGGTGCATATGTGGGGCGCGGCCTGCAACATGAATGCGATCATGGACATTGCTGCCAAGCGCGGCTTGCTGGTGCTCGAGGATGTCTGCCAAGGCATCGGCGGCGGCTATGAGGGCCGCAAGCTCGGCTCGATCGGCCATGCCGGCGCCTATTCCTTCAACTACTTCAAGAACATGACCTCGGGCGAGGGCGGCGGCATTGCCACCAGCGACCCGAAAGTGGCGGAGCGGGCGCGCTGCGCCATCGACCCTTGCCATTTCTACTGGCAGGGCAGAAGCGACAGCATCAAACCCTTCGCCGGCATCGGCGCGCGTGCTTCCGAACTGATGGGGGCGATGCTCAACGTCCAACTCGATCGACTGGACGGCATCATCGAGGCGATGCGCGCCGAGAAGAAGATGGTGCTGGCCGGCACCCGCCATCTCGGCAATCTCGGTCTGACACCGTCGCCGATGAACAGCCCGGACGACGATTGCGCCGCACAGGTGATGTACCTACTGCCGAGCGAGCAGGCGGCGCAGACTTTTTCGAAGACCATTCCGAGCGTCGTTGCCGGCAAGACCGGCCGTCACAATTTCACCCAGTGGGACCAGGTGCTGATGCATGAAGGCGCGCATCATCCGGCGCTCAATCCTTATGCATTGCCCGAGAACCAGGGCCTGCGGCTGGATTACGCCGACGACCTCGGCAAGCGCTCGCTCGACATCCTCAATCGCACGGTGATGATCGCCATGAACCCGGCGCATGACGATACCGATATTCAGGACATGATCCACAACATCGACGCGGCGGCGCGGGTGGCGCTGGAAAATGCTTCGCTGGATGATGTCGAATTGCGCAAGGCGGCACCGGTTGATCTGCAGAAGTTCGACAGTGTGAACTAGACCCGTTCCGACGCGGTTTGTACCCTGCGGCCGAGTTCCTTGTCCGGCGGCCGGGCGGGGATTCCGGCCGGCATAACCGGTCGTCAAAAAATCCGCAGGCCCGTATCGGATAGGCCGGGCTCCCGCTCGTCCTAGGGGCATCGATCACCAACCACGGAGGATTAACGATATGCCCGGCACCGTACGTCTGCACCGCGTTCTGACAACCAGCCCGGAGAAAGTCTACCGCGCGTTCCTCGAAGCGGATGCACTTGCGAAATGGCTGCCGCCGAACGGCTTCACCTGCACGGTTCATCACTTCGAGGCGAAAGTCGGCGGTACGTTCAAAATGTCCTTCCGCAACTTCACCACCGGCGACAGCCACTCGTTCGGCGGCGAATATGTCGAGCTCGTGCCCAATGAGCAGCTGCGCTACACCGACCGGTTCGACGACCCCAACCTGCCCGGCGAGATCGAGGTGACCGTGACATTGAAGAAAGTGTCGGTCGGCACCGAAGTGAATATCACGCAGGCCGGTATTCCAGATGCCATCCCGGTTGAGGCCTGCTATCTCGGCTGGCAGGAGTCGCTGCGAAATCTGGCGAAACTCGTCGAACCCGAGATCGAGCAGTAGGGTAAGCGCGCGCGGCTGATCCGTGGGGGCGATCTCTTCGCGCCAAGAGAGCGAAGCGGGCGCTGCCTTGGCTGCATCGGCGTCGCTAGCCGGGATCCTAGGGATTCCCGATCTTGCCAGGCAACATGCGCCGGCGCCGGAAAGCCCGGATTGGGGAAGCCTGGCTCTAGCTTCTGTCCAACCTTAGGAACGCGGCGCGCAGCGCCAGCACCGCGCGCAGGATCTGGCGTTCGTCCATTGCCGCATAGCCGAGCAGCAGGCCGTGCTCGGGTTCTGTGGAATGGTAGTTGATCGAGATGCCCTGGACGTCGAGCCCCTCCTTGACGGCGGCGGCGACCACGTCGCTGTCCTTGTAGGGCCTGACGAAGCTCGCCAGCAGCTGCATGCCGGAATCGTTTTCCGTGACGGTCAGCCATTCGGCCAGATGCTCCTGGCACAGCTTGACGAAGTTCGCCTGCCGGCGCGCATAGAGCCGGCGCATGCGTTTGAGGTGCGTGGCGAAATAGCCCTGCGTGATGAAATCGTTGACCGTTGCCTGCAGGATCAGCGGCGCGAACTGGCCGGTGATGCTCACCGCCCGGTCGAACGGCACCGACAGTTCGCGCGGCACGATCAGATAGCCGATGCGCAGCGCCGGGATCAGCGTCTTGCCGAAGCTGCCGATATAGACGACGCGGTCGGCATGATCGAGCCCGCGCAGCGCCGGCACCGGCCGGCCGCGGAACCGGTATTCGCCGTCATAGTCATCCTCGACGATCCAGGCGCCGTTGCGTTCGGCGATGTCGAGCAACTGCAATCGCTCCTCGATGCGCATGATGGTGCCGAACGGCCATTGGCAGGATGGCGTCACATAGATCAGCCGCGGCGGCGGCAGCTCCGGATCGGCAAGATGCCAGCCACGCCGGTCGACCTTCAACGGTGCCAGCCTGGCGCCGCTGGCGAGAAAGGCGCTCTTGGCGCCGAGATAGCCGGGCTCCTCCATCCAGACATGGTCGCCTTCGTCCATCAGCACGCGCGAGACGAGATCGAGTGCTGCTTGTGCACCGGTGACGATGATCACCTGGTCGGCGGTGCAGCTGATGCCGCGCGACAGGCCGATGGTCGAGGCAATGGCCTGACGCAGGCCGGGGTGGCCGGCAAAGGAGAGATAGCCAAGCAGGCTCTCGTCGCGGCTGCGTGCATTACGCACCAGAAGGCTTGACCAGATGGTGAACGGAAACGACGCCGTTTCAGGCACGCCCGGATGGAAATTAATGACGCCGGCATTACGCGGCGGTTGCGGGCCGTTGACGATGGTCTGACCGCGCCGCGACAGTTTTTGCGGCGCTGCCAGTCCGGCGCGCAGAGATGCCAAGGGGCGGTTCTGCTGGATCGGCGCTACCCAGGTGCCCGATCCGGCGCGCGCCTCGATAAAACCTTCGGCAAGGAGCTGGTCATAGGCGGCGATGACCGTGTTGCGCCCGACCTTGAGGTCTTCGGCCAGCGAGCGCGTCGACGGCAGCAGCGTGTTCTGCGGGATTTGGCCGTCAAGGATGAAGCGTCGCAAGGCGCCGTAGATCTGACGATGCATCGGTTCTTCCGAAGCGCGGTCGACCGACATGATGTCGAGGGAAAGGCGCATGTGGTCGGCCAAGGCACTATCCCCCGACGAACCGGGCGGCGCGGGCGATCTTTTCCTCGTTGAGCCGACAGACGGTATCAAGCACCAGTCGCCTGGTTTCGGGGTGGACCTCGCGGCTGTTCTTCAGCGCGCGATGAACGGTGGCGGCGCCAAGTTCCGCCTTCTCGGCAATCTCCCGGATGGTGCAAAGCCGTTCCATGCCAAGCGCAGCTTCGAAAGCCATGTCGCTCCTCCTCGGTTGCATCAAGGCACGGCTTCCGGCCGGCCTCAAGCTTGAAAGTCGGGGTTTGAAATCCAGAGCCGGGATTCTGCGATCCGCGCCGCGCAGGGAGCAAGGCGGCGCGGATCGCCGGGCGCATTCGCGTCGCTAACCCCATCGAGGCGCGCGCCCATTATGTTCCCCCGGCTCGCAAATGCGGGCCGGTCAGTCTGCCTGCCGCGTCGCCACTTCGAAGCCGGCCTGCCGGGCGGTGGCGAGCAGCGAGAAATAGCCCTTGCTGGCATAGGTCAGCGGATGCGCCTTGGCCGGATCCTGCTCAGCCTCGACAACAATCCAACCTTCATAGCCGCGCGCGGCGAGGGATTTCAGCAATGGCAGGAAATCGACCGAGCCGTCGTCGGGCACGGTAAAAATGCCTTCCAAAACTGCCGCCATGAAGCTCATGTCCTCGCGGCGTGCCTTTTCCAGCACCGCCCTGCGAACGTCCTTGCAATGGAAATGCACGATACGGTCGAGATGTCGCTGCAACAGCGATTGCGGGTCGCCGCCCGAAAACAGGCAGTGGCCGGTATCGAACAAAAGGCCGACGCTTCGGCCCGTCGCCGCCATCAGCCTGTCGACTTCATCGTCCGTCTCGACGATGGTGCCCATGTGGTGGTGGAAGGCCATGCCGACCCCGAATGCGGCCATGCTGTCGGCGAGGGCGGTCAGTTTCTCGCCATAGGCCCGCCAGTCGCTGTTGGCGAGGCGCGGACGCTCGGAGATCGGTGCGAAAATGCCGTCATGGCGACCGCGCGAGGTGTCGGCATAGACGACGATCTTGGCGCCGAGGTCGCGCAGCAACGCCAGATGCGGGGTAATCGCCGCGAATTCCTCTTCGACCGTACGGTCGAGGATGCGGCCATCATACCAGCCGGAGACGAGTTCCAGGCCATAGGAGGACAGGAGCGGCCCAAGCACCTCAGCCTGGCGCGGAAATTTCCCGCCGAGCTCGGTGCCGCGATAACCGGCCTGTGCGGTTTCGGACAGGCAGGTCTGCAGCGGCGTGTCGCCGCCAAGCGCCGGGACGTCGTCATTGCTCCAGGTGATGGGATTGATGCCGATCTTGACCGTCATGACGCCAGGCTTTTGCAGGCTTGCGAATGCAAGCCAGCCTGCAGACTGGCGACAAAGAGGCCCTGTCACTAGGTCCAGTTCAGCCTGATTTGGCAGAACCAATCAATAGTGACCGATTCTAGTCTTCCTTTGGGCGGCCAAAAAGGACGCGCAGTTCGTCCTTTGCGTCCTCCAGCACTTTCTTCTGCGCCGCCGGCAGGTTCTTGCCGGCGCGGTTAATGTAGAAATTCAGCATCGACATGGCGGACTGAAACGGCCCCGCCTTGCGCCGGTCGCTGTGCTCGGCCGACCGCTTCAGCGAGGCGGCGATCTTCCTCGGATCGTGGGATTCGAAGATGTGCTCTTCGAGATCCAGCGCATCGCTATGCTCGGTGACGTCGGCAGACCATTTCCGTTGCGCGGTCATGGCAAACTCCTTTCACAAGGTCGTTGCCGGGAAAACGTCTGGTGGCGCACCCCTGTTCCACTTCGGCCCAAATCCCTGGAGCCACGGATTGGCCTGTCGTGGCGCTGCTCCGCGATGCGAATGCCCTGATAGTGGTCAGAACCGCCGATTTAAGAACTGCGGACAGGAAACGTTCTTGACCCCAATCGTCTCAAACCAGGCAGCAAGTTCCGGCATCGACAGCGCCTATGCCTGGATACGGCTCGGCGTCTCGATGCTGCTGGCAACCATAGGCGGGGTCGGCATGTGGGCGGTGGTCGTGGTGCTGCCCGCCGTGCAGGCAGAATTCGGCGTCGATCGCGCCGCTGCCTCGATGCCCTATACCGCGACCATGGTCGGCTTTGCCGCCGGCAATGTGCTGTTCGGCCGCGCCATCGACCGCGTGGGGTATTGGGTTCCGGCGCTGATTGCCGCGATTACACTTGGCGCCGGCTTCCTGCTGGCGTCGCTGACCAGTTCTATCCTGCAGTTCACCCTTGTCCAGGGCCTGTTGATCGGCGTCGGCTCGTCGGCGATCTTCGGGCCGCTGATCGCCGACATCTCGCACTGGTTCAACCGGCGCCGCGGCGTTGCGGTGACGGCTGCCGCGTCCGGCAACTATCTCGCCGGAGCGATCTGGCCGACGGCGATGCCCTATGTCATGCAGACCGAAGGCTGGCGCTTCACCTATGCCGCGATCGGCATCGTTTGCGTGGTCACCATGGTGCCCTTGATCCTACTGCTCCGGCGCGGCGCACCGCCCCAGGCGGCTCCCGGATCGCCGGGCAGCCGCGTGGTCCAGCCGATCTCGCTGTCGCCGGCGGCCTTGCAGGCGCTGCTCATCGTCGCCGGACTCGGCTGCTGCGTGGCGATGTCGATGCCGCAAGTCCATATCGTCGCCTACTGCATGGATCTCGGCTACGGCGTGGCGCATGGCGCCGATATGCTGTCGATCATGCTGGCGGCGGGCGTCGTCAGTCGGCTTGGCTCGGGTTTCCTTGCCGATCGCATCGGCGGCGTGAAAACCCTGCTGATCGGCTCGGTGCTGCAATGCCTGTCGCTGTTGTTCTATATCCCGTTCGACGGGCTGGCCTCGCTATATGTCGTCTCGCTGGTCTTCGGCCTGTCGCAGGGCGGCATCGTGCCCTGTTATGCGATCATCGTGCGCGAATATATGCCTGCCAAAGAGGCTGGCCAGCGCGTCGGCATCGTTATGATGGCGACCATCTTCGGCATGGCTATCGGCGGCTGGATGTCGGGCTGGATCTACGATTTGACCGGTTCGTATGCCGCCGCGTTCCTCAACGGCATTGCCTGGAACCTGCTGAACATTTTGGCCATGGTGCTGCTGCTGTGGAAGGCCCGGCGCAGCGCTGCCGTGACGGCCTGAGGCACGGCGGTACGGACACAGTCTCTCCGGCCGTCGCTTGACAATAGCCGAAGGCTGCGCGACGCCAGACAAGGTGTGGCAACGGGTTGGCAAGGCAGCAGTGGCAAAGACGCTGAACATTGTTTCGCGGTCACGTCTGGGCGGTTGCCCGGCGTCGGGACGAGTATAGTGATCAAGCCGCGCTCGCGCCGCGGCGGCGGCCGCCCGACCATCGCCGACGTCGCGCGCAAGGCCGGTGTCGGCGCCATTACCGTATCGCGCGCCTTGCGTGAGCCGGGGCGTGTCTCGGAAGATCTGCGCCGCCAGATCGAGTCCGCCGTGAATGAACTCGGCTATGTGCCCGACCCGAATGCGCGGGCGCTGGCTTCGGCGCGCGCCGAGGTGTTTGGCGTCCTGGTACCGTCGCTTACCAACAACGTCTTTGCCGAAGTGGTGCGCGGCATCTACGACAGCCTGTCGGACGGCCCTTTCCGCATCCAGCTCGGCAACACCCACTATTCCGGCCTCGAGGAAGAGCGGCTGCTGCAGGTGTTTGGCCCGCAACGCCCTGCCGCGCTGATCGTGGCCGGCATCGACCAGACGCCGGCCTCGCGAAAACTGCTGGAAACGGCTGGCTGTCCGGTGGTGCAGGTGATGGAGACCGGGCTCGATCCGGTCGACATGATGGTCGGTTTCTCACATTTCCAGGGCGGCAAGGCGGCTGCGGAACATCTGATCGAGGCCGGCTATCGCCGGATCGGCTTCATCGGCGCGCGCATGGATCCGCGTTCGCAGCGGCGGCTTGCCGGCTATCGCGCGGCGATGGAGGCGGCCGGCTTGTTCGATCCGAGGCTCACGACCACGACGCCGGTGCCCTCCAGCGTCACCCTCGGCCGCGAATTGTTCCGCGACGCGCTGGCCAAGATGCCGAGCCTCGACGCGGTATTCTGCAACAATGACGATATCGCGCTTGGCGTGCTGTTCGAATGTCATCGCGCTTCGATCGCCGTGCCGAAGACGATCGGCATCGTCGGCTTCAACGATCTCGACATGATGGAGGTTGCTTTCCCGTCGGTGACCAGCGTTCGGACCTATCGCTACGAGATCGGCCGGCGGGCTGTCGCCATGGCGCTTGCGGCTATCGAGGGCAACAGGCCGGAGCAGCGGGTCGTCGACCTCGGCTTCGAACTCAAGCGGCGTGAGAGCACGGCGCGCTGAAGCGAGCTTCAACGCAATGTAAATGGCGCTTTACATAACGTCATGGTAGCGCTACCACTTTTCATAGGCGGGATTTCGCCTCGAAGAGTGGAATCTGTTTATTATACATAAGCGACAGCTCATGCTTGTTTATTATGTATAATATGATAGTTTTTTACGGGATTAGCCGGGCAATAAAGGAGGAAATCGGGTCGGCATTCGGTCACCTGAACGCGCAACGGGTATGGCGGGAGGTGCCGGGCCGGGAACGCGCAAATTCATCGACGTAACAACAAACAAACTGCAACTGGGAGGAATATCGATGATCAAGTCACTCGCTGGCGGTATCGTTGCCGCCACTGCTTTTGTCATGCTGAGCTCGTCGGCGATCGCCGAGCCTGAAATCGTCAAGGGGCCATCGGCCGAGCCTGAGTGCTTCGCACCCTGGTCGGCCGATACGCAGTTCTTCAAGTTCCCCAAAAAAGACGGCCCATACCGCATCGCTCTGGCCAACGGCTACATCGCCAACACGTGGCGCATCCAGATGGTGCAGACGGCGAAGGCCTATGCAGCGCAGCCGGAGGTCGCAGCCAAGCTCAAGGAATTCAAGGTGGTCTCGACCGGCGAAGACGTGCCGGCCCAGATTTCGGCAATCAACAATTTCATCGATTCCGGCTATGACGCGATTGTCGTCAACGCTCAGAATCCGACCGCATTCGGCCCTGTCATCAAGCGGGCCAAGGAAGCCGGCGTCGTGTTGGTCGCTTTCGACAACATCCTCGACACCAAGGATGCCATCAACGTCAATGTCGACCAGAAAGGCCTTGGCGAATTGTGGGGCAACTGGCTGGTCAAGCACGTGCCGAACGGCGGCAAGGTGCTGGAAGTGCGCGGCGTCGCCGGCACGTCCGTCGACACCGACCGTCACAACGGCATCCACGAGGTTCTCGACGCGTCCGGCAAGAAGTGGGATGTTACCGAGGTCGTCGGCAAATGGGATGACGGCGTTGCGCAAAAGGCTTCGGCCGACGCCATTGCCACCAATGGTCCCTTCGACGGCGTTACCGGGCAGGGCGGCGATACCGGCATCGTGCAGGCGATGATCGATGCCAAGCATCCGTTCGTGCCGTTCGGCGGCGAGACGGAGAATGGCTTCCGCAAATTCTGCGCCAAGTTCGCCGCTGACGGCCTGAAATGCTCGTCGGCCGGTACCGGCCCGGCCCAGGTTGCGGTTGCCATCAAGACAGCGATCGCGGCACTTGAAGGCCAGGTCGTGCCGCAAGCGGTCAAGCTGCCGCTGGCGATCGTCGAGGATCCGAACTTCAAGGCAGGCCAGGATTACTTCCCCGACCAGTCCGACAATTTCTTCGTCGGCAATTCCTTCCCGACCTGCGGCATCAATTTCACGGCGCAGGAAATCATGGGCCAGAGCAAGGAAAACCAGTAAGCTCCAACAGCCCGACGCCGCGGGAAATCCCGCGGCGTCGGCGCTCGACATCCTGATTGCCAAGCGCCTGGGGAGGGCCGATGGACGGTGCGGTTCCGCTCTTCCGCATGGAAGGCATATCCAAGCGCTATGGCGGCGTGCGGGCGCTGGAAAAGGCCGAGCTGTCGGTCACTCCAGGCAGCATCCACGCCATTCTCGGCGAGAACGGCGCCGGCAAATCGACGCTGATCAAGGTCATGGCGGGGGTCGTCGCGCCCGACGAAGGCCGCATGATGCTGGACGGAAGCGAAGTGACCTTCGCTTCGCCGGCCGCCGCCAACCAGGCCGGCATCGTGTGCATCTTCCAGGAACTGTCGCTCGTCCCCGAACTCAGCGTGGCTGACAACATCGCCATTTCCGATCCGCCCAAGCGTTTCGGCATGATCGATCGCAAGGCACAGCGCCGCGTTGCGGAAGAAGCCCTGGCTCGCGCCGGCGCCTCCGATATCCATCCACTGGCGCTGGTCAAGGATCTTCCTCTTTCAAGAAGGCAGATGGTCGAGATCGCCAAGGCACTGGCGCGCAAGCCACGCATCCTGATCCTCGACGAGGCGACCTCGGCTCTGACCGCCGCTGACGTCGCCAGGGTTTTTGCCGTGTTGAAGCGGTTGCGTTCGGAAGGGCTGGCGCTGCTCTACATATCGCACCGCATGAACGAGATCGCCGAGTTGGCCGACCAGTGCACGGTGTTCCGCAATGGCCGCAATGTCGCCAGCTATGCGGCCGGTACCAAGAGCGACAATGAGGTCGTCGAACTGATGATCGGGCGCGAATACAGCCACATCTTTCCGCCCAAGCCCGCGCGGGCGGCTGCTGCAGCCACGCCGGTTCTCGAGGCGCGCAGCCTGTCATGGACTGATCGGCTGCACGATGTCTCGCTGTCGGTCGGGGCGGGCGAGGTGGTAGGGCTTGGCGGCCTCGACGGCCAGGGCCAGCGCGAATTGCTGCTCGCCTTCTTCGGTGTGCTGCGCGGCCTGTCGGGCCAAATCCTGATCGACGGCAGGCCGGTGGCGATCGCCAGCCCGGCCGCCGCGCGCGATGACCGGATCGGCATGGCGCTGATCCCGGAGGACCGCAAGACCGAAGGCTTGATGCTGCCGATGACGGTGCGCGAAAACCTCTCCTTCGCCGCCCTTGACCGGCTGTCCAGGGCCGGCATCATCGATCGCGCCGCCGAGCAGCGGCTGATCGACGACATGGTCGGTCTTCTGGCGATCAAGACGGCCGGCCTCGACATCCCCGTCGGCGCGCTGTCCGGCGGCAACCAGCAGAAGGTCGTCATCGCCAAATGGCTGATGCGGCAGCCGCGCATCATCCTGCTCAACGATCCGACACGCGGCATCGATGTCGGGACCAAGCAGGAGCTTTACCAATTGATGCGCAAGCTTGCCGACGGCGGCGCGGCAATCCTGTTCTATTCGACCGACTATGACGAGCTGATCGGCTGCTGCGACCGGGTGCTGGTGCTCTATGACGGCGCGGTAAAGCGTGAACTGGTCGGCGCCGAAATCACTGAGCGGGCGCTGATCGCCAGCGCGCTCAACATTCACGAAGAGATGCCAAAGCAAGGAGCGGACGCGTGAAGGATTGGCGCTACTGGCTTGCCGAACAGCGCGGAACGCTGCTGGCGTTCGGCATCTTCGTCGTCATGTTCGTCATCTACACCTCGAACCATCCGGCGGGCTTCACCGCCAACGTCGTACAGACGGCTTCGAACAAGGGCGTGCTGCTCGCCTTCGTCGCCATGGCGCAGACGCTGGTGGTGATCACCGCCGGCATCGACCTCTCCGTCGGCATGATCTTCACGCTGACCAACTGCCTGGCGTCGTGGCTGGTCGTCGGCACCGGCATCGAGACCGCCTTCGGCGTCATCGCCGTGCTCGGCACCGGGCTGCTGTGCGGGGCAATCAACGGCGCCATCGTTATCTATGGGCGCCTGCAGCCGATCGTCGCCACCATCGCCACCGGCGCGGTCTATTTCGGCATCGCGCTGCTGCTGCGGCCGTTTCCGGGCGGCTCGGTCAATGAGGGGCTCGCCGACGCGCTAACCGGGCGCCTGTTTGGTATTGTGCCGGCGAGCCTGGTGGCGCTGGTGGCGGTCGTGCTTGTCGTCTGGGTGCCGTTCAGCCGGTCGGTGCTCGGCCGCGCCGCTTATGCAGCCGGCTCCTCGGAGATGGCGGCCTACATGTCCGGCGTGCCGATCCGGCGTGGAAAGTTCGCCGCCTATGCGCTTGCCGGGCTGCTTGCCGCGATCGGCGGGCTGTTCCTGACGTTCTTCACCTATACCGGCGATGCGGCCTATGCGAGCGGCAACGCCTACACGCTGTTTTCAATCGCCGCGGTCGTGCTCGGCGGCGTGTCGCTGTTCGGCGGCAAGGGCAGCGCCATCGGCGCGATCTTCGGCGCGCTCGCCTTCCGCACCATCGGCGACCTGCTGTTCGTCTTCGATTTCGATCCGCTCTGGCAGCCGCTGTTCCAGGGCGTGATCCTGCTGATCGCGGTCAGCCTCGGCGCCTTCGCCCTGTTTCGGGTCCGCAACCGGCTGGAGTGGTTCCTGTGAGCGAAACGACTGTAAGTGGTCTCGCCGGCCGCATGCCGAAATTCCTTCGCCGCGCCGACCCGGCGGTGCTGACGGCGTTCGCTTGCATCGTGCTGCTGCTGTTGCTCGGCAGCCTCTATTCGCGCAGCTTCCTGTCGCCTGAATACCTGCTGCAGCAGCTCAAGGTGGCCTCGTTTCTCGGCGTCATCGCCACCGGCATGATGCTGGTCATCCTGCTCGGCCAGATCGACCTGTCGGTGCCATGGTCGGTGGCGGTCGGCGCCATGATGGCCTGTGCCGCAGCCGCGTACGGCCCTGTCGGCGTGGCGCTTGCCATTCCGTTCGGCATCTTCTGCGGTGTCCTGATCGGCATCGTCAACGGCATTGGCGTCGCCTATCTGCGCATTCCCTCGATGATCATCACGCTCGCCACCAACGCGGTCGCGCAGGGGCTGATGGTGGTCTATACGGGCGGTTTCTCGCCGCAGGATTCGGCAACCGGTGCGATGCGCTATCTGGCGACCGGCTTTGCCGTTCCTGGCGTGCCGAACGCAGTTCTCATCTGGGCGCTGATCGGCGCCGCAATGGTGTTCGTGCTGACCCGCACCGGCTTCGGCCGCACTGTCTACGGCATCGGCAACCGCGAGCGTGCCGCCTATCTTTCCGGCATCGACACACGGCGCGTGGTGATGATCGCCTTTGCGGTTTCGGGTGGGCTCTCGGCCTTCGGCGGCGTGCTGTTGGCCGGCTATGCCTCCAAGGCGGCACAGTCGATGGGCGATGCCTATCTGCTGCCGTCGATCGCCGCCGTGGTGCTCGGCGGCACCTCGATCCTCGGCGGGCGGGGCTCCTATCTCGGTACCGTCGCCGGCGTCATCCTGATCACGCTCCTGCAATCAATTCTCTCCGTCATGCAGATGCCGGAGGCGGGGCGGCAGATCATCTACGGCGTCGTCATCGTCGCCATGCTGCTGCTCTATGGCCGCGCGCCGGCAAGCCGCTGACCTGCATGACCGGGAACGACGTGTCATATAAGCCGGCGAGCACTGTTCGAACGATACCCGCCATCGTGGTGATGGGCGTTGCCGGCTGCGGCAAGTCGGTCGTCGGCGAAGCGCTTGCAGCGGCATTGGGCGCCCTCTTTATCGAAGGCGACAGGCTGCATCCGCCCGAAAACGTCGCGCGCATGGCGAGCGGACAACCGCTTACCGACGCGCTGCGCGCAGGCTGGCTCGACGCGATCGGCCAGCGCATGGCCGCGTCGATCGCAAGCGGGCAACGTGTGGTCGCCGCCTGCTCGGCGCTGAAGCGCAGCTATCGCGATCGCCTGCGCGGCTTTTGCCCGGATATCGTTTTCGTCTATTTGGAGATCGACCCGGCAACGGCGATGCGGCGCGTCGGCAATCGCAAGGGCCACTTCATGCCGGCAAGCCTGGTCGACAGCCAGTTCGCCACGCTGGAGGCGCCAGCGACGGACGAGGCGGCAATAACCTTGGATGGCACGCGTCCGGTCGCCGACATCGTCGCGACTGCCTTGAGCTTGCTGGCACGCTAGTTTAGCGCCTCGTTCAGTCCTGCAACTTTCGAGATTGGCTGTCATCCCTGGATTTCGCCAATCACAATGGTGAAGAGCGTAGAACTCGACGCGTGTGCTTGCATCGCTCTATGCCTCATCGCCATCGTCGAGCAAGCGGGTGGCGCGCCAGCGGGTGAGCACGATGTTGGTCTGTTCGATGACGAAGAAGCGCGCGGAATCGCGGTCATAGCCTTCGGCCAGCAGCTTTTCGTAGTCGGTGTGCATATGGCGGATGTGGGCTATTGTCGCCAGCCATACGGCAATGCTCGGTGGCAAGGTCTTCATATGCACGGCGCCGGCATCGGCACGGATCTTTTCCATGTCGGCATAGGGCGCCAGCGGCAGGAGCGCTGTCAGTGCCTTGGCGATGGCGCGGCGGCGGCCGGTCGGGGCGCTCACTGCTCATCCGATCTGGGTGACTCGTCCCGCCCGGCCATGGTCGCCTCGGCGAAGGCATCGGTCGAAGCGAAATAGGGCTTGATGTCGATGACCGGCGTGCCGTCGAGCACGTCGATGGCGTCGAGATCGATGCGGCCGATATCGATGTCGACGGCAACCAGCCTGGCTACATGCAGCCCAATTGGGTTCGGCCGGGCAGGGGAGCGCAGCGAAAAGACGCCCTTCGGTTCAACTGCATGGCGGGGTTTCTGGACAATCAGTTGCCGCGGCGCATGGTGCAGCCAGGACAGGATGATCACGTGGCTGGCGCGTTCCAGCCCAAGCAGGCCATCCCGGTAGAGCGGGTCGATGACCAAGTGCGCCGGCTGTCCTGTCTCCCGCGCGGCCCTCATGTTTTTGGGGCAGGTTTTCCGTGTCGTCCAAGGCGAAGCGATGCGGCCGATGAAGACGACACGGCCATCCAGCGGCATCGTTTCCGGGTCGGTTTCCAGAAGCTTTTCGCCGCTGCGCGTTTCAAACATGGTTCTCGCCTCGATGCTTCCGGCTTTGCGCGATCCGCCACGCATGCGTCATTTTCTTGTCCGGAAGCGACATAGCGCTTGCAAGCCTATCAAAATCGACATAAACATATGTTTATATCTTTTCAAAGAGAATGCTCGCATGCATGTCGCTCTCGACACGATGGTAGATACATTGAAGGCGGCAGCCGAATCCAGCCGGCTGCGTATATTGGCGCTGCTGTCGCGCGGCGATCTGACCGTTTCCGATCTCACCGAAATCCTCGGCCAGTCGCAGCCGCGCGTCTCGCGCCACTTGAAATTGCTGCTGGAGGCCGGGTTGATCGGCCGCTACCAGGAGGGTTCGTGGGCCTTCTTCCGGCTTTCGGATTCCGACTCCTCGCGCGATTTCGTGCTCAGGCTGGTCTCCGGCATCCGCGGCGCCGATCCGCAGGTCGAGCGTGATCTCGAACGGCTGGCCGCGGTCAAGCGCAAGCGGCAGGACCGGGCTGCCGAATATTTCTCGGTCAACGCCGCAAGCTGGGACCACATCCGCTCGCTGCACGTGCCGGACCGCGCGGTCGAAGCAGCACTCGTCAAGCTCGTCGGCAAGCGGCCGTTCCAGTCGATGCTCGATCTCGGCACCGGCACCGGACGGCTGCTCGAGATATTTTCGCCGCTCTATCGGCGCGGTGTCGGCATCGACATGTCGCGCGAGATGCTGACGGTGGCGCGCGCCAATCTCGACAAGGCCGGCGTTTCGAATGCGCAGGTGCGGCAGGGCGACATTTTTGCGCCGCCGGTCGAACGCGACGCCTTCGATCTCGTTACCATCCATCAGGTGCTGCATTATCTCGACGATCCTGCCCGCGCCATCCGCGAGGCGGCGCGGCTGTTGCGCCCGGCCGGCCGGCTGGTGATCGTCGATTTCGCGCCGCACACGCTGGAGTTCTTGCGCGACGAGCACGCGCATTTGCGTCTCGGCTTCTCCGACCGGCAAATCGGCGACTGGTTTTCCGAGGCCGGCCTTGACCTCGAGGACAGCCAGGAATTCGAGCCGCGCGGCGGCAACGAGGCCAAGCTCACCGTCAAACTCTGGCTCGGCCGCGATCGGCGCATGCTGATTGCCGAGCCTTCCAACGACAGACAACCGGCCAATGCGTATCCGATAGGGGAAACCGCCTGATGAACCAGTTCCGCTTCTCCCGCCGCCCCGACATCGGCGACAAGGTCAGGGTTTCGTTCGAGTTCTTTCCGCCGAAAAACGACGAGATGGAAGCAAGGCTGTGGGATACGGTCACCCGGCTGGAGCCGCTCAAGCCGAAATTCGTTTCAGTCACCTATGGCGCCGGTGGTTCGACCCGCGAGCGCACGGCCCGCACCGTCAAGCGCATCCTCAACGAAACGACGCTGACGCCGGCGGCGCATATGACTTGCGTCGACGCGGCGCGTCACGAGGTCGATGCGGTGATCCGGGAATTCGCCGATATGGGTGTCAAGCGTTTCGTCGCCCTGCGCGGCGATCCGGCCGAGGGCGTCGGCGCGGCCTACCGGCCGCATCCGGAAGGCTATGCCAATGGCGCCGAGCTGGTTGATGCGCTGAAGGGCGCCGGCGATTTCGACATCTCGGTCTCGGCCTATCCGGAAAAGCATCCCGAAAGCCCGGATTTCGCCACCGACTTCGACATGCTGAAGCGCAAGGCCGACAATGGAGCGACGCGGGCGATCACCCAGTTCTTCTTCGACAACGATCTTTATGAACGCTATGTCGAGCGGGCACGGCGGGCCGGCATCTACATACCGATCGTGCCGGGCATATTGCCGGTGCACAATTTCACCCAGGTCGCCAACTTCTCGGCGCGTTGCGGCGCCTTGGTGCCGGCATGGCTGGCCGAGCGCTTCGATGGGCTGCAGAACGACCCGCAAACGCATGCGCTGGTGGCGTCCGCGGTTGCGGCCGAGCAGGTGCTGGACCTTGTCGAGCGCGGCGTCGGCGATTTCCACTTCTACACGATGAACCGGGCCGATCTGGTCTTTGCCATCTGCCACATGATCGGCATCAGGTCGCACGAAGTCGAGGCAGCTGGATCGGCCGCGGCGTAATGCGAAATGTCAAAGATCGGGGGAATGCAAAAGGCCGGGCAAAATGCCCGGCCCTTTCAATGGTTGTAGTATTCGGTGCTGGTCTTCCCCCGCTTAGCGGCCTTATGGAAGGACGCCCATAATGAGGGCGCCGATGAATGCAAACGCAGCACAAATCATCAATGCGTTGATCGGCCTCGTCAGTCCCATGTCATAGCCTCCTCTTAAAGAGCTATGGCGAGAGTCTAGGGTCATTTGTGCCACAGGCAAGCAGAAACTTTGCTGCAATGCGACGAGATTGTGGAATTTGCGACCTGCCGTTTGCCGTTAGGCATTGAAACTCTTTGTCAAAAGCCGGCTCGGGACCTGTGAATAATCTGTGGCAAAGCCGGGGCAGTAACGAGAATGGCAGCGCTACCGCTCCAGAAATCGGATTCGATTTTCGGACCGACTGAAGGTTCGGAGCGTCAGAGCGTCCTTTGCATGTCCAACCGGGTGCTGCACGCCATACGAATGCGATGGGGCAACCAGCAGCGCGTTGTGAGGATAGCCGGGACTTGCATATCCTGCCAATTGGCAGTATATTGTCTGCCAAGTGATGGAGGTTGGAATGAGTGTCGCTTATGCGGTTCGCGATCCTGCAAATCAGGCTTTGCCGGCAAATCTGGCGGATGCCTCGGCACGGGCGCGGCTCACGCCAGCGGCTGTTGCCGGCATCGTCAGGCTCGCAGACATCTGGCATCTGACCAGCACCGAGATCTGCACCTTGATCGGCGACGTATCGGAGAGAACCTGGTTCCGTATGAAGAAAGGCGAGTGGGAGGGCGTTCTCTCCCAGGATTCGCTGACACGCATCAGCGCCCTGATCGGCATCTTCAAGGGACTGCGGCTTCTGTTTTCCGAAGCGCTTGCCGATGAATGGGTGCGGTTGCCGAACAAAGGACCTCTGTATGGTGGCCGGCGCCCCCTGGACGTGATGATCGAGGGCGGCATTCCGAAGCTGCTGCAGGTTCGCCAACACATCGACGCTTTGCGTGGCGGACTTTGAATGCAGATCCCGCCGCGCGCCGACATTTCCCAGCGCGACACGATCCGGCTGATTTCGACAGGCAGGCTCAAGGAGCCGGTCCTGATGCCGTTGGCCAGGAATCATGGAGATATGGAGGACCTTGCGGAGCTTGAAGGAGCCACCAGCGGCCGTCTTCAGGCGCAGCAAGGGGGATTGCCCGACCTCGATCCGCGCGAACTGGTCTTCGGGAGGCCGGGCTACACCTTCATCAATGCGGCGTTCGCTTACACCCGTCCGGGCGGCAATCGTTTCAACGATGATGCCAGGGGCGTCTGGTACTGTGCGTTCGATGCGGAAACCGCGCTCGGCGAGGTCTCGTTTCATCTGACGCGCGAGCTTGCTGCGATCGAACGGTTCGAAAACGTTACCGACTATGCGGAGCTCGTTGCCGACTTCATAGGCTCGTTTCACGATCTGCGCGGCGCTGAGTTCAGCAAGGACCCGGTGCTCGATCCGGATACTGCCTTAGCCTATCCTGCCGGGCAGGCGCTGGCGAAGCAACTCCGCAAGCAAGACCCCGCGACCGGTTTTGTCTATCCTTCCGTGAGACATGTTGGCGGGACCTGCCTTGCCGCCTTCCATCCAGATCTCGTTCAGAATCTCCGGCAAGGCGGTATCTGGCGTCTGGAATGGCAGGGTTCATCTGTTCCGGCGATCACGCCCATATAGCGCCATCTCTAACGCCGCCCGAACAGGCGACCGTCGATGGTGACGAGGCCAAGCGCAATCAGCGCCATGCCGCCCAATTCGAACAGTTCGAGCCGCTCGCCCAGGAACAGGAAGCCGAGCAGGATGGCACTGGCCGGCACGATGAGCGTGACCAGCGAGGCGTTGGTGGCGCCGGCCGAGGCGACAAGGTTGAAATAGAGGATATAGGCGAACGCGGTCGACAGCAGCGCCAGCGCCAGCACCGCCGCCCAGACCGGCGGCGAAGCCGAAAACAGATTGGCGGTCCCGTAGGTGAACAGAACGACCGGGATCATGATGATGGTCGAGCAAGTCAATTGTCCGGTGGCAATGACCGGTGACGGCACACCCTTGAAGCGGCGGGCAATCATCAGCGCAATCGCATAGGATAGTGACGCTCCGATGAGCGCGAATTTCGCCCAGACCGGGCCGCCGAGCCCGGCGACGAGGCCGGGACCGATCATCACCGCCGTTCCCGCGATACCGAGGGCGATGCCGGCAAGCTTGTTCCAGGACAGCTTTTCGTCGCTGGTCAGGGCGTTGGCGAGGATCAGCGTCCAGAACGGCGTCGTCGAATTGAGCACCGAGGCGACGCCGGCGCCAAGCTCGGTCTGGCCGGCAAAGATCAGCGAGAAAGGGATGACATTGTTGGCGAGCGCCAGCAGGAAGAACAGGCCGGCATGCGGCAAAGCGAGGCGAAAGGATGGGCCGCGAACCGCAAGATAGAGCTGAAGTGCCGCCGCCGCGATGGTGACGCGGAACAGCACCAGCACCAGCGGAGGAAGTTCCGCCACCGCAATGCGGGCAAAGAAGAACGAACCGCCCCAGATGGCGCCGAGCAGCAGAAGCTGCGCCCAGTCCTTGAGCACCATCGGCCCGCGCATCGTGGTGGTGGCAGCTATCGCCATTGGTCGTCCTCCCAGACGAGATGCCTTGCTCTTCAGGCGTCTGTTCACGCCATACCCGATCCGGCCGCAAGGGCCACCCGAAACCTGAGCGATGGCCTAGCTCGCCCATAACCGGCGTACAGAAAGGCGTAGCGCCGCGAAGCCGGGGCGGCGAGACATAGAATTGTTTTCATTAGCCGCTAGCTTGGATTAATTGTGCGCAGCCTCAGTCAAGGGATTCGTCCATGCAGCGATTCGAAAATGCCCGCGAGGCAGCGCTGGCGCTGCGCCCGGACGATCCGATCTATTGCTTCCGCCCGCAGGTGCTGAAGGCGGACGCCAAACAGTTCATGGGCATGTTTCCCGGCAAGACCGCCTATGCGGTCAAGACCAATGGCGAGCAGATCGTGCTCAACGCACTGGTCGAGGCCGGCGTCAGCGCCTTCGATGTGGCCTCGCCCGGCGAATTCGCTGCCGTGCGCGCCGTCTCGCCGGACGCCGAGATGCTCTACATGCACCCGGTCAAGGCGCAGTCGGACATCAGGCTGGCGCTGGAAAAGTACGCCATTCGCGTCATTTCGCTCGACCATGAGGACGAAATCACCAAGCTGACCAGGGTGGTGCGGGCGCTCGACATCGATCCGGGCGCGATCACCGTGTTCGTGCGCATCCAGACGAAAGGCTCGGCGGCCTACGAACTGTCGAAGAAGTTCGGCGCCGGACCGGCCAATGCGGTGGAACTCGCCGAACGGCTGAACCGGACCGGCTACAAGGTCGGGCTGTGCTTTCATGTCGGCAGCCAGATCGAGGATCCCGACACCTATGAGCGGGCGCTGGCCTCCGCCGACTGGGTGCGCAACCGCGTCGGTTTCGACATTGCCGGGCTCGATGTCGGCGGCGGCTTTCCGGCCGAATATGGCCATGACCCGAACAGCCGCAAACCGGAAATGCCGTCGCTCGGCCAGATCATGTCGCGGTTATCGGGCGACCTCCAGGAGTACCAATTCGACCAGATGCCGCTGGTGGCCGAGCCCGGCCGAGTGATCGTGGCGCGCTGCCTGTCGCTGATCGTGCGCGTGCTGCTGCGCAAGGGCAAAAGGCTTTACATCAATGACGGCATCTGGGCGTCGCTGTCGGATTCATGGACCGGCAAGATCACGCTGCCGGCACGCTTCATCCCCGATCCGGCGATCCGCTCGCGCAATGGCGAGGACAAGACCATCGTGCCGTTCAAGGTCTGTGGCGCGACCTGCGATTCCGTCGACATATTGTCGCGGCCGTTCTGGCTGCCCGAAACCGTCGATACCGGCGATTGGATCGAGATCGGCCATATCGGCGCCTATTCGTTGTCGCTCCGAACACGGTTCAACGGCTTCTATCCCGACACTTTCGTCGAGGTGGCGACGCCATTCGACGAAGGCGATGCCCCGCAGGGGTTTGCCAGCCTGGAGACGATGGCGGATTAGTTGATGGTGAATAGCGAATAGTGAATAGTGAATGGAAGTAGTTCTTGCGTTCCGTCCGCTCCGGTGAATCGTCACCATTCACCATTCACCCGCGTCAGGCTACTCCGCCGCCGGCCTGGATGTTCTCGCCGGTCAGCCAGCGAGCTTCGTCCGAAGCCAGGAAAACCGCGACATCGGCGACGTCGCGCGGCGCTCCGATCCGGCCGAAGGGCGACATGCCGGCGGCCACGGCCCGGTCCCGCTCCGGAAGCAGGTCGGTGTCGGTGAAGCCTGGCGAAAGCGCATTCACGGTAACGGCGCGCGGGCCGAGTTCGCGCGAGAGGACGCGGACGAACTGCTCGACGGCTCCCTTACTGCCGAGATAAAGCGCCGTGTGCGTGAAGAACATCTTCGTTCCACCGGTGGAGACGGCAATGATGCGGCCACCGTCGCGAACGCGGCGCGCCGCTTCCTGAAGCGTGAAGAAGGTGCCCTTGGCATTGGCCCCGAACACATGATCGAAGTCCGCTTCGGTGGCCTCGACGAGCGGCTTTATGACGGCGACGCCGACATTGGCTACGACGATGTCAATCGGCCCCATCTGCCGTTCGGTTTCGTCGAACAACTTGCGAATGTCGGGGATGCTGGAGACGTCCGCCTGGATGGCGACGGCTTTTCCGCCAATCCCTTCAATGGCGGCAACGACTTCCCTGGCTGCTTTCTCGTTGCCGACATAGTTGACGACTACGGCAGCACCCTTGGCCGCGAGCCCCTCGGCGATGGCGCGTCCGATGCCGCGCGAGCTGCCGGTCACAAGTGCGGTCTTGCCTTCGAGTGGACGATGCATGGCTGTTCCTTCGTCTGGCTACGGCCGCCTCGATCGAGCGGCGTTCCGGGGAAAAGCTAGGGGCATGCTATTGCTCAGAGAATAGCCTATTATCTAACTGACTTGTTAAGCCTGAGGTACATAATGCGAGGAAGCGAGTTTTCCGAACTCACGGCATTTGCAGCAATCATCGAAGAGGGAAGCTTTGTCCGCGCCGCGGCCAAGCTCAGGATTTCGCCTCCAGCACTCAGCCAGACGATACGTGGGCTGGAAGAGCGTCTCGGTATCCGCCTGCTTAACCGCACCACGCGCAGCATGTCGCCGACCGCTGAGGGCGAGAAGCTGTTTGCCCGCATCGCACCGGCATTCGGCGAACTGGAAGGCGCCGTCGCGGACGCGCATGCATCACGCGGCCGGCCAGCAGGCTCGCTGCGCATCAATGTTCCGCGCATCGCCGCCACGCGTTTCATCGCGCCGATCCTCGGCGATTTCCGCCGCGCCTATCCCGATATCGCCCTCACAATCATTGTCGACGACATGCTCACCGACATCGTCGAGGGCCGCTTCGATGCTGGAATCAGACTGGGTGAGCGGCTGCACAAGGATATGGTGGCTGTGAAGCTCAGCGAGGAGCTCGAGATGGCTGCAGTGGCGGCGCCGAGGTATCTGCAGCATCACCCGATACCCCGTCACCCCGCGGACCTGCATCAGCACCAGTGCATCAATTTCCAGTGGCCGAGCGGCGGCAATCTCTACCGGTGGGAGTTCGCCCGAGGCCAACGTGCCCTGGAAGTGGCCGTCAGCGGTGGCCTGACGGTCAACGATACGGACCTGATGATCGGGGCGGTTCTGGATGGGGTCGGCGTGGCGTACATGCTGGAATACCAGGTCCGGCCGTGGATCGAAGCGGGAAAGCTCATCCGCCTTCTCGAAGCCTGGTCGCCGAGATTTCCGGGTTTTTATCTATATCACGCAAGTTCCCGGCAGGTTCCCGCGCCGCTGCGAGCCTTCATCGATTTCTTGCTTGCCAGGCGGTGATGTGAATAGTGAATAGTGAATAGTAGTAGCTCTGGTGTTCAGTGCGGCTCCGGTGCTATTCTTTTCACCATTCACCATTCACCATTCACCGCCCTCACAGCCTCGCCAGCAGCTCGAGCGTCGGCCAGCCGTCGACCGGCAGGCCCAGCCGCATCTGCTCCTTGCGGATCGCTTCGCGGGTGTTGGTGCCTAAAATGCCGTCGACGGTACCGACGTCATAACCTTTCGCCTCGAGCTTGGTCTGCAGCGCCTTCATCTCGTCGCCGTTGAGGCCGGGTTCCGGGTTGCGCGGATCGAATCGCGGCGCGCCCCCCAGCCGGGCGGCAAGATTTGCCGCGGTCAGGGCATAGGTGAAGGATTGGTTCCACTCGAGATAGACGTCGAAATTGTCGTAGGTCAGGAAGGCTGGCCCCTTGCGACCCATGGGCAGCGCCAGGCCGGCCTTCAGGCCGTTGTCGAGAAGCGGCGTGCCGTCTGGCCTGGTAACGCCCCACTGGGTCCATTGCATCAACGGCAGCTTGTTGGTGCGTCCCGTCTGCTCCCACGGCAAATCGTCGGGCACACGGACTTCCTCGATCCAGGGCTGGTCGCGCTTCCAGCCGCGCGACTGGATCTTGCTGGCCGTGCTCATGATCACATCAGGCGCGCTGCCGCGCAGGTCGACCAGGCCATTGCCGTCGCCGTCCACGCCGTGGCCGAGATAGTCGGAAGGCAACATCTGCGTCTGGCCGATCTCGCCGGCCCAGGCACCGGTCACGTCGGCCGGCACCACGCCGCGATCGATCAGCATCAGCAGCGGCACGATCTGCGGCCGGAACAACTGCGGGCGGCGGCAGTCATGCGAGAGGCTGACCAGTGCGTTCAGTGTGTGGAAATCGCCTTGCACGGCGCCAAAATCGGTTTCCAGGGCCCAGAAAGCAGCGATGACCGGCGCCTGGACGCCGAATTCGCGATCGGCGCGGGCAAAGATCTCGGCATATTTTTGCAGATTGGCCGCGCCTTGCTTCAGTCGATGCGACGAGATCATGCGGTTCGAGAATTCGATGAAGGTCTGGGTGAAGACGCCCTGGGCGCGGTCGCGTGCCAGCGCCTTCTCATCGAGGGTGGCGTTTTCCAGCGCATCAAGGCCGGCAGCGCCGACGCCGGCCGCCCTGGCCTCCGCCGCCACGCCCTGCTTCCATGCCTCGAAATCGCCGCCGCATTGCTGTGCCGCGGCCGGCACGGCGGTCAGGAGCAGCGCCGCGAGAATTCCAAAGCGCGATCGCATCGCCATCCTTCCGAGAAGATTACCAGCGGTTGCGGGTATTCGTCATTGGCTGTGTCGAAAAGCAGGCGGCAGGCCTGGTGTCAACGGGTGTTCTGCCGCAACCACTTCTTCCAGGCGGCTTCGGAGCCGTTGAAGACGTTGATGTCGGCGTTTCCGGCCATGCCCGGCACGACGCCCGTTCCGGTATACTGCCAGAAGGTGAATGGATGGCTGCCGTATTTCTGGCGCGGGTGCCCGGCGACGGAGCGCAGCCAGTAGGGGTAGCCCCGGAAACCCGATAGACCATTATCTTCGAAGAAGTCGACCGACGTGTAGATGATCGGCTTCTTGCCGTAATGTTTTTCGACGATTTTGAGGAATGTGCTCATCTCGCTGCGTACCGTGGCGGAATCTGGCCGCAGCTTGCAGGTCGGCGATTTCGGGTTCCATTCCATGTCGAGAACGGGCGGCATCGCCGAACTGTCTTTGGGCACGTTCTGGATGAACCAGCGCGCCTGGGTAGCGGCCGGCGTGCAAAAGTAGAAGAAATGATAGGCGGCACGGGGGATACCCGAGGCCTTCGTGCGGCTCCAATGCTCGTTGAAAGCTTCATCGAACCGGTCTCCGCCTTCGGTAGCCTTGATAAAGGCAAAGGAGATGCCGCTGGCCCTGGCCGCCGGCCAGTCGATCGATGTCTGGTATTTGGAGACGTCGGTGCCGTGGACGGCGTAGCTCCACGGTGCGCCGCTATCCCATTCATGCGGGTCGGAATCGGCAAAACGGGGCGCGCGTACCGCAACCGTCGGGGCGCTGGACGACGACAGCGATGGCGTCAGATCATCGACCGTCGAGCAGGCACCAAGCAGCATCAGCGTGATGAGGACCGCGAAACGGCGCATCGCTACTTCCCGAGCCGGTTTCAGCCGGCCGCTGATGGGTCTTTCCGCGGGTGGCCCCTCGACCGGGCGCGACGCGTTTGAAACTGACTTACGCGAAGCGCCTGGATCTTCGTTTCATGCATTCCCAAACCGTTGCGCAGTTTGGGACACATGCATGCAAGCCCAGCCGGACGATCACCCCACAGAATCGCCCAGTCCCTCGTGATCGCCGATCATGGTTGATATTCGGTTGACGGCGCTCGACAAGAGCCGCGATTTTGCCGAAACAATGGCGGCAAATCGATGACATAGATCGCGCTCGGGGGGAATTCGAAAAAAATGCAGATCCTTCTGAAGTTCGTCAAATGGCTGCTGGGCCTGGCTGTGCTGGCCGCTGCGATGCTCGCCGGCTGGCTGTATTTCGCGCCGCCGGAACTGATCCGCGTCGGTTCCGGCTATTCGGCCAAGATCGTCTGTTCGAACGTCTTCATCGCAGGGCGAGACGCCGACGACGTGCTCGCCGTCGATGTGCAGGCGCCGGGCCATCCGCTGCTGAAGCTGATGAGAGTGTCGGTGGACAAGGAGAAGGGAACGGTTTCGGCGGGCCTGTTCGGCGGGCTCGGCAAGAGTGTCGCGGTCGCCCGCGACGGGCTCGGCTGCGCCTCGGTTCCCGACAGCGATATTGCCGCCGCCAAGGCTGTCGCGGGAGTTGCACCGACGCCGGCGCCGCTGCCCGATGCGATCTGGCCGGAGGGCGACAAGGCCGATGCCTCGCAGGATCCCGAGGTCACGGCAATCCTCGACGATCCGGCATTGACCGGTGCTGGCATGCGGGCGGTGGTGGTGGTCAAGAACGGCCGCATCGTCGCAGAGCGCTATGGCGACGGCTTTTCCGAAAAGACCCCGCTACTGGGCTGGTCAATGACCAAGACGGTGAATGCGGCGATCGTCGGCACGCTGATGAAGGACGGCAAGCTGGCGATCACCAACCAGGGCCTGTTTCGACCCTGGCAAGCAGATGGCCGTGCCGTGATCAGCCTCGCCGACATGATGGCAATGTCGAGCGGACTGGAATTCAACGAGGATTATGGCGACGTCGCCGATGTGACGCGCATGCTCTATCTCGAACCGGACATGGCAGCATTTGCCGGATCCAAGCCGCTGACCGGCGAGGTCGGCAAGGTGTTTTCCTATTCGAGCGGCACGGCGGTGATGCTGTCCCGATTGTGGCAGGACGCGATCGGCGACAAGGACAAGGCGCTGGCGTGGCCGAGGGTCGCGCTGTTCGATCCGCTCGGCATGCGGAGCGCGGTGCTAGAGGCCGACGAGCACGGCACCTTCGTCGGCTCGTCCTATCTCTATGCCACGGCACGCGACTGGGCGCGCTTCGGCCAATTCCTGCTGCAGGGTGGCGTCTGGAACGGCAAGGCGATCCTGCCCGCCGGCTTCGTCGACTGGATGCGGGAACCGGCAACTGCCTCGAAGGTCTACGGCAAGGGGCAATTATGGATCGAAGGGCCGGGCGACGAGGAAAATCCCGGCGCCGGCATTGCCGCCGGCCTGCCCAAGCACACCTACTGGATGGAGGGGCATGATGGGCAAACGGTCGCCATCATTCCCTCCGAGCAGCTGGTTGTGGTGCGGCTCGGGCTGACGCCGGCCAGGCTCGGCTACCGGCCGCAGGTAATGGTGGCGGCGCTGGTCAAGGCGCTGCATTAGGCTGTATCGATATTCAGGTGATACCGGCCTGCAAACGGCGGTTTCCTGCGCTTCCGGCCTTCGCCGGCCAAAGCACTCATGAGCGGTCGTGGCAGTTAAGGCTACGGCCGGCGTAGGCCGGTGCTCACGTACCCAAAAGTACACCCCGCGCCGGTTCTCGGAGCCCACCGTTTTCGACTCGGCCTGACCTGAATCTCAACACACCCTGGCTATCGACCTAGGCCGATCACAGCGAGCCACGCATAGCCGCGATAAAGCGCTTGGAAACGGAAGCTTGCACCGGTTCTTGCAGATTCCGAATCCAGAACCGCGCGCAGCGATTGACGTGGCTCGACATGGAATTTTTTCAGCCAGCCGCGCAGCAGCGTGCGGAACCAGCGGGGCAGGGCCTCCTGCTGGCCGAAATCGACGATATGCAGCGAGCCGCCAGATGACAGGGCAGCAAGAGCCGCGGATACCGTCTTCTCCCAGCCGGGGATCATCGACAGCGAATACGAGACAAAGACGCGGTCGAAATTTTCGACGCCGAACAGCGCCTTTGCGTCGAAATCCGTGGCATCGCCGCGCGCCAGCGTGACGCGGCCGGAGAGGCCTTCGCGGGCAAGGGCGGCGGTGGCCGTCTCCAGCATCTCGGCCGAAATATCGAGGCCGAAGAAGCGCGCGCCGGGATAGCGGCGGGCGGCAAGGATGATGTTGCGGCCGGTGCCGCAGCCGAGCTCGAGCACGGTGCCGCCGGCCGGCACATCCAGGCCGGCGATAAGCCGGTCGCGACCGAGCAAATAATATTTGCGGGTCAGGTCGTAGATATGACGCTGCCAGCGGTAAACGCCGTCCATCAGCTCGGCATGGCTGGCCGGCAACTCGGTCGTGCTCATGCGCCCTGCTTCACGTAGAGATGAAAGCCGCCATAGATCGCCGAGCGGTCGCGCGCCGAAAACTCGCGCGAGGCGTCGTTCTCGTAGCGCCACTGGTCGAGCAGCGAATTCGAGACGCGGCCGGGCAGCAGGCTGGGTTCCGCTGCGGTGCGGAAGATGACGCGGGCGCCGGTGGAGGCGGTTCGGGTGATCTCGGCCCACAACCCGTTGAGCTGGTCGTCCGTCATCCAGTCCTGTGCGTCGAGCAGCACGAAGCGGTCGACCGAACCGGCATCCTTGCCGGCAAGGAACTCGATCAGATTGGCATGGTGGATTGCCACGCGATCGACATTGTTGCGGATCGTCTTGTAGTTGCGCTTTTCGAGATAGGCGGGCAGGGCGGCCTCGCCGGGATTGGGATAGCGGCGGGCAAAAGCCTGCCAGGCGAAATAGTTGGTCTTCAGCGGAAAATCGCAGGCGAGCTTTTCCAGCCGCGCCTTGAGCACGCTGGCCATGGTGCCGTCACCCGAGGTGATCAGCGAATCGTACTGGGCCGGCGGAATGCCGAGGCCGAACAGCGAAGCTTTTCGCGAAGTCGCCCATTTCAGCAGCGGTTTTTCGAAGACCGGCGCCAGCTCTTCGTCGAAGAAGCGGCGCTGATCGGCGATGCTCTTGGCGTCCATGATGTCGGCCGGGTCGACGCCGAAGAATTTTGCGGTGCGATGGCCCATGGCGATGAACAGGCCAAGCAGGCCGGTCTGGTAGAAATTGCGGTCGAAGACAGCGATGCGGCGACGGCCGCGCCAGCTGCGGCGCTCCCAATAATGGCGGCTGACCGGGTCGAGATGCGGTGCGATGAAGCGGTCGTAGGCCTGCGAATTGTGCCCGGTCTCAGCCGCGCCGAAGAAACGGAACAGGTCGCCCTGCGACGGCAGGTGACGGACGGCTTCGAGCTTCATACGGTTCAGCGCGATGTGGGCGGTGTTGAGGTCGACGGCATCGATCCTTTCCGGCGACCGGGTGAGATAGGCGAGGATGTTGCAGCCGCCCGAGGCAATGGTGACGATGCGGTGACCCTTGCCGAGCTGCATCGCGTCCATGTCGATTTCGGGGTCTTCCCAGATCTGCGGGTAGACAAGGCCGGAGAACAGGAAGGCGAACAAGCGCTCGGAGATGCCGGCTTTCGACAGCGGGCGGTTCTGGTAGACGGCTTTGCCAACTTCCTTGCCGCGGCGAAAAACCAGTTCTCCAGAAATGTCCGTCATGGCAAGGCGATTCCCCGTTTGCTTTGCCGCAAGCGGGTAGCGCAGGGTCATGACAGGCCGGTGACAGCCTGTTGACGCGAGTTCAGGCCTTGCCAAATCCACCAGGCGTCGGCGTCGTCACGATGACTGCCTCGCCGGCGTCGAGGATGGTCTGATCGCAGGCCTTCAGGACCTCGACGCGGCCATCCTTGCGGCGGATCTTGGTCGAGCCAACCTCGCCATCGCCGCCGCCGTCCAGGCCTTGCGGCGGGCGGTTGCGATGCGAGGACAGGATCGCGCATTCCATTTTTTCGAGGAAGCGGATGGTGCGCTTGGTGCCGTCGCCGGCATTCCATTTGCCTTTGCCGCCGGAACCTTCGCGGATATGGAAATCTTCGAGCAATACCGGGAAACGCAGTTCCAGCACTTCCGGATCGGTCAGGCGCGAATTGGTCATGTGGGTGTGGACGCCGGAGGTGCCGTGAAAGCCGCGGCCGTCGTTCATGCGGCCGGCCGGCGAACCGGAGCAGATCGTCTCATAATACTGGTACTGCTTGTTGCCGAAGGTGAGATTATTCATCGTGCCTTGCGCATTGGCCATTGCCCTCATCGCGCCGAACAGCGCGTTGGTGACGTGCTGCGAGGTCTCGACATTGCCGGCGACGACTGCCGCGGGATAGGCGGGCTTCAGCATCGAGCCGTCGGGAATGACGATGTTGATCGGCCGCAGACATCCGGCATTCATCGGGATGTTGTCTTCGACCATGACGCGGAAGGCATAAAGCACCGCGGCACGGGCGACCGGCTCTGGCGCGTTGAAATTGTTCTTCATCACTGGCGACGTGCCGGTGAAGTCGACGGTCGCTTCGCGCTTGTGCCGGTCGACCGATATCTTCACCTTGATCATTTGGCCGGTGTCGGTCGGATATTCGTATTCGGAACTGTCGGGCAGCCGCTCCAGTACGCGACGCACGCTTTCGGCGGCATTGTCCTGGACATGGCCCATATAGGCTTCGACGACGCCAAGGCCGAAATGCGCGACCATCTTGCGCAGCTCGGCGACGCCCTTTTCGTTCGCGGCGATCTGCGCCTTGAGGTCGGCGATGTTCTGGTGCGGATTGCGCGCCGGGTAGGGGTGGTCGGTCAGCAGCGTCTCCAGGTCCTTCTCGCGGAACCTGCCGCGATCGACGATGCGGAAATTGTCAAACAGCACACCTTCCTCATCGACGGTAGTGGCAAGCGGCGTCATCGAGCCGGGCGCGGTGCCGCCGATGTCGGCATGGTGGCCACGCGAGGCTACGTAGAAGAGGATCTCCTCCCCCCTCGAGGGGGAGGTGGCGGCGAAGCCGCCGGAGGGGGTCGTTGCGGCAGTGCTCGACGCATTTGTGGTGCCTTCTGAGAGGACCCCACCCGGCCGCTTCGCGGCCACCCTCCCCTCGAGGGGGAGGGAAAACACCGGTGTCACCACGGTGATATCAGGCAGATGCGTGCCGCCATTGTAAGGGGCGTTCAGGGCAAAGACGTCGCCGGGGTGAATGTCGCCGGAATTGAGCCGGATGATGGTCTCCACCGAGCGGTCCATCGAGCCGAGATGCACCGGCATATGCGGCGCGTTGGCGACCAGCGCGCCATTCCGGTCGAAAACGGCACAGGAGAAGTCGAGCCGCTCCTTGATATTGACCGAATAGGCGGTGTTCTGCAGCGTTACGCCCATCTGCTCGGCGATCGACATGAACAGATTGTTGAAGACCTCCAGCATCACCGGATCGGCTTCGGTGCCGAGTGCGGCCTGCCGGTGCTTCTTCTCGATGCGGCGCATCAGTACATGGTCCTTGGCGGTGATCTCGGCCTGCCAGCCGGGCTCGACGACGATGGTCTGGTTCGGCTCGATGATCAAAGCGGGGCCGGCGATCTTGTTACCGGGCTTCAGCGTTTCGCGAGGGAAGATGCCAGCGTCGCGCCAGATGCCGTCGACGAAAATTTTCCGCGTCCCGGAAGGACTTGCGGCCTTGTGTTCAAGAAATGAATCGCTTTCGTCGCGGCCGGTGCTGCCGGTATCGGTACCTTCGACGCCGACCGATTCGACGATCATCGGCTTGTCGTCATAGACGAAGCCGAACTGCGCCTTGTGCGCCAGTTCGAAGTCCGCCTTGGCCTGCGCAATCGAGCCGTGCCCAAAGTTCACAGGCAGCGCGGTATCGGTGCCGTCATAGCGGATCTGCAGCACCGGCTTCGAGGCGACCGCGTCTTCGGTGATGCCTTGCGCGGCGAGTTCGTCGATGACGGCTTTGCGCAGCGTTGCGATGAGCTCGTTGATCGCCGGCCCGGAATCGTCCGCCAGCGGCTTCAGCAGCGCCTGCTGGCGTGACGCAAACACCGAGGACAGGCCGATGCCGTATGCCGAGAGCAGGCCGGAAAAGGGATGGATCAGCACAGCCTCCATGCCGAGCGCATCGGCGACGAGGCAAGCGTGCTGGCCGCCGGCGCCGCCGAAACAATTCAGCAGGTATTCGGTGACGTCGTAGCCGCGCTGCACCGAAATCTTCTTGATGGCATTGGCCATGTTTTCGACGGCGATGGTGACGAACCCTTCGGCAACGGCTTCCGGCGAGCGGCCGTCGCCGATTTCGGCGGCAAGTGCGGTGAACGTCTCGCGAACTGTCCGCACGTCGAGCGGTTCGTCCTGGCCCGGCCCAAAAATGGCCGGAAAGAAGTCGGGCTGCAGCTTTCCCAGCATGACATTGGCGTCGGTGACCGCAAGCGGACCGCCGCGCCGGTAGGCGGCCGGGCCGGGATTGGCGCCGGCCGAATCCGGCCCGGCGCGAAAGCGGCCGGCCTCATAGTGCAGGATCGAGCCGCCGCCGGCGGCGACGGTGTGGATGCGCATCATCGGCGCGCGGATGCGCACGCCGGCGACCTCGGTGTCGAAGGCGCGCTCGTAGTCGCCATCATAGTGGGCGACATCGGTGGAGGTGCCGCCCATGTCGAAGCCGATGACTTTGCCGAAACCGGCGAGTTTTGCCGTCTCGACCATGCCGACGACGCCGCCGGCCGGGCCGGACAACAGCGCATCCTTGCCCTGGAACATGTCGGCGGCGGTGAGGCCGCCCGACGACATCATGAACATAAGGCGGGGGGATTGGCCAATCTCCCCCGTTGTGGGGGAGATGCCAAGTGGCGGCAAAGGGGGCAGGGCAGAGGGGGGCGTGACAGACTGAGATGTTGGCGGGACAGCGCCCCCCTCTGTCGGCTTCGCCGACATCTCCCCCACAAGGGGGGAGATTGGCGCGGCACCCAGTTCCGCCGCAACCCTTTGCACATACCTTGCCAGGATCGGCGACAGATACGCGTCGACCACCGTGGTGTCGCCGCGGCCGACCAGCTTGATCAGCGGCGAGACCTCGTGGCTGACCGAGACCTGCGAGAATCCGAGCTTTCGACAGACTTTGGCGACCGCCTTTTCGTGATCGGGATGTTTCCAGGCATGCATGAAGACGATCGCGACCGCATCGATACCGTCAGCCTTGGCCTGTTCGATGGCAGGACGCACGGAGGCGATGTCGAGCAGGCGTTCGACACGACCGTCGGCGCGCACGCGTTCGTCTATCTCGATGACGTGCTCGTAGAGCTGTTCGGGAAGGATGATCTGCTTGGCAAAGATATCGGGCCTGGCCTGATAGGCAATCCTCAGCGCATCGCGGAAGCCCTTGGTGATGAGCAGCAGCACGCGGTCGCCCTTGCGCTCGAGAAGCGCATTGGTGGCGACCGTGGTGCCCATTTTGACGTCGCCGATCAGAGCGGAAGGGATTGGGGCGCCGGGCTGGACGCCGAGCAGTTCGCGAATGCCCTGGATGGCAGCGTCGGCATAGGCTTCGGGATTTTCCGAAAGGAGTTTCCTGGGATGCAGCCCGCCTTCCGGGTCCCGGCCGATGATGTCGGTGAAGGTACCGCCGCGGTCGATCCAGAAATCCCATCTTGCGGTCATGGCAGCGCCTCCGGCATTTTCATTTTACGCATCCTGTTAGTGCTCAACGCTTTGTACGGCCAAGCGCTTGATGTTACACGCGGAAACGCAACGTTACGAAACTCATCATGACCTGATGCATTGTGTCCTCGATCGTCGCCGGTAACGGTGGCGTGATTAGAGGAGAGATATCATGAAGAAACTCATTCTTGTGTCGGTCTCGGCGCTTGCCTTGCTTGGCGTTGCGGCCTGCAGCGACAGCGGCACCGACAACACTACGACGCAGAGCACTAACCCGCCGGCATCCGACCAGACGATGAAGCCGGCTGCTCCTGACGCCAACAAACCTGCCGAGCCGGCCCCGGCGCCCGCTCCTGCGCCGGCTGCCCCGGCGCAATAATTGATGTGACAACCAAGAGAGGCCGGCCTCACACGCCGGCCTTTCTGCTGCTTACGATACCCGCGCTTTGCGGCCGAGTGCGCCGACGCAGGTAACCGCAACGCGAAAAGTACGCCTCGCCCCTTACTTGCGCCGAAACGACGACCCAAGGCGCCAATCGCCAGGCTCGCCGTTTGCGCGGCGAGGCTGCCGTCTGCGGATTTTCCATGGGTGAGCGCTAGCGCCAGCCGCCTCAGGCATTCCGCCAAATCGATTGGGCCAGCCCCTGCGGCACTGTCTTGGCTTGATAGCGATGGGCGGTTGGCCCTATGAAACCCTCATGTCGATTTGGGACCGCCTCGGCGACTTCGTCACACGCGTTTCATCTTCAGCGTCGTCAGGCGTCGCCGAAGTGGTCGAAGCCGTGCGCACGGTTTTCTCCGGCGATGCCGATCTGCGCCGGCGCGTCGCCTTCTCGGTGGCGATGATCGCGCTGTCGGCCAAGATGGCCAAGGCAGACGGCATCGTCACCCAAGACGAGGTGCGCGCCTTCCAGGAAATATTCGAGGTGCCGAAGGAACAGAGGCGCAATGTGGCGCGGCTCTACGATTTGGCCAAACGCGACATTGCCGGTTTCGAAACCTATGCCGAGCGGATGGCGCAGCTTTGCGGTTCGGGCCATTCGAATTGCCTGATGCTGGAGGACATACTCGACGGGCTGTTCCACATCGCCAAGGCCGACGGGCTGGTGCATGAGCGCGAGCGCCAATTCCTGCATCGCATCGCCGAGATCTTCCGCATCGATGAGGCGCACTACCAGAGCATCCTGGCGCGGCATGTCGATCTGGGCGCCGCCGATCCTTATGTTGTGCTCGGCATCGAGCGTGGGAAGCCGTTCGAGGAGGTCCGCAGGCGCTACCGCAAGCTGGTCTCCGACAATCATCCGGACCGGCTGATCGCACGCGGCCTGCCGCAGGAATTCATCAAGATCGCGACGACCAGGCTGGCGGCGATCAACGCGGCCTATGAGATGATCGAGCGAGGCCTGCGGCACGCATGAGCGGCTTTCCGCCCGACGAGCCGAGCGCCGAGGTCAGGGTATCGCCGAATTTCGGACCGCGGCGCGGCACGCTTAGACCCGATATGATCGTGCTGCACTACACCGGCATGGCGACCGGCGCCGGTGCCGAGGCATGGCTGTGCGATCCGGCAAGCGAGGTCTCGTCGCACTATCTGGTCCATGAGGACGGCCGCATTGTTCAGATGGTAAGGGAAAGCGACCGCGCCTGGCATGCCGGCACGAGCTCGTGGTTCGGACGGAGCGACGTCAACTCCTGTTCGATCGGCATCGAGATCGTCAATCCGGGGCATATGCTCGGCTATCGCAACTTTCCAAAACCGCAGATCGACGGGGTGATCGGCCTGTGCGCCGGCATCGTCGAGCGCCATTCCATTCCGGCGCAGCGGGTGCTCGCCCATTCCGACGTGGCACCGGGGCGCAAGGTCGATCCGGGCGAGAAATTTCCATGGAAAGCCTTGTTTGCCGCCGGTGTCGGCCATGTTGTGCCGGCAGCACCGATCCGGCGCGGCGCCGTACTGAAGCCAGATGATACCGGCGCCGAGGTCGAGGCGCTGCAGTCGATGCTGTCGCTCTATGGTTATGGCGTCGAGATCACCGGCGCTTTCGACCGGCAGACCGAAATCGTGGTCGAGGCATTTCAGCGGCATTTCCGGCAGCGCCTGGTCGATGGCATGGCTGACGGATCGACGATCCGCACGCTGGAAAGGCTGCTCGCTTCCGCAAGGATAGCCTCTCTCAAATAATCTTTTCCCAGATTAAAAGTTACAATCTGTTACCTAAAGTGACTTGCGCCGCCTTCTTTGGCGCCAATTCCGTCGTCAAAGGCGATCCGTACAGATTGTCGGACCTCTATCCCCCCAGATGTTCCGATGTTGATTGAGGGTATCTGCGCGAAGTTCTTTGTGCAGATCAAACAGAACAGGATCACATGCAGAAATTGACCGTTTTAACGGCAGCCATTGCTGCCGGCGTAATGACTTTTGCCTTCAGCGCGGCGAACGGCGCACCGCTGAGCCAACGGGCCGATCAGGGCTTCAGTGCCGCAGCCGGCAAAACCGCCATGCCGAAAGGTGGTGCAAAAGTAGAGAAGACCACCACCGCAAAAGTGGAAAAAGCGGCCGCGGTAAGAACGAAAAAGCCAGTCTCCGCGAAAAGGCCAACCGCTGCGAGAAAGACAATCTCCAAACAGCATGTGAAGCGTAACCGCAAACGTATCGACCACATGGCAACGGCGTCAGTCGCTCCGAAGAGCAGGCCAGCGCCCCAGGCGGCGGTTGTCGGCGGCAGCGGACAGTATTCGGCGATCATTGCGCGATATGCCGCCAGCTACGGCGTGCCGGTGTCGCTCGCCAATGCCGTCATCAAGATCGAGAGCAACTACCAGCCGAACCAGGTCGGCAGCGCCGGCGAGATCGGCCTGATGCAGATCAAGCCGGCGACGGCAAGAATGATGGGCTATAGCGGTTCGGTTCAGGGTCTCTACGATCCCGATACCAACATCAAATACGGCATGAAGTACCTTGCCATGGCGCGGGATCTCGGCGGCGGCACGACCTGCGGCACGATCCTGAAATACAATGCCGGCCACGGCGCCACACGGATGAACCCGGTGTCCGCAGCCTATTGCGGCAAGGTCAAGGTGCAGCTGGCAGCACTTGGAGCGCCCGCCTGACAAGCGATAACTTGCTTTTTCGTTTGCGTTTTCGGGCCTGAACCCCTTTATACGCCTTGCCAGCTGGCCGGGCGGCCGCACCCGCGAAGCCGAAAGGCTGCGGGTGAGGAAAGTCCGGGCTCCATGGAGACACGGTGCCGGTTAATGGCCGGCGGGGGCGACCCCAGGGAAAGTGCCACAGAAAGCAAACCGCCACGATCTAATCGTGGCAAGGGTGAAAGGGTGGGGTAAGAGCCCACCGCGCGACTGGCAACAGGAGCGGCACGGTAAACCCCACCGGGAGCAAGACCGAATAGGGGCGGTGCGAGGGGAAACCCTCGAGGGCTGTTTCCGGCTCACCGTCCGGGTAGGTTGCGTGAGGCGCATGGCAACATGCGCCCAAGATGAATGGCCGCCACGTTCTCGCTCCGTAAGGGGCGAGGGCCATACAGAACCCGGCTTACAGGCCAGCTGGCAGTTTCCCCGATAAAAGGAAATCTCCTGATATCAGCAGGTTACGTCTTCGGGCGCAGCCGTTGATTCACTTTTCGACCCGCAATCGAGCGCGACATTCCTTGAAAATGGTGCGATTAAATCGTACCAGTTGATGACGATATTCAGGAGCGCGTCATGGGACAGGTCGATAAACGTAGCATCACGCTGTCGCCGGAGTTGGCCGCGGCAGTCGACGACGTGGTCGCCGCCGGCGAATATGCCTCGGCGAGCGAGGTGATCCGCGACGCACTGAGGCAATGGAAGGACAGGCGCGACCTGCTCGGCTACACGGTCGAGGAATTGCGCAAGATGGCGCAGGAGGGGATCGACAGCGGACCGGCGCTGGACGGGCCGCCAATCATGGAACGGCTGCGCGCCAAATATCTGAAAATGGCCGAGGCCAAAGGCCTTGAGGAGTGAAATATCGCCTGCTTCCTCAGGCATCGATCGACCTCGAAGCCATCGTCGACTACATTGCCGAACAGAATCCAAATGCGGCGGTTCGCCTCGTGGATCTCTTGCAAAGGCGGTGGATTTGCTGACCCTGCATCCCTTCTCAGGTGCACCGCGCGAAGACATTGCGCCCGGCATCCGTCACCTGATCGTCGGCGAATACCTCACTTTGTATCGTGTCCGCGAAGAGGCGATCGAAATCGTTCGCGTTCTCCACGGCCGGCGCAAGATCGACGCCGGCGATCTGAATTCGTAGTCGCGCTGCTCAGGTGCCGATGCGGTCTAGCGACGTCTCGATCGCCTGCCAAAGCTCTTCCACCGGCTCGCAGCCGATCGACAAGCGAACGAAGCCGGGCGGAACGGCATCTCCCCTTTTTGATCGCCGTTCGGCCGAAGTGTGTACGCCGCCGAACGATGTCGCTGCCTGCATCAACGCGCAGTTGTTGATGAAATCCTCGGCCTTGTCCTCCGAGGCGAGCACGAACGAGATGAGAAATCCGAAGCGCTCCATCTGGGCGCGGGCAAGATTGTGTGATGGGTCGCTCTCCAGTCCCGGAAAGCGCAAGCCGCTGATTGCGCGATGGTCTTTCAGCCGTCGCGCTATCATTTCGGCGGAAGCGCACATGCGGTCGAAGCGCACGTCCAGCGTTTCGAGGCCGCGATGTACCAGCCATGCCTCGAACGGCCCGGGGATGGCGCCCGACGTCTCGCGCCAGTCGGTCACCCTCGAGATAATATCTGCGTTGCGGCTGGCGACATGGCCGAACAGCACATCGGAATGGCCGTTCGGCGCCTTGGTGTCGGCAGCAATGACGATATCGGCGCCGAGATCGAGCGGGCGCTGGCCGAAAGGCGTCATCGTCGTGTTGTCGACCACAAGCATCACACCCGCTTTGTGCACGGCTTCGGCGACGGCTGCGATGTCGCATATGTCCAGTCCTGGATTGGCGGGCGTTTCGACGAAGGCAAGCCGGTATCCGTCAAAGCCGCCGTCGAGGAAGCTCGATGTCGGCCGGACATCGTACGCGACGCCGAAGGACTTCAGGAAACGGTCTGCCAACGCTCTCGTCGTATGGTAGCCGTCGGACGGCAGCAGGATACGGTCGCCGGCTTTGAGCAGGCCGAAAAACACCGCCGAGATGGCAGCCATTCCCGAGGGAAAGGCGACGCATGGGGCGTCTTCCAGATGCGCCAGCATGTGCTCGACTGCATCCCAGGTCGGATTGCTGAAGCGGCCATATTGATCGTAGCCGGTGCCGTCACCCGGCGCGTGGAAAATGGCGGCCATGGTCAAGGGCAAGGGAATTGGGTCGCCCTTGGCCAGCCCGGCGCGACGCAGATGAGGAAGTGCCGCGGCGCGCGACTTGGCTGTTTCAGACATGGCTTCAAACCTCGTTACTGACCGGAAAAGGAGATGCCGAGGCTATGCGCGGCAACGATCCGCAGCAAGCCGCGTCCGGTTGGACCACACGGCTCTAAACCCTTCGTTAGGCTTAATGGAGGATAAAGACCGGAGTGCCGTCAAAGCTGCTCTCCCCAGTCGTGGCAGGCGCGTTTTGAAGACTGTTCCCGTTGACGCCCATAACACCCCATGATATCCCATTCCGATACTCAAGCCTTCGTTCCGTGTCAGGGTGAAGCGTACGCCAATCGGGCAGCCGCGGCGGCTGCGCGTTTGCCTGCGTTCGCCCGTCATAATGAAGTGGGTTTTGGACGGCGACCGGGCCGGGGCGGCGCGGACAGGAAGATGCAGAGGGGTGCGGCGGCGCAAGCGGCCGTAAGGCGTAATGGACCGGTTTCTGTCGAACGCGGTGAACAGGATCGATGCGAAGGGACGGGTGTCCGTGCCGGCGCATTTCCGTGCCGTTGTGCAGAAACGCGGCTATTCGGAACTTTATGCGCTACGCTGCCTGGATCGCCCGGCGATGGATGTCGGTGGGCTCGACCTGCTCGATCGCTACGAGCAGCGCATCGCGCAGGAAGACCCGTTCCTGCAGGCGGCGGACGACATGTCGTTCTTCTGCCATGGCGATGGAACGTTTCTGAAGCTCGACCAGGACGGCCGTATCACGATGAGCGATTTCATTCGCGAGCATACGGGCATTTCAGCGGAAGTGGCCTTCGTTGGCCGCGGCAATTTCTTTCAGATCTGGGAGCCGGGACGGCTCAGCGCCTATGGGACGGAAGCTCGCGCCCGGCTTTTGCAGCTTCGGCAGGGGACGAAGCCCGGGGAGCGGCCGGAATGATGGCGGGCGACGGCGATGAAGTTCATGCCGTTGGCGGACCAGCCCGTCACATTCCGGTCCTCCTTGCCGAAGTTCTGGAGGCGCTGGCGCCGACAAAAGGCGAGGTGCTCGTCGACGGCACGTTCGGTGCTGGCGGCTACACGAAGGCCATTCTGGCAAGCGGAGCCTCGGTCGTCGCCATCGACCGCGATCCGGATGCGATCGCGGCGGGGCGGACCCTTGAACAGCAGTCCGGCGGCAGGCTCAGGCTTGTCCAGGCACCGTTCTCAACGCTCGACGAGCAGGTTGAAAGTGCCGATGGCGTCGTGCTCGACATCGGCATCTCCTCCATGCAGATCGACCAGCCGGAGCGCGGCTTTTCATTCCGCGCCGATGGACCGCTCGACATGCGCATGGCGCAGGCGGGCCTGAGCGCCGCCGACGTCGTCAACACTTTCAAGGTGGGCGATCTTGCCCGCATCTTCGGTTTTCTCGGCGAAGAACGCCATGCTGGGCGCATCGCCCGTATGATCGAGAGCCGTCGCGAAAAACGCCCCTTTGAGCGCACGCTCGACCTTGCCGATGCCATCGAGACGCATATCGGCCGCGCGCCGAAAGACAAGATCCATCCAGCCACCCGGGTTTTCCAGGCGCTGCGCATCTTCGTCAACGACGAGCTCGGCGAGCTGGCAAAGGCGCTGTTTGCCGCCGAGCGCGTGCTGAAACCGGGCGGGCGGCTTGCCGTGGTGACCTTCCATTCGTTGGAGGACCGCATGGTCAAGCGCTTTATCGCCGACAGAGCTGATTCAGCGACCGGATCGCGGCACCTGCCCGAGGCGCAGGCGCGCACCGCCACCTTCACCAAGAAGGGCAGCGGCGTGACGCCTGGCGATGCCGAGATTTCGGCCAATCCGCGGGCGCGCTCGGCAAGGCTGCGCGCTGCGATCCGTACAGAGGCGCCGGCGCGCGCTGGTGATTTTTCGATTTTCGGCCTGCCAAAACTGCCTGGCCCAAAGCTTCCCGGTGCCGATCGACCGGGAGAGAGGTGAACACGTGTTTCGTACCAGCGACATAGTCCTGATCGCCGTCATGGTTTCGGCGGCTGCCTTGACCTACAAGACCAAGCGCGAGGCCGAGGAGCAACTGGCGGCAGTGCACAAGATCCAGGCGCAGATCCGTTATGAAGAGGACACGATCGACCTGCTCAAGGCGGACTGGAGCCTGCTTACCCAGCCGTCGCGCCTGCAGAAGCTCACCGAAATCTACAAATCGCAACTCGGACTCGAGCCGGTCAATGCGCGCCAGATCGTCGGGCTGGACGATCTGCCGGCCAAACCCGTCAACATCGAGGACCTTTCATCGCAGCGGCTGGGCGGCATGGCTGATATTGGCGGCAAGGATCCGGTGGTGACCGGAGGCATCGTCCAATGATCACCGGATTTCCAATGGCCGCCAGATTTCCACAGGTTGGCAGGCTGCTGAAGCGCGGTTCGAAGCCCGGCGCGGGCGGATCGATCGTGGTCGAAGGTGCCCGCAAGGCAACCGGTGGCAAGGGCAGGACCCGCATTGTCATGACGATGGCGGTGTTCTTCGGTATCTATTCGACCATTGCCGGGCGGCTGGTCTATCTGGGTTTCCAGAACCCCGACCTGTCGGGCGGGCCGCAGAGCCGGGTGACGGCATCGCGGCCCGACATCGTCGACCGTAACGGCGAAGTGCTGGCGACCGACATCAAGACGGCGTCGCTGTTTGCCGAACCGCGCCGCATCGTCGATGCCGACGAGGCGATCGAAAAGCTGTCGACGGTGCTTCCCGAGATCGACTACGAGCAGACATACAACAAGCTGAAGAGCGGCGCCGGCTTCGTCTGGCTGCAGCGGCAACTGACGCCGAAGCAGCAGGCCGATATCATGCAGCTCGGCATCCCCGGCTTCGGCTTCCGCACCGAAAAGCGCCGGTTCTATCCGGCCGGCGAAACCTCGTCCTACATTGTCGGCCTCACCAACATCGACAATCAGGGCATCTCCGGCATGGAGAAATACATCGACGAACAGGGCTTGAGCGATCTTCAGGCGTCGGGCCTGGCGGTGGCCAAGGATTTGAAGCCGGTCCAGCTCTCGATCGATCTGCGCGTCCAGCATATCGTACGTGACGAGGTCGCCACCGGCATGGAAAAGTACCATGCGATCGCGGCGGGTGCCGTCGTGCTCAACGTCAAGACCGGTGAGGTGCTGGCGATGGCGTCGGTTCCAGATTTCGATCCGAACAACCCCTATAACGCGCAGGACAAGGACCGGCTCAACCGTATGTCCGCCGGCCTGTACGAAATGGGGTCGACCTTCAAGAGCTTCACCACCGCCATGGCGCTCGATTCCGGCAAGATAACGCTGCAAAGCCGCTTCGACGCATCGCGCCCGATCAGGATCGGCCATCAGACCATCCATGATTTCCATGGCAAGGGCCGGGTGCTGTCGGTGCCGGAAGTGTTCATCTACTCATCCAATATCGGCTCTGCCAAGGAAGCCGAAGCGGTTGGCATTGACGGACACCGCGAATTCCTGCATCGCCTGGGAATCCTCGAGAAGATGCAGACCGAACTGCCGGAAGTCGCCCGGCCGACCGAGCCCAAGGTCTGGAAGCAGGTCAATTCGATTACCATCGCCTTCGGCCACGGCGTGTCGACGACCCCGCTGCAGACGGCGGTCGGCTGCGCCGCGCTGATGAATGGCGGCTATCTGATGGACCCGACCTTCCTGCCGCGCACCCAGGAGCAGGCGATGGCGGTGGCCAAGAAAGTGGTCAGCGACAAGACCGTCGAGGGCATGCGCTATCTCTATGCCCTCAATGCCGAAAAGGGATCCGGCCGCAATGCCCGGGTGCCAGGATACCGGGTGGGCGGCAAGACGGGAACGGCGGAGAAGGTCGTCAACGGCCGCTACTCGAAGGAAAAGAATTTCAACGCTTTCGTTGCGGCTTTCCCAATGGACGATCCGCAATACATAGTGCTTACGATCGCCGACGAACCGAAGCCGGAAAAGCCCGGCATGGGTGCCACGGCTGCCTCGAATGCGGGCATCATGGCTGCAAACATCATCCGACGTGCGGCTTCCATGCTTGGCGTGAAGCCAGATTTCAGCCATGAAAATGGTGCAACGCTGGTTTCCTATCAGTGATTCTTGGGGCGCGCCGGCAACTGCGCGCTATTTTGTTGCGATGAACGGGGTTCGATGAAGCTGAAAAATCTAGCCGGTATCCTGCCTGTCGAGGGGACAGCTTCCTTCGACATGGAGGTTACAGGGATTTCGTCGGACTCCCGCCAGGTAACACCGGGTGTTGTCTTTTTCGCGCTCACCGGCTCCAAGGCGGATGGCGCAGCCTATGCCGCCGATGCCGCGAGCCGCGGCGCTGCCGCGATTGTTGTCGGCAAGGGCAGTGCGGTCGCCGGGCTGCCAGTTCCGGTTCTTGTCGTAGACGATCCGCGCCTTGCGCTGGCGCTGAGTGCTGCCCGTATTTTCGGCAAGCAACCGCAAACCATGGTCGCGGTGACCGGCACCAGCGGCAAGACCTCCGTCGCCGCATTCACCCGACAGATATGGGAGCAGGCGGGTTTGGTCGCCGCTTCGATCGGCACGACCGGCGTGGTGGCGCCGGGCCGCAATGAATATGGCTCGCTGACCACGCCGGATCCGGTGGCACTGCACAGGCTGCTCAAGGAGTTGGCGGAGGCCGGCGTCACCCACGCCTCGATGGAAGCGTCCAGCCATGGCCTCGACCAGCGCCGGCTCGATGGCGTCAGGCTTGCGGCCGGCGGCTTCACCAATCTCGGCCGCGACCATATGGACTATCATCCGACGGTCGAGGACTATCATCGCGCCAAATTGCGTCTGTTCGATGCGCTGCTGCCGAAGGGCGCGCCGGCCGTCATCTTTGCCGACGACCCGTGGTCGGAGCCGACAATCAAGGCGGCGCGGGCAGCGGGACTGAACGTGCTGACGGTCGGCCGCCACGGCGATTTCCTGCGGCTGAAGCGGGTCGAGCACGAGCGCCACCGCCAACGCGCCGAGGTCGAAGTTTACGGCGTTCTCCATGAAGTCGACCTGCCGTTGGCGGGCGACTTCCAGATCGCCAATGCGCTGGTGTCGGCGGGCCTCGCCATTTCGACTGGAACATCTGTTGCCAAGGCGTTGATGGCGCTAGAGAAATTGAAGGGTGCGCCGGGGCGGCTCGACCTCGTTGGGACGGCCGCCAATGGCGCACCGGTCTATGTCGACTACGCGCACAAGCCGGACGCGCTGGAAAACGTGCTGGCTTCGGTGCGTCCCTTTACCACCGGCCGCGTCATCGTCGTATTCGGTTGCGGCGGCGACCGTGACCGGGGCAAGCGGCCGATCATGGGCGAGATCGCCACAAGGCTGGCCGATGTCGTCATCGTCACCGACGACAATCCCCGCTCGGAAGTTCCCGAGACGATCCGCGCCGCGATCCTGGAGGCCGCACCTGGCGCCATCGAGATCGGCGACCGGCGCAAGGCCATCCACGAGGCAGTCGGGATGCTTCACGCTGGCGACACGCTGATCGTGGCCGGCAAGGGCCATGAGGAAGGCCAGACCATCGGCACCGAGACGCTGCATTTTTCCGATCATGAGGAAGTTCGCTCGGCGCTGCGGGAGCAAGCGACGTGAGCTATCTGTGGACCTCCGAGGCGCTGGTTGCCGCCATGGATGGCCGGCCGCTCGGTCCGATGCCTGAAGGCATCGCCGGCATTTCCATCGACAGCCGCAGCCTGCAGCCGGGAGACGCTTTCTTCGCCATCAAGGGCGAGGCCATGGACGGCCATGATTTCGTCACCGCCGCCATCAAGGCGGGCGCCGGGGTGCTGGTCGTCGCCGAGGGCAAGCTGCCGTCGCTGGGGCGGCTGACGGCACCGATGATCGTCGTGGAGGACGTGCTTGTCGCTCTGGAAAAGCTCGGCGTTGCCGCGCGCGCACGCTCAAAGGCCAGGGTGATTGCCGTGACCGGGTCGGCGGGCAAGACCACCACCAAGGAAGCGCTACGCCACGCTCTCTCCGCGGTCGGTACGGTGCATGCATCGGCCCAGTCGTTCAACAATCACTGGGGCGTGCCGCTGACGCTGGCGCGCATGCCGCAGGATTGCGACTATGCCGTCTTCGAGATCGGCATGAACCATCCCGACGAGATCCGGCCTCTGGTCAAGATGGTCCGGCCGCATGTCGCCATCGTCACGTTGATCGCGGCGGCTCACCTCGGCTTCTTCCGCAACCTGGACGAGATCGCCAAGGCCAAGGCAGAGGTTTTCGAGGGACTGGAGCCCGGTGGCGCCGCCCTTCTCAACCGCGACGATGCGCGCTGGAAGCTGCTGGAGAAGATGGCCAAAGAGGCCGGCGTCGAGCATGTCTACGGGTTCGGCGAGAATGCCCGGGCGACCTTCAAGCTGATCAAATGCGAGCTCAATGGCGATCACTCGGTCATCACCGCCAAGATTGGCGGGCACGAGATTGTCGCCAGGATCGGCGCGCCGGGCCGCCATATGGTGCAGAACGTGCTCGCGGTGCTTGGTGCCGCGCATCTGGTCGGCGCCGACGTCACCAGAGTTGCGCAGGCGCTGGCCGATCTTTCGCCCGAACGCGGACGCGGCAAGCGCTATGTGTTGCGTCACCCCAACGGGCCGATCACGCTGATCGACGAGAGCTACAACGCCAATCCGGCGTCGATGAGCGCTGCAATGGCACTGCTTAACACGACGCCGGTGTCGGGCGAGGGCAGGCGCATTGCCGTGCTCGGTGATATGCTCGAGCTCGGCAGCCATTCGGCGAAATTGCATGCCGCGCTTGCCGGTCTGATCGTCGGCACCGACACGCGCACGGTCTTTCTCGGCGGTCCGGAAATGCGGGCGCTGGCCGACGTTTTGCCGGGCGAGATCAAGACGGAATACCGCGCCGGTGCGGAAGATCTGAAACCGGTTCTTCTATCGGAATTGAAGCCCGGCGACGTGGTCATGATCAAATCGTCGAAGGGCATAGGCTTTTCAAAGCTGGTCGAGGCGTTGCTCGGCAAGTTTCCGGCGGAAGCCACAACCAGCAGACAGACCTAGGATCGGTCCGGGGGACGCAAGCGCATGCTAACACTGCTCGTCGAATTTGCGGACAAGATCTCGGTCTTCAACGTCTTCCGCTACATAACATTCCGCACCGGCGGAGCGCTGATCACAGCGGCGCTGATCGTGTTCATCTTCGGACCGACCATCATCAATTCGCTGCGGCTGCGGCAAGGCAAGGGCCAGCCGATCCGTGCCGACGGGCCGCAGACGCATTTCAAGAAGGCGGGAACGCCGACAATGGGCGGACTGATGATCCTGTCCGGCATCGTCGGTTCGTCCCTGCTGTGGGCGAACCTGTCGAGCATCTACGTCTGGGTGGTCCTTCTGGTGACGCTGGGATTCGGCTCGATCGGCTTTTACGACGATTATCTCAAAGTAACCAAGCAATCGCATCTCGGCTTTTCCGGCAAGGCGCGGCTGGGGCTCGAATTCGTCATCGCCGGCATCGCCGCCTGGGTGATTATGCATAACGGCCAGGCGCCGTTCTCGTCATCGTTGACATTCCCTTTCGCCAAGGAGTTTCTCGTCAATCTCGGCTGGTTCTTCATCCCGTTCTCGTGCTTCGTCATCGTCGGCGCCGGCAATGCGGTGAACCTGACCGACGGTCTCGACGGGCTGGCGATCGTGCCGATCATGATCGCCGCCGCATCCTTCGGCGTCATCGCCTATCTCTCCGGCAACGCGGTGTTCGCCGAATATCTGCAGATCCATTTCGTGCCCGGCACCGGTGAACTTGCGGTGGTCCTTGGAGCGGTGATCGGCGCCGGGCTTGGCTTCCTCTGGTTCAATGCGCCGCCGGCGGCGATCTTCATGGGCGACACCGGCTCGCTGGCGCTGGGTGGGCTGATCGGCACGGTCGCGGTGGCGACAAAGCACGAGATCGTGCTGGTCATCGTCGGCGGCCTGTTCGTCGTCGAGATATTCTCGGTCATCATCCAGGTCGGCTACTTCAAGATGACCGGCAAGCGCGTCTTCCTGATGGCGCCGATCCACCATCATTTCGAAAAGCTCGGCTGGACCGAAAGCCAGGTGGTGATCCGCTTCTGGATCATCGCCGTCATCCTGGCGCTGGTCGGCCTGTCGACCCTGAAGCTCAGATAGGAGGCCGCTTGATCCCCGCCGCATCCTTTTCAGGCAAGCGCGTTTCGCTCTTCGGGCTCGGTGGCTCGGGGATTGCCACGGCGCGCGCGCTGATCGAGGGCGGCGCGGATGTGCTGGCCTGGGACGACAATCCCGACAGCGTCGCCAAAGCCGGCGCGGTCGGCATCACGACAGCGGACCTGCGCGGTGCGGACTGGGCGAGGTTTTCTGCCTTCGTGCTGTCGCCCGGCGTGCCTCTGACGCATCCCAAGCCGCACTGGACCGTCGAGCTGGCGCGGGGCTCAGGCGTGGAGATCATCGGCGACATCGAGCTTTTCTGCCGCGAGCGGCTGCTGCTGGCACCGGCAGCACCTTTCATTGCCATTACCGGCACCAACGGCAAGTCGACGACCACGGCACTGACGGCGCACATCCTAAAATCGGCTGGGCGCGACACGCAGATGGGCGGCAATATCGGCCGCGCGGTGATGACGCTCGATCCGCCGCAGCCTGAACGGCACTATGTGGTTGAGTGCTCTTCCTACCAGATCGATCTTGCCCCTTCGATCAATCCGACGGCCGGTGTCCTGCTCAACCTGACGCCGGACCATCTCGACCGCCATGGCACGATGCAACACTACGCCTCGATCAAGGAGCGGCTGGTGGCCGGCAGCGAGACGGCAATCATCGGTGTCGACGATTCCTGGTGCGCCCAGATCGCCGATCGGCTGGAGCGGGCCGGCCGCCAGGTCATCCGCATCTCCAAGCGCCTGCCGCTGACCGACGGTTATTTCGCTGACGGCACCAACTTAATGGAAGCCGTGCACGGCCGCTACAGCCGTGTCGCCTTCCTCGAAGGCATCGGCTCGTTGCGCGGCCAGCACAATGCGCAGAACGCGCTGGCCGCCGCCGCCGCCTGCCTCAAGGTCGGGCTCGAGCTCGGCGAGATCCAATCCGGACTGGAGAGTTTCCCTGGGCTGGCGCACCGCATGGAGCAGGTCGGCCGCAAAGGGCATGTGCTGTTCGTCAACGATTCCAAGGCGACCAATGCCGATGCCGCTGCACCGGCGCTGTCGAGCTTTGCGCGTATCTACTGGATTGCCGGCGGCCTGCCGAAAGAGGGCGGCATCGAGCCGTTACGCGGCTTCTTCCCGCGCATCGCCAAGGCCTATCTGATCGGCGAAGCCGCACCGGCCTTTTCGGCGACGCTGGGCGAAGCGGTGCCCTACGAGATATCAGGCACGTTGGCGGCGGCAGTCGAACACGCCGCCCGCGATGCGGCCAGGGATAGTAGCGGCGAGGCAGTGGTGCTGCTGTCGCCGGCCTGCGCCAGTTTCGACCAGTTCAAGAATTTCGAAGTGCGCGGTGAGGCGTTCAGGCAAGCCGCAACCGCCATTGATGGCGTGAAGCCCATCGGAGGGACACGATAATGCAAAGCCGTCTCGACAAAAGCCCTGTGGCGACCTGGTGGTGGACGATCGATCGCTGGTTCCTGGCGGCGTTCCTGTCGCTGATGGGGCTCGGCATCGTTTTGTCCTTCGCCGCAAGCCCGGCGGTGGCCGAGCGCATCGGGCTAGACAGTTTCCACTTCGCGACACGCCAGATTATCTTCACCATTCCGGCGCTTGGGGTAATGCTGGCCGTCTCGTTCCTTGAATCCAGGCAGATCCGGCGCATGGCGCTGGTCATGTTGTGCATCATGCTGTTTCTGATGGTGGCGGTGCTCTATATCGGCGTCGAGGTGAAGGGCGCGCGGCGCTGGGTGTCGCTAGCCGGCCTGTCGATCCAGCCGTCCGAGTTCCTGAAACCGGCCTTCGTCATCATCTGCGCCTGGTTGTTCGCCGAGCACAAGCGCCAGCCCGACATTCCGGGCAATTTGTTCGCCATGTTGCTGCTTGCACTGGTCATCTCGCTGCTGGTGGCGCAGCCTGACCTTGGGCAGACCATGCTGGTGCTCGGCACCTGGGGGGTGATGTTCTTCATGGCCGGATTGCCGTGGCTGTGGATCGTCGCGCTGGGTGCTGCAGGCGTCGGCGGCGTGTTCGCCGCCTATGCAGTGTTCCCGCACGTTGCCGGCCGTATCGACCGCTTCATGACCGGCGAGGGCGACACGTTCCAGGTCGACATGGGCCGCGAGGCGCTGATCAATGGCGGCTGGTTCGGCGTCGGGCCGGGCGAGGGTACCGTCAAGCGGGTCATCCCCGACAGCCACGCCGACTTCGTCTTCTCTGTCGCCGGCGAGGAATTCGGGCTGATCATGTGTTTCTTCATCATGTCCATCTTCGGCTTCATCGTGCTGCGCGGTCTCAACACGGCGCTCAGGGAGCAGGACGATTTCACCCGCTACGCGGTTGGCGGCCTGGTCACGGTCTTCGGCCTGCAGTCGGTCATCAACATGGCCGTCAATCTGCAGCTGATGCCGGCCAAGGGAATGACGCTGCCGTTCATCTCCTACGGCGGCTCTTCGCAGATCGCGATCGCCATCTCGATGGGCATGGTGCTGGCGCTGACGCGCAAGCGCCCGGAAAAGCGCAAGCAGCTGGGCTTCATGCCGTCGCCGCGTGCGATGCCGGCGGAGTGAGATGGCGAAGGGGGTCATCCTTCTGGCGGCAGGCGGAACCGGCGGACATCTGTTCCCGGCCGAGGCGCTGGCACATGAGCTCAAGACGCGCGGCTGGGCGGTACATCTGGCCACCGACGACCGCGCCGAGCGCTTTGCCGGGCAGTTCCCGGCGACCGCCATCCATCCGATCCAGTCGGCGACGATGGGCTCGAAGAATCCTTTTGCCATGCTCGCCGCGTTTTGGAAAATCTGGCGCGGGGTGCGGCAGGCGTCGGCCGTCATCGCCAGCATCAAGCCCGCCATAGTGGTCGGCTTCGGCGGCTATCCGACACTGCCGCCGCTTTACGCGGCGACCCGGCGCAAGGTGCCGACGCTGATCCACGAGCAGAATGCGGTGATGGGCCGCGCCAATCGGGCGCTCGCCGGCCGCGTCGACGCCGTTGCCGGCGGGTTCCTGCCGGAAGACATCAGTGCCACTGGCGCCAAGACGGTGACCACCGGCAATCCGGTCAGGCCGCAAGTGTTGGAAGCAGCGAATACACCCTATGCTGCATCGGCCGGCGAAGAGCCGTTCCGGTTTCTGGTGTTTGGCGGCAGCCAGGGCGCGCAGTTCTTTTCCGATGCGGTGCCGGCGGCGATCGCCCGGTTTTCCGATGCACAGCGTAGGCGACTGGCGATCACGCAGCAGGCCCGCGCCGACGATGTGGCGCGGGTGGAAGCCGCCTATGCCGCGCTTGGCATCGAGGCCGAGGTGTCGCCCTTCTTCACCGACATGGCGGCGCGGCTCGCGGCGGCGCATCTGGTGATGTCGCGCTCCGGCGCGTCGACCGTATCGGAAATCGCGGTGATCGGCAGGCCGGCGCTGCTGGTCCCTTATCCGCACGCGCTCGACCACGACCAGGCGGCGAATGCGGCCGCCCTTGCCGCAGCGGGTGGCGCCGAGGTGCATCCGCAGTCCACGCTTTCGGCGGAGCGGATCGCTGCGCTTGTCGGCGGGCTAATGGATGATCCAGGCAGGGCGGCGACAATGGCTGCGGCGGCGAAATCGTCCGGTAAACCGGATGCCGCGCGGTTGCTCGCCGATCTGACAGAGGCTATTGCGTCCAGGAAATCCGTTTCGGAATTCAGGAAGGAGACGCATTGATGAAGATGCCACAGACGATCGGCCTCGTGCATTTCATCGGCATTGGCGGCATCGGCATGAGCGGCATCGCCGAGGTGCTGCACAATCTCGGCTACAAGGTGCAGGGATCCGATCAGGCCGACAGCGCCAATGTGCAGCGGCTGCGCGACAAGGGCATCGAATGCTTCGTCGGCCACCAGGCCGAGAACCTCGGCGAGGCCGAAGTGGTCGTCGTCTCCACCGCAATCAAGAAATCCAACCCGGAGCTGAAGGCGGCGAGAGAGAAGTTGCTGCCGATCGTGCGGCGCGCCGAAATGCTAGCCGAACTGATGCGCTTCCGGCAGGCGGTCGCGATCGGCGGCACGCACGGCAAGACAACGACGACTTCGATGGTGGCGACGCTACTCGATGCCGGCGGGCTCGACCCGACGGTGATCAATGGCGGCATCATCAATGCCTATGGCACCAACGCCCGCATGGGCGACGGCGAATGGATGGTGGTCGAGGCCGACGAGAGCGACGGCACCTTCCTCAAGCTGCCGGCCGAGATTGCCGTCGTCACCAATATCGACCCCGAACATCTCGACCATTACGGCTCCTTCGACAAAGTGCGCGAGGCGTTTCGCCAGTTCGTCGAGAACGTGCCGTTCTACGGCTTTGGCGTGATGTGCACCGACCATCCCGAGGTGCAGGCGCTGGTCGGCCGCATCGAGGACCGGCGCGTCATCACCTATGGCGAAAATGCGCAGGCCGACGTGCGCTTCACCAATCACCGCATGGACGGCCCAACCTCGGAATTCGACGTGGTGATCCGCGACCGCAAGACGCACGGCCAGATAACGATTGCCGGTCTGCGGCTGCCGATGCCCGGACGCCACAACGTTTCCAATGCGACGGCGGCGATTGCCGTCGCGCATGAGCTCGGCCTTTCGGCCGAGGCGATCAAGAAGGGCCTGTCGTCCTTCGCCGGCGTCAAGCGGCGTTTCACCCATACCGGTTCGTGGAACGGTGTCGATGTGTTCGACGATTACGGTCATCATCCGGTCGAGATCACGGCGGTACTGAAGGCGGCGCGCAGCGCCACCAAGGGCCGCATCATCGCCGTTACCCAACCGCATCGCTTCACTCGGCTGCGCGATCTGTTCGACGAGTTTTCCGTCTGCTTCAACGACGCCGATACGGTAATGGTGGCGCCCGTCTATGCGGCCGGCGAGGAACCGATCGACGGCGTTACGTCCGACGCACTGGTGTCGCGCATCCGCTCCGGCGGCCATCGCGACGCACGCTACATCGAAGGTCCGGCGGCGATTGCGCCGATCGTGCGCGAGGTGGCGAAGCCGGGCGATTTCGTCGTCTTCCTCGGCGCTGGCAACATCACCCAATGGGCCTATGCGCTGCCCAAAGAACTCGGCGGGACTATCTCATGATGCGCGGCCAGGCGTTGATCGACAAGCTTGGCGACCGGCTTGCCGGATTGCGCGGCCGCATCACGCCCAATGCCGAGATGGACAAGATCACCTGGTTTCGAGCCGGCGGGCTCGCGGAGGCATTGTTCCAGCCGGCCGACGAGGACGATCTTGCCGCGTTCCTGAAGGCGGTGCCCGAGGAAATACCGCTGACCATCGTCGGCGTCGGCTCAAACCTGCTTGTCCGTGACGGCGGCATTGCGGGCTTCGTCATCCGGCTTTCGGCCAAAGGCTTTGGCGAGACCGAAGTGATAGCGCCGACCACGATCAAGGCGGGGGCCGCGACACCCGACAAGCGCGTTGCGGCCGTTGCCTACGAGGCCGGCATCGGCGGCTTTCATTTCTACCACGGCATTCCCGGCGCCATCGGCGGAGCGCTGAGGATGAACGCCGGCGCCAACGGTGTCGAGACGCGCGAGCGCGTGGTCGAGGTGCGGGCGCTCGACCGCAAGGGCAATGTGCATGTGCTGAGCAACGCCGACATGGGCTATGCCTATCGACATTCAGCTGCGCCGTCCGGGCTGATCTTCACGTCGGCGCTGTTCGAAGGCGTTCCGGAGGACAAGGCGGCGATCAAGGCCGCGATGGATGCTGTCCAGAACCATCGCGAGACCGTGCAGCCGATCCGCGAAAAGACCGGTGGCTCGACCTTCAAGAATCCCGAGGGCACCTCGGCCTGGAAGGAAATCGACAAGGCCGGCTGCCGCGGCCTGATGGTCGGCGGGGCACAGATGTCGCCGATGCATTGCAACTTCATGATCAACACCGGGACCGCCACAGGCTACGAGCTTGAATATCTCGGTGAGACGGTGCGTGCGCGCGTGCTCGAAAGATCGGGCATCCGGCTGCAGTGGGAGATCAAGCGCATCGGCAATTTTCGGCCGGGCCATGCCGTCCAGGAATTTCTCGGGCAGCTGCTTTAGCGCAAGCCGAAGACCGTTGCCTCCGGACCTTATGAATTCACATTTTGCTGCCGTTTTTGCGGAAAGTGAATCCATCGGAATCGTAAGCACTTGCCAGCGAATCAACTCTCTGATTCTCTGCCCTGAAGCGTTTCCTGATTTGAGTCGTTTCGACGCGTTACTCGCGTTTCCGTCTGGGGGGCAACCTGCCGGGAGACTCGGACTCAATGTTGCGGAAACACGGGAGCAAAGCTGCTCGGCGTATTTGAGTGCGCGCGATGCTTTTCGGGCCATGCACGATGGTGCAGGCCTGCTGTGAGAGGAAATGACGGGGAATGACAAGCAAGCACGTGGCCGTCCTTCTGGGGGGATTCTCGTCCGAGCGGCCCGTGTCCCTGTCGTCGGGCAAAGCCTGCGCCGATACACTCGAGGGGGAGGGCTACCAGGTCACCCGGGTCGACGTCTCGCGCGACATCAGCTCGGTGCTCGTCGAGCTCAAGCCCGACGTCGTCTTCAACGCGCTGCACGGCCCCTTCGGCGAGGACGGCACCATCCAGGGCATCCTCGAGTATCTGGCCATTCCGTACACCCATTCCGGCGTGCTTGCCTCGGCGCTCGCGATGAACAAGGAACAGGCCAAGAAGGTCGCCAAGGCGGCCGGCATTCCGGTAGCGGAATCGAAGGTGGCCAATCGCTTCGCCATCCAGAACAAGCACCCGATGAAGCCGCCCTATGTGGTCAAGCCGGTCAACGAAGGATCGAGCTTCGGCGTCGTCATCGTGCATGAAGGCCAGTCGCATCCACCGCAGATCATCGGCTCGTCCGAGTGGAGATATGGCGATACGGTGATGGTCGAGCGTTATGTGCACGGGCGAGAATTGACGTGCGCGGTGATGGGCGATGTGGCGCTCGGTGTCTGCGAGATCATCCCGACCGGCCATTCCTTCTACGACTATGATTCAAAATACGTCGCGGGCGGATCAAAACACGAATGCCCGGCAAAACTTTCACCGAATATTTACCAAAAAATACAGACACTGACGCTCAAGGCTCACCAAGCTATCGGCTGTCGGGGCGTTTCCCGGTCGGACTTCCGTTATGACGATCGTCACTCCGAAAACGGTGAAATTGTCTGGCTCGAGGTCAACACCCAGCCGGGTATGACGCCGACGTCTTTGGTGCCGGAAATCGCCGCGCAAGCGGGACACTCGTTCGGCGATTTGTTGAGTTGGATGGTGGAGGACGCTTCGTGTCTGCGTTGAAGTGGGGACAGGGCAAGGGGAAGGGCGCGGCCGGGCCGGTGCTGTTCGGCATGCCGTTGTCGTTCGACCATTTCGTGCTGCCACGCCTGCTCCGCCGGCCGGTGCGTGTGCTGGCGCGCCTCGGCGAGGGCGATTTCGAAGCGCCGCCCTATTGCGCTGCCATCCTGTCGGCGGCACTGCTTATTTCGAGCAGCGCCTATGGCGCCTATCTCGGCGGGCATGCCGACGCCATCGTCCAGAGTGTCACCGCCCGCACCGGTTTTGCCGTCGACCAGGTCAAGGTCGTCGGCAACCGCGAAACCTCCGAGATCGATATTCTCGACAGGCTGGAACTCGACGGCTGGACCTCGCTGATCGGCTTCGATGCCGAAGCTGCGCGCGAACGCATCACCACGCTGCCCTGGATCGAAGCCGCGGCAGTGCGCAAAGTCTACCCGCATACGCTGGAAGTGCGCGTCGAGGAGCGCGAGCCGTTCGCGCTGTGGCAGCAAGGCAGCGCGCTTTCGGTCATCGAGAAATCCGGCACCGTGATCGCGCCGTTCTCCGGCGGCAAGCAGATATTGCTGCCGCTGATCATCGGCACCGGCGCACCGGCCAAGGCGCCGGATTTCCTGGCCAGGATCAAGAATTATCCGGAGCTTGCCGCGCGGATCAAAGGCTATATCCGCATCGGCGAACGGCGCTGGGATCTCAAGCTTGAGAATGGCATCACCGTCAAGCTTCCCGAAGACGGTGAGGACCAGGCGATTGCCGACCTGGTCAGGATGGACCACGAGAACGGCCTTTTGACGCGCGACATCGCAGCCGTCGACATGCGCCTTTCCGACCGTCTGGTCGTCCAGTTGACGCCGGAAGCGGCGACGCAGCGCGAGGCTGCGCTTAACGAAAAGCCCAAGATGCTGAAGCGCAAGCCGGAGACGAAGATATGAGCTGGCTTGGCGGCAACAGCGATGCCTCGTCGCGCCGGTCCGGCATCCTGACGGTGCTGGATGTCGGTTCCAGCAAGGTCTGCTGCGTGGTGGCCAAGCTCAAGCCGCGCGACGATGGCAAGCTGCTGCGCGGACGCTCGCATCGCATCCAGGTGATCGGCATCGGCCACCAGAAATCGCAAGGCGTGAAATCGGGCGTCGTCATCGATCTCGACCGTGCCGAGCACGCCATCCGTCTTGCCGTCGACGCCGCCGAACGCATGGCGGGACTGACGGTCGATTCGCTGATCGTCAACATGACCGCCGGCCGGCTGAAGAGCGAGGCTTTTTCGGCCACCATCAATCTCGGCGGTCATGAAGCAGACGAGGCCGACATCAAACGCGTGCTTGCCGCCGGCGCCAAGCAGGCGCTGCGGGCTGAGCGCGAGGTGATCCATTCGCTTCCCGTGGCCTTTTCGCTGGATGCCGAGCGCGGTGTGCGCGATCCGCGCGGCATGGTTGGCGACCAGCTTGGCGTCGACATGCACGTGCTGACAGGCGACGCGGCGCCTCTGCGCAATCTGGAGCTCTGCATCAACCGCTCGCATCTCTCGGTCGAGCGCATGGTGGCGACACCCTATGCCAGCGGGCTAGCCGCCCTGGTCGACGACGAGCTCGAAATGGGCGCGGCCTGCATCGACATGGGCGGCGGCACGACGACGATCTCGGTATTTTCGGAAGGCAAGTTCGTCCACGGCGACGCCATCGCGATTGGCGGCAACCACGTCACGCTGGATATGGCCAAGGGCCTGTCGACCTCGCTCGATGCCGCTGAAAGGCTGAAAGTGATGCATGGCTCGGCGCTGCCAGGAAGCGCCGACGACCGCGACCTGGTCTCGATCCATCCGATCGGCGAAGACGGCGAGGTGCCGTTGCAGATCCCGCGCTCGGTGATGACGCGCATCATCCGCGCCCGCATCGACGAGACGCTGGAACTGCTGCGCGACCGGCTGAACAAGTCCGGCTACGGCAATGCCGTCGGCAAGCGGGTGGTGCTGACCGGCGGCGCCAGCCAGCTTGCCGGCCTGCCCGAAGCCGCACGCCGCATTCTCGGCCGCAATGTGCGCATTGGCCGCCCGCTCGGCGTGGCAGGCCTGCCCGAGGCGGCCAAGGGGCCGGCTTTCTCGACCCCGGTCGGACTTCTGATCTACCCGCAGATGGCGAGCTTCGAGAGCCGCCCGGCGAAGGGAATTTCCGGTCTTCGGATGACCGGAACAGGCGGAAAACTGCATCGAATGAGTCAGTGGTTGAGAGACAGTTTTTAATTTGACGGGGACAGCCCCATAGGCGGCCGCGGCGGCGAAGCGGCGGGAAAGGCAAAGGACGAAGACAATGACCATCAATCTGCAGAAGCCGGACATCACCGAGCTCAAGCCGCGCATCACCGTGTTTGGTGTCGGCGGCGGCGGCGGCAATGCCGTCAACAACATGATCACCGCCGGCTTGCGCGGCGTCGAGTTCGTGGTGGCCAACACCGACGCGCAGGCACTGACGATGTCGAAGGCCGAGCGGCTGATCCAGCTCGGTGCGCATGTCACCGAGGGTCTCGGCGCCGGATCGCAGCCTGAAGTCGGGCGCGCGGCGGCGGAAGAGTGCATCGACGAGATCATCGATCATCTCTCGAACACGCATATGTGCTTCGTCACCGCCGGCATGGGCGGCGGCACCGGCACCGGGGCGGCGCCCGTGGTCGCGCGCGCTGCCCGCGAAAAGGGCATCCTTACCGTCGGCGTCGTCACCAAGCCGTTCCACTTCGAAGGCCAGCGCCGCATGAAGACGGCCGACATGGGTATCGAGGAACTGCAGAAATGTGTCGATACGCTGATCGTCATTCCCAACCAGAACCTGTTCCGGCTGGCCAATGACAAGACGACCTTCGCCGACGCCTTCGCCATGGCCGACCAGGTGCTCTATTCGGGTGTCGCCTGCATCACCGACCTGATGGTCAAGGAAGGCCTGATCAATCTCGACTTCGCCGACGTCCGCTCGGTCATGCGCGAAATGGGCAAGGCGATGATGGGAACCGGCGAGGCTTCGGGCGAGGGCCGCGCAATGGCCGCCGCGGAAGCCGCCATCGCCAACCCGCTGCTCGACGAGACCTCGATGAAGGGCGCCAAGGGCCTGCTGATCTCGATCACCGGCGGCCGCGACCTGACACTGTTCGAAGTCGACGAGGCCGCAACCCGCATTCGCGAAGAGGTCGACCAGGACGCCAACATCATTCTGGGCGCCACCTTCGATGAGGAACTCGAAGGCGTTATCCGCGTGTCGGTGGTCGCCACCGGCATCGACAAATCGGCGGCCGAAATCGCTGCAGCGCCGATCGCCATCCGCACGGCTCCGCCGAAGCCGGTCAGCCGCCCGGCGGCTCAGGTCACGGAAATGCGCCCGGCGCCTGTCCAGCAGCCGATCTATGAACCACGTGCTGCCGATCCGGTCGCCGAGGCCATTCAGCTCGCCGAGGCGAATGCGGCAGCGATGGCGCAGGCCCGCCCGGCACCGGTCGCGCATTCGGAAGACTTCCGTCCGCAGAGCAAGATCTTCCAGGCGCCTCCCGCTCAGCCGCAGCCGATGATGCAGCCAGTGGTTCAGCAAGCGATGCAGCCGGCTCCGCATCGTGAAATGCCGCAGCCGATTGCCGCGGCACCCCAGCGCATGCCGCGGGTAGAGGATTTCCCGCCGCAGGTGAAGGCTGAAGTGGAAGCCAAGGCCCGCCCGGCCGACCACGAGAACAGCGGCCCGATGGGCTTGCTCAAGCGCCTGACCAACGGCCTAACCCGCCGCGAAGAGGAACCTGCACGGCTGCAGCCGGCGCAGCCGCGCGAACCGAAACTGCGCCAGGCGCCGGCGGAAGTGCGCCGCCTAGCCAGCCAGGATCCGCAGCTTTACGCGCCGCGCCGCGGCCAGCTGGACGAGCAGGGCCGACTGACGCCGCAGAGCCGGGCTGTCCAGGAAGACGATCAGCTGGAGATTCCCGCCTTCCTGCGCCGGCAGGCCAATTGATCTGTTGACGGTTCGTAACAGTTGTTAACAGGCGAGCAGGAAACTGTTCGCCTGTTAATATTAAAAGCGATTTTAAAACACGGACTTATGGGGCAATCCCGCGCTGGACCGCAGTTACAAAGAGTAAGAAACCGTGATTTGGAGTCTCCCTGTGGGACCATTATCTTCGCCACCGACCAAAGTCGGTTTGCTGGGAGTCTCGGGGAAGTGGCCCTGCCTGCCGATCAATCAAGAGCCGCGCCCTCAGGGCAGATGAAGCGGACCTAGGCAGTACGGGCTATGGGGATTGTTTTGCACGACTATCAGACGACACTTAAATCGCGTGCGACGCTGACTGGTATCGGCGTCCATAGCGGCAATCCGGTCACCGTCCATTTCCTGCCGGCAGATGCCGATACGGGTATCGTCTTCCAGCTTTCGAATGCAAGCGGAAGCCACGAATTTCGCGCGCTCGTTTCCGAGGTCGGTGCCACCGACCTCTGCACCATGCTTGGCGATCCGCAAGGCGAGCACATTGCCACGGTCGAGCATCTGATGGCGACGCTCTTTGGGCTTGGGATCGACAATCTCGTCATTGAAATCGACGGCCGTGAGGTGCCTATCCTCGACGGCAGCGCGGTCATGTTCATCGAGGCCATGGACCAGGCAGGCATCGAAACGCTGCCGGTCAAGCGTCGCTACATCAGGGTGGTCAAGCCGGTTCGCATCGAGAACGGCGCCTGCTGGGCGGAGTTCAGGCCCTATGATGGCACGCGCTTCGAGATCGAGATCGATTTCGAAAGCCCGGCGATCGGCCGCCAGCTTTTCGCATCCGATATGAATGCCGACATTTTCCGCCGCGACGTCGCGCGGGCCCGCACTTTCGGGTTCATGAAGGACGTCGCGCGGCTATGGGCAGCTGGCTACGCGCTCGGCTCCTCGCTGGAGAACTCGCTGGTGATCGGCGATGACAACCGCGTGATCAACATGGGAGGCCTGCGCTATCCCAACGAGTTCGCGCGGCACAAGACGATGGATGCAATGGGCGACCTGGCGCTCGCCGGTGCCCGGTTTATCGGCTGCTTCCGCTCCTATCGTGGTGGCCACAGGCTGAACGCCGCGGCGCTGCGCCGTCTCTTGTCCGACCGTTCGGCTTTCGAGATCGTCGAGACGACGCGCCGCGAGCGCGGCCGTGCCGCCGAGATGAGCGCCGTCAATGCCCCCCTCTTTGCGCCCTGGATGATCTGATTCTTAACGTTTTTGCGGCTCTTATTGCGATCAGCTGTGTTGCAAGGATGCATCACTGGCCGGCCAAATCGCACAGCTTTCCAGGTGGCGCCAAACCGCCACAAAAATGTGCGATTGGCCGGGGATAGCGTTGCCGGGCAAGGCGGTTATGGTTTATGGCTGCTGCCGTCGACTGAAATGACGCCGAAAGGGCGGAATCCAATCATGTTTTTCAAGCGAGTTGGTCAATCGAAGGTGCCGCGGCGGGCTGTTTTCCTGGCGCTTTCGGTCGTCGTTCCATCGCTGTTTCTGTCGGCCTGCATGTCGTCCGAGAAGGACGTCGATCTATCGACCTATGTCGATCAGACCGAGCCGGCCGACGTGCTCTATAATCAGGGTCTCGCCAATCTGAATGCCGGGCGCCTGCAGGAGGCAAGCCGCAAATTCGATGCCGTCGACCGCCAGCATCCGTATTCGGAATTCGCCCGCAAATCGATGGTGATGGGCGCCTTTGCCGACTACCGTCAGGGCAATTACGACGAGGCGATTGGTTCGGCCAAGCGCTACCTGACCCTTTACCCGTCGACCGACGATGCAGCCTATGCCCAATATATTATCGGGCTGAGCTACTACCGCCAGATCAAGGACGTCACCCAGGACCAGAAGGAAGCGCGTCTTACCGTGCAGACGATGCAGGACCTGGTGACGCGCTGGCCCACGTCCGAATATGCCGACGACGCCAAGGAGAAGATCCGCTTCGCCAACGATCAGCTCGCCGGCAAAGAGATGCAGATCGGCCGCTATTATCTCGAGCGCCGCGAGTACATCGCAGCCGTCAAACGATTCCGCAACGTGGTGGAGAACTATTCCAACACACGCCATGTCGAGGAGGCGCTGGCGCGTCTGACCGAGAGCTACTACGCGATGGGACTGACGTCGGAAGCGCAGACCGCCGCGGCCGTGCTCGGCACCAACTATCCCGACAGCCAGTGGTACAAGGACTCCTATAAGCTCCTGCAGAGTGGTGGGCTCGAGCCGCGCGAGAATGCCGGATCGTGGATCTCCAAGGCCGGGAAGCTGATCACCGGCGCCTGAGCGGCGCGTCACCATGCTCTGCAGGCTGTCGATCCGCGATATCGTTCTGATCGAGAAGCTGGACATCGACTTCTCGTCCGGCCTTTCGGTGCTGACCGGCGAAACCGGCGCCGGAAAGTCCATCCTGCTCGACGCCTTGTCGCTGGCGCTTGGCGCCCGCGGCGACGCCTCGCTGGTGCGGCATGGCGCGGCACAAGGCCAGGTCATCGCTGTGTTCGACGTGCCGCGCAACCACCCGGCCCGTATGCTGCTCGCCGAGAACGCCATCGAGGACGACGGCGACATCATCCTGCGCCGCGTCCAGACGGCGGACGGCCGCACGCGCGTTTTCGTCAACGACCAGCCGTCCAGCGTGACGCTGATGCGCGACGTCGGCCATGCGCTGGTCGAGATCCACGGCCAGCACGACGAGCGCGCTTTGGTCGATCCCGGTGCGCATCGGGAATTGCTGGACAGCTTCGGCGGTCATCTGGGCGCCGCGCGTGCAACAGGCGAGGCGTGGCGGCACTGGCGCGCCTGCGAGCAGGAATTTTCACGGCACCGGGCCAAAGTCGAGGCGGCTTCCCGCGAGGCCGATTATCTGCGTGCGGCGGTCGCCGAATTGACCAGGCTCGATCCGCAACCGGGTGAAGAGACCGAGCTCGCCGAACTGCGCGCCTCGATGATGCGTGCCGAAAAGATCGCCTCGGAAATCCACGATGCGCAGGATGTGCTCTCGGGCCCGTCCTCACCCTTGCCGCAGTTGGCCAGCCTGCTCAGGCGGCTGCAGCGCAAGGTGACGGAAGCGCCCGGCTTGCTTGAAGAGGTCGTCAAATCGCTCGACGAGGCGATGCTGTCGCTCGACGCGGCGCAGTCGGGCGTGGAAGCAGCACTTCGCGCCACTGAATATGATCCGCAGCGGCTGGAGAAGGCCGAGGAGCGGCTGTTTGCGCTGCGTGCCGCCTCGCGCAAGCACAGCGTCGCTGTCGACGATCTGGCGCAACTGCGCGACACCATGGCGGCCGACCTTACCGATCTCGACGCTGGCGAAGAGCGCCTGCATGCGCTGGAGAGACAGGCTGCAGCTGCGCGTCAGGCCTATGACATTACGGCGGCCCAGCTGTCGTCGCTTCGCCATGCGGCGGCCGCAGGGCTGACCAAGGCGGTAATGGCCGAACTGCCGGCGCTGAAGCTCGAACGGGCTGAGTTCATCGTCGAGATCGCAAGCGATGCCGGGAGCCGCATGGAAGAAGGCATCGACCAGGTCGAGTTCTGGGTGCGCACCAACCCCGGCACCCGGCCCGGCCCAATGATGAAGGTCGCTTCCGGCGGCGAGCTTTCGCGCTTTCTGCTGGCACTCAAGGTGGCGCTGGCCGATCGCGGCTCGGCGCCGACCCTGGTCTTCGACGAAATCGACACCGGGGTAGGCGGCGCGGTTGCCGACGCCATCGGCCAGCGGCTGGCGCGGCTGGCAAAGCGCGTGCAGGTGCTTTCGGTCACGCACGCGCCGCAAGTGGCGGCGCGCGCCGCGACGCATTTCCTGATCTCCAAGTCAGGCGGGGCCGACCGGGTGTCGACCGGCATCGCCGAGATGGACCGGGCGGCGCGGCAGGAGGAGATCGCGCGCATGCTCGCCGGCGCCACCATCACCGACGAGGCGCGCGCGGCGGCCGAGCGCTTGCTGCGGGAGAACATCGCGGCAGCGTAGAGCGGTTCATCACGCCGAACCGCTCTACCTCTTTGTTTTGCGCAATTCCGGACGGAAAACCGTTTCACACTTTTCCTGGAATTGCTCTAGACGAGTTCGTTTCCGGCGCTCGTGACCTGAGTCAGGGTCTGGCTCCATCCTGCTGTTCAGGAATGATTTCCGTGTCTGATCTCTCCCTCATGAGAGAATCCTGTTCTATTGTGTCGCGCCACCGTGGAGGGAGCAGTGTATGGACGAAAAACCAGTGGATTCGCTCAGCGAAAGCGAGGCGGCAAGCGAGTTGAAGCGGTTGGCGCAGGAGATCGCCGAGCACGACCGGCGCTACCACGGCGAGGACGCGCCGATAATCACGGACGCGGAATATGACGCGCTGACGCGGCGCAACCTCGCCATCGAACAGCGCTTCCCCGCTTTGGTGCGCGAGGATTCGCCCTCACGCAGGGTCGGCGCACCGCCGGCGGAAGGCTTTGCCAAGGTGCGTCATGCGGTGCCGATGCTCAGCCTCGCCAAGGCCTATACCGACCAGGACGTCACCGATTTCATTGTACGTGGCCGGCGGTTCTTTGATCGCGACAAGGATCTGGACATCGCCTTCACAGCTGAGCCGAAGATCGACGGGCTGTCGGCTTCGCTGCGTTATGAAGGTGGTGTGTTCGTGCAGGGAGCAACGCGCGGCGACGGCGCCGTTGGCGAGGACATCACCGCCAATCTGAGGACCATCGCCGACATTCCCAAGACCTTGAATGGATCGGGCTGGCCCGAGGTCATCGAAATACGCGGTGAGGTCTATATGACCTACGCGGAATTCGAGGCGTTGAAGCAGCGGTCGGCGGCGCTCGGCGGCCAGGACTACGTCAATCCGCGCAATACCGCGGCCGGGTCGCTCCGTCAGAAAGACCCGTCCGTTACCGCCAGCCGCAACCTCAAGTTCTTTGCCTACGCCTGGGGCTTTACCACAAAGGATCCGGCTCCGACCCAATACGATTCCGTGCAAAAATTCGCGGAGTGGGGATTCAAGGTCAGCCCGCTGATGGTCCGGGCAAGATCGGTCGAGGAACTGGTCGCGCATTATCACCTGATCGAGACCCAGCGCTCATCACTGGGCTACGACATCGACGGCGTCGTCTACAAGGTCGATCAGCTGGAATTGCAGCGCAGATGGGGTTTCGTCACTGGCGAACCGCGCTGGGCCATCGCCCACAAATTTCCGGCCGAACAGGCGATGACAACCGTGCTCAGGATCGACATTCAGGTGGGCCGTACCGGTACGCTGGCGCCCGTTGCCCGGCTTGCACCCGTCACGGTCGGCGGCGTAGTGGTCGAAAACGTCACGCTTCACAACGAAGATTACATCAAGGGTCTGGACAGCAACGGCCAGCCGATCCGCGACGGCTATGACGTGCGTATCGGCGACACAGTGGTCATCCAGCGGGCAGGGGACGTCATTCCGCAGATCGTCAGCGTCGTAGCCGATAAGCGTCCGCCAGATGCCGTGCCCTACGAATTCCCGCACAAATGTCCGATCTGCGGCTCACCCGCAACGCGCGAGATCAACGAGAAGACCGGCAAGGAGGATTCCCGCCGCCGCTGCACCGGCGAACTGATCTGCCCTGCGCAGGCCGTGGAAGGATTGCGCCATTTCGTGTCACGCGGCGCCATGGATATCGAAGGCCTGGGCGCTGAAAACATAGATCTGTTCTTCAACGCCGGGTTGATCAAGACAGCCGCCGATATCTTTACGCTCAGGGATCGTCGTCCCGCCGTTACCAAGGCGCTGGCCGAGCGGCGGGAAGAGCAGGCCAGGCAGCGTGAGGCCGCGTCGGGCAAGACGCGCAAGAATGTACGCAGTGTCGAGGAACGCAACTACGACGGCCTCGACAAGCTCTTCGCTGCCATCGACGCTCGCCGCGAACCGGAACTCGATCGCTTCATCTTTGCGCTGGGCATCCGCCATATCGGCGAAACGACGGCCGCTGTGCTTGCCCGAACCTTCTCGACGATCGAGGAGTTGATCCGCATTGGCAAGGAGACAGCAGCGGCAGCCGATCCACACACCGTTTTTCCTTCGATCAACGGCATCGGCGATACGGTGATAGGTGCGCTTCGCGATTTCTTCGGCAATGAACGCAACGACGCCGTGCTTGAAGCGCTGCTCACACAGGTCCACCCGAAGCCATACATCGTGAACGTCTCAGCCGATAGTGCGGTCGCCGGCAAGACAATCGTGTTTACAGGCACGCTGGAAAAGATGACGCGCCCCGAGGCCAAGGCGATGGCCGAACGTCTCGGCGCGAAGGTCGCCGGCTCGGTTTCTGCGAAGACCGATCTCCTGGTAGCGGGGCCGGGCGCCGGTTCCAAGCTGAAGGACGCGACCAAATTCGGCATCGAGGTGATCGACGAGGACACCTGGTTGCAGCGGATCGGCAAGGGCGCGTGATGGCGGCTGCGTTCAACGGTTTTGGGCAAAAGGCCATTCCCTTCCTCAAGGCGCTGGATTTTCATCAGAGCCGGGAGTGGTTTTTGGAAAACCGCGACCTTTTCGAACGGGATCTGCGCGACCCCTTCGGCGATCTGGTCGAAACGCTCTCCGAGCGCTTCACGGCCGCGGGGCTCGGCCTGCGCGGCGACCGCAAGAAGTCGCTGTTCCGGATTAATCGCGATGTGCGTTTCGCCAAGGACAAACGGCCTTATAACCGGCATTTGTCGGCGATCCTTTCGCCTGACGGCACCAAGATGGAACAGGGCGTGTTTTACGTCCATATCGGGCTCGATCGCTGCTTTGCCGCCGTTGCCTGGTGGCAGCCCGGACCGGAGCTATTGCTGGCGCTGCGCAACGCGATCGCGAAGCGGCCGGCTGAATTCCGCACCCTCGTCGCGGCGCTGAAGAAGAACGGCCTCGAGCTCGACCCGGACGGCTGCATGAAGCGCACGCCGCGCGGCTTCGAGCATATCGCCGAGCCTGATCTCGCTGCCGCGATCCGCAATCGGCATTTTGCCGTCCGGCACGCAGTCGAGCCGGCGGATATTTATGGAGCTGGATTGGTCGACGAACTCGTCGACTTCGTCATGCGGGCAAAACCGCTGCTCGACTGGGGCAGGGCGATCGAAGGCAAGGCTTCGCCGCGCTAGCGGATAAATCAGACAGTCAAATGCGCCGCGCAGTGTAGAGGCTGGTGGTCATGTTGCGGGTTATGGAGCCTTGGAACTCGTCGCGGACGATGCGACCCAGCTCCGCCAGGATTGCTTCGCGGTCGCTGCGGATGTTGATGTTGGAAAAAGTGGCATAGAGGGCCACCGTCTGGTCAGGATCGAGGACGAGCGACCAGACACTTGTCCGATGTTCGATGGAATCGAACGCGCCGGTTCGCTCCAGCGCCGCCACGCGGGCCTCGGCATCAAGGGCGAACGGAATACCATTTGAGCCCGCCGAAGGGCTCGAAGGCCCTTCAAGCAGTGCCTTCGTCGCATCATGAAAGGGATCGGGGCGACTGTTGTCGCCGAATACATTCCAGACCATTGCCCACCAGCCGCCCGGCCGAAGCAGCTCGGCGACCTTGACCAGCGCGGTGTCCTCATCCAGCCAATGAAAGGCAGTGGCGCTGACGCCGAGATCAAAACCGGCCTTCTCAAGGACGGCATCCTCAAACGCAGAGACGCTCACCGAGAGCGCCTTGTCCTGAATAGTCTCGCAAAGGAAAGTCGCGAGGCGAGAATCCGGCTCGATGGCGAGCATCGGGCTCGCGCCCAGTTCGAGTAAGCGGCGCGTAGCAGTTCCTGTACCTGCGCCAATCTCGAACGTCGCCGTGCCAGGGGCGAGACGGCACCGTTCACATAGAATTTCGAATACCCAATCAGGATAGCCAGGCCGCGTCGCGTGATAGCTGCCGGGATCGGCGCCGAAGGCCAGGCGGCCGAATTTTGGATCGATGAAAAATTCGCTCATTGCAACCACCTCTGGGGAACCACCTCTGGCCTTGGGTCTGTGGCCGCCACTTTTGGCAAGGACCGATGGGCGCCAACGGATATGCCCTCCCAGGTGCCAAGCGTCTGATTTTTATCCACTGGGCACTGGAGCGCCTTGCCGCCCGCCTCAGCCATCACTTCCGCTGATCATTTGCCTCAATCGAATTGGTGTGACAAGGAGGGCGGCCCTCCCTACATACGACCGTCCCGAGGAGGCGATTGATGTCGGCGGAAGCAATCTCCGAAAACAGTGCGAAAAGCGATTTCTGGGACGGCGTGCGGCTCAGCATGCCCGTCGTGGTGGCATCGGCGCCGTTTGCATTGCTGTTCGGGGCGCTCGCAGTCGACAACGGGTTTTCCGTGCTCGAAGCGTTCCTGATGAGCGCAACGGTGTTCGGCGGCGCCAGCCAGATGGTAGGCATCGAGCTGTTCGGCCAGCATGTCGCGCCGTGGCTGATCGTGCTGTCGATCTTCGCGGTGAATTTTCGCCACGTGCTCTATTCGGCCGGTATCGGCCGGCGCATCGCGCATTGGCCACTGATCCAGCAGGCGATAGGCTATTTCGTGCTCACTGATCCGCAGTTCGCGATGGCCGAGCGCAAGGCGGAGGCCGGCGAAACCGTCGGGTTTACCTGGTATATGGGGCTTGGGCTGCCGGTCTATGTGTTCTGGGTCATCGAAAGCGCGCTCGGCGCGATGTTCGGCAAGCTTATTCCCGACACCCATGTGCTGGGCATCGACTTCCTGCTGCCGATCTATTTTCTCGGCCTGGTCATGAGCTTCCGCAAGCGGCCGCTGTGGCTGCCGGTGGTCATCGCCAGCGCTGCCGCCTCCATCATTGCGTACAAAACCGTCGGCTCGCCCTGGCATGTCTCCATAGGTGCGCTGGCCGGCGTGCTGCTCGCCGTCATCCTGCCGCCCCGCCACAGCGGCGTGGAGACACGGCCATGAGCACGACCTTGTGGATCATCGTCGCCGCTTCGATCGCGACCTATCTGACCCGCATCGGCGGTCATCTGGTGATCTCACGCTTCGACCATATCCATCCGCGCGTCGAGGCCGGGCTCAGCGCCGTGCCGGCGGCGGTGCTGACCACGCTGGTGGCGCCGGCGGCGCTCAGCGCCGGACCGGCGGAATGGGCAGCCTTGATTGTTGCCGGCCTGGTCTCGCTGCGCGGCGGGCTGATGGCGATGTTCCTGGCGGGTGCTGCCGTGCTGATCCTTGCGCGGCAGCTCGTCGGGTAGTGGACCGACGGAGTACGCCTGTCTTCCTGCCAGATCGCCGCTCTATGGTATTTTGCCGTCCATCTTCGGGAAGAGAATGACACTCTCCTGTGCGGTCGGTTCGTTGCGGGCGCCAATAAAGGTGGCCGGCGTGCTTGCCCGGTTCACGGCAACGTGAAGCACGTTGGCGGGAATGTAGAGATAGTCGCCGGGATGCACGAGGTCGCGAAACTGCAGTTCGTCCCCGCTCCACATCTCCAACTCGTCTCCGCTCAGCATATAAAATGCTGTTTCGTGGCGCGCATGGACATGGGCTTTGGTCCGCTTGCCCGGCGGGATTGAGGCGACGCCCAGCCAAAGGGCCTTCGCTCCGACGGTCTCAGCACTTATTCCCGGCAGATAGTCCGACCCCTGTTCGGCCCGATAAGCCTCGCCGCCCCTAACAACCAAAGCCTTTCCCTCGCTGGGCGCAGCACTGTCCATTGCGGCCGGCTGTTTCAACATCATCATCTTGAACCTCCATTTGTGTTAGTCTGTGCGAAGGACGGCCAGAATGATCAGTCCCCCGTCCGAAGTCCTTAACAGGAGGCGAAAAGTTCCGAATTCTTCCGAAGCCGGAAAGCGAGATGCTTCAGCACCGCGACGCTTCGCGTTCGGGCCGTTCGTGCTCGACCTGCTGCGCGGGACGCTTGTTCGCGAGGGCAAGCCAGTTGCGGTCGGGCAAAAAGGCTTGTCGTTGCTTCAGGCCCTGGTGGAGGCACCGACGCAGGCGCTGAGCAGGACGGCCCTCATGGAGGCCGCCTGGTCCGATGCCGTCGTCGAGGAAAGCAATCTTTCGGTGCAGATTGCCGCCCTGCGCAAGCTACTCGGCCCGCAGCCGGACGGCAGCGAATGGATCGCCACCGTCCCCCGCACCGGATATCGCTTCGCCGGCAGTGTTCATGTGCTTGACCCCGCTGCAGACGATGCGCTTCCGAGCCAACTGGCGGGTCTCTCCGAAAGGGCGTCCATTGCGGTGTTGCCGTTCGCCAATGTCAGCGGCGACAGGGAACAGGCCTATCTGGCTGACGGCATCACCGAGGACATCATCACCGCGCTGACAAGGTTCCGATGGTTCCGGGTGATCGGGCGCAATTCCAGCTTCGTCTATAAGGACAAGTCGGTCGACTCCAAACAGGTGGCCCGCGAGCTTGGCGCCCGTTATGTCTTGGAAGGAAGTGTGCGCCGGTCCGGCCAGCAGATCCGGGTCTCGACGCAACTGGTCGATGCCGCCTCGGCCAATCAGATCTGGGCCGAACGATACGAGATGGAACTGACGGAGGCGTTCGCCGTCCAGGATGCCATAGCCGAGCGGGTGGCTGGTGCGATCGAACCCGAACTGCTCAAGACGGAGTCGCTCCCAGCCGTTGGACGCAACAGCGGAAATGCGACGGCCTGGGACCTGGTGCGGCAAGGTACCTGGCATTTTCACCACGTCGGCCGTCAAACTCACTTGCGTGGCCGCGAGTTATTTCGGCTGGCGTGCAAGCTCGATCCTGAACTCGCAGAGGCCCATCTCTGGCTCGGTCGGGTGAGCGCCGGCATCGTCGCTTACGGCTGGAGCGACAAGCCGGCACAGGATATCCGAGAAGGCCTGGATGCAGCCCTGAAGGCGGTTCGGCTCGACGAGAAAAATCCCTATTCGCATTATGCGCTCGCCATCTGCAGCATATATGCCAATGCGCAGGAACAAGCCGTTCTTGCTGCGGAAAGAGCGATCGAGATCAGCCCAAGTTTCGCCCTTGGTCATCTGGCTATGGGAATGGGGCAGCTTTTCCGCGGCAGCGCATCCGAAGCGATAGCGCCGCTCGAACACGGCCTTATGTTGAACCGGTACGATCCGCAGAACTTCGTCTGGTTTAATGTCCTGGCGCTCGCTTATCTATTTGCGGGGCAGGCAAACGAGGGGCTCGTCGCGGCGATTGAGGCTCGCAAGGTCGGTCCCACGTGGCGACCCACCTATGAAACACTCGCCTGCTGCTACGTCTCGCTTGGCCGTCTGCCGGAGGCAAGATCTTGCGTCGAACTGATGCGGGAGATGGAGAACCCTACAGGCGATGCCTTGGCGCCGCTCAGGCTGCGCAATCCACATTGGGCAGACCAGATGGCGGATCTGTTGAAGAAAGCCGGTTGGCAGCAGTAAGGCTGCGGTCAATCCCCTGCAGATTGGCGTCGTCTGTGTGATGTCGGTCACGCAGTTGTTGGGCAGCACAAGCCAGGTCGGCTTCGCACTCAGGGTGATGCTGGGGTCCGGTCGATAGCCGACCCACCGCCATTGCGAAAATCACCACTTCTGATCGTGCGGCTTCGCCGCAGCGCTCATCTGCGCTGCAAACCATGTAATAGCTCCTGCCCAGCCAGCAGGTTTCTTGAATATCGACGCGACCTGCGACAGGCTCAGCCGGATCGCCTCCGCTCTCTCCTGGTGGGCGCGCCGCACGGCGCCGCTATAGAGCGCTTCACGCTGCTTTGGCGTCAATGCGCTTAGATCGATCGGCTGGATGCCGAAGGGCTCGGGCGACATTTCCATCTCCCCCTGGTTTGCCGTTTTGATAGGCAGCTACACCGACGATTTACGGGAAAGGGCTAATCAGCTAAAATGAATAATTAAGATCGTTACGTTCTCCAGGAGAGATGTATGGATTTGGCCGATCTGCGCATCTTCCGCACGGTGGTGCGCGAGGGCGGAATCACCAGGGCAGCGGAAAAACTGTTTCGCGTGCAATCGAACGTGACCACACGCATCCGGCAGCTCGAGGAGGATCTCGGCGTGCAGCTGTTTATCCGGGAGGGCAAGCGCCTGCACGTATCGCCGGCCGGTCACAAATTGGTCGGCTATGCGGATCGGCTGCTGGCGCTTGCGGAGGAGGCGCGAACGGCGATGCTCGATCCACGCCCGCGCGGCACGCTTCGCCTAGGTGCCATGGAGAGCACCGCCGCGGCCCGGCTTCCAAGTCTGCTCGCCGACTATCACGCACGTTATCCCGAAGTGGAAATCCAGTTGCGCACCGGCAATCCTCAGGTTCTCGCGACCGCCATGCTTGCCGGCGAGCTCGATGCGGCGTTCGCCGCCGAGCCCATCGCCGACGCTCCGTTCGAAAAGCTGCCCGCATTCCAGGAGCAGCTGATCATTGTCTCGGCGGCATCGCGCGTTTCGATCGACGACCGCCTGGACATGCCCAAAACCATGATAGCCTTCGAGCACGGCTGCCCGCACCGCAAGCGGCTGGAACAATGGTACGCGCGCAGAGGGTTCATGGCCGAGAAAACCATCGAGCTTGGTTCATACCATGCCATCCTTGGTTGCGTGGTGGCTGGCATGGGCATAGCGCTGATGCCTAAAAGTGTGCTTTCGGGTTTCCCGGAGAGCCGCTGGCTAAAGCTGCACGAACTGCCCTCTGACGAAGACAACGCCGTCACGGTGTTGTTCTGGCGCAAGGGAGCCGGTTCTCCCAACGTCACGGCTTTGCAAGAACTGCTTGCGGAGCAAAGCCTGTCAACCGGCGTTGCCGCCGCCGCTATTGCTTGAAGTCGTGCGGCAGCGGGGCGGTTGCCTTTTCCAGCCAGGCCAGCGTCTCGCCGTCGAGCATCGGTCCGATCTCGGCCAGCACCCGCGCGTGGTATTCGTCGAGCCAATGCAACTCGTCACGCGTCAACAGATCCGACCGGATCAGCCGCTTGTCGATCGGCGCCAGCGTCAGCGTCTCGAAGCCATGCATGGCGATGTCACCGCCTTCGACCATCTCAGCCGGAGTGACCAGGACAAGATTTTCGATGCGGATGCCGTAAGAACCTTCCTTATAATAGCCGGGCTCATTGGAGACGATCATGCCGGCCAGCAATTTTTCGGTGCCGGTCTTGGCGATACGCTGCGGGCCCTCATGTACGGCAAGATAGGAGCCGACACCGTGCCCGGTGCCATGGGCGAAATCGCAGCCGTGTCTCCATAGCGCCAGGCGCGCTACGGCATCGAGTTCGGAGCCGCGCGTGCCCAGTGGAAAGCGCAGCATGGATATGCCGATCATGCCTTTCAGCACCAGCGTGAAGCGCTCGCGCATCTCTTCCGTCGGCGCGCCAATCGGCACTGTGCGGGTGATGTCGGTGGTGCCGTCCTGGTACTGTCCGCCGGAATCGAGCAGGAACAGGTCGCCATGCTCCAGTTTGCGATTGGTGGCGCGGGAGACGCGATAGTGCATGATGGCGCCGTTGGGACCAGCGCCGGAGATTGTGTCGAACGAGACGTCGCGCAGCGGCATCTGTGTTTCGTCGCCGGTTTGCCGGCGCGTCTCCTCGAGCCTGGTGACAACGGTGATCTCGTCGAGCGTGCCGGGTTCCTGACGGTCGAGCCAGCACAGCAGCTTGGCGACGGCGGCTCCGTCACGGCGATGCGCGGCGCGGGCGCCGGCGATCTCGGCTTTGTTCTTCGTTGCGCGTGGGATGCGGGCCGGATCCGGTGCGGCAGTGACGGTGCCGCCATTGTCCTCGACCAGCATGCTGAGCTTCTCCGCCGCCAGAGCGGGGTCCAGCGCGATTTTTGCACCGCCCTTGGCCAAGGTGACGATCGCCGTTTCGAATTCACCGGGTTCGTGCAATTCGGCGAGCTGCGTCAGATAGGCTGCGACGATGCGTGAGAACTTGCGCTGGTCCATGAAAAGCAGATGCGATCCGTCGGCGGCGAGCACGGCAAAGCCGAGCGCCAGCGGTGTGTGCGGTACGTCGCCGCCACGGATGTCGAAGGTCCAGGCGATGGAGGAGGGGTCGGTCAATACGGCATGGGTGGCGCCGTCCTTCTCGATGGCTGCCGCCAGCCGGACCAGCTTGTCCTTGGCCAGTTCGCCGGCAAAGCCGATCGGGTGGATCTCGACCGGCGCCAGTGGCGGCCCGGGCTGGTCCTGCCAAATGGCGTCGATCGGATTTTGTTCGAGCGGCACCAGTATCGCGCCGGACTTCTCGGCCGAGGCCTTCAGCGCCTTGACGTCGCTGATCGTATGCAGCCATGGATCGAAGCCCAACCGCACGCCCTTGCCGAGATTGTCCTTGATCCAGTTGGCCGGCGGGTTGTCGACAAGGCTCTCGATCGAAAAGATGTCGAGATCGACCTCCTGGCGCACCTGCAGCGTGTAGCGCCCGTCGACAAACATGGCGGCGCGCTTGCCAAGCACAATGGCGACGCCGGCCGAGCCGCTGAAGCCGGTCAGCCATTTCAGCCGTGCCGAGCGGTCGGCGACATATTCGCCCTGGTGCTCATCGGCGCGGGGCACGATGAAGCCGTCCAGCCCATTCGCCGCCAACCATTGGCGTAGCATTGCCACGCGCGGCTTGCCAACGGCCGGATCGCCGGCGGAATCGAAGGTCTGGAACATGTGGGCTCTCCTCGAATGCTGGCGCGACCGTAGCGCATGACCTCGAAAATCGGAATCGATTTTCGGAACGATCATGCCTGGTCGCGACAGCCTCTTTTTGCGCATGGAGGCCATGCAGAATCGGCGATTTCAAAAAGCGTCAGCAAGGCTTACCTTCTTAACGTGGAGGAACGTGTCTTATTGCCTGCAAAGGAGACCATCACGTCCACGATTTCAGCCAGACGCGGATTTTTCAGAAGCGCTGTGAACGCGCTGATCGAAGCTCGCCAGCGCGAAGCGAGCCGGTATGTGAGCGGCGTTTTGCTTGGCTTTGATGACGAACGCTGAAAGCTCACGGCTACGATCGCGAAGAGCTGAAGAAAGCGGCGAACCCTCGCTAGGTCCGAGCGGATGCGTTGAAGGCGCGGCGCCTCAGCGCTTGAGATGGATCGTCACCCAGCCTTCGCGGTGCAAGGTGCGGACGTGCCGGAATTTCTGGCCGACATAGGCCGCGATCACCGCGTCGCGCTGGCGCTCGAGAATGCCTGACAAAACGATCGAGCCACCGCGCGCGATATGCCCGGCCATTTGCGGCGCCAGCCGCATCAGCGGCCGCGCCAATATATTGGCAATTATCAGGTCGAAGGGCGCACGCGCGGCAAAGATCGGATGATGAAAACCGGGTGCAGCCACCGTTTCAATGAGCGCCTTGACATGGTTCAGCCGCGCATTGGCGGCGGCCACCTTGACGGCGACCGGGTCGATGTCGGTCGCCAGCACTGGAATATGAGCGAGCTTGGCCACCGCGATGGCGAGCACCGCGCTGCCGGTGCCAAGGTCGAGCGCGTTGCGCGGATGCTCGCGCTCTATGACCTGCTCCAGCATTTCGAGGCAGCCGGCGGTGGTGCCGTGATGGCCGGTGCCGAAGGCAAGGCCGGCCTCGATCTCGATGGCGAGCTCACCGCTGTGGCGCTTCCTGCGGTCATGCGCGCCGTGGACGAAGAAGCGCCCGGCCCGCACCGGCTTCAACCCCTCCAGCGAGCGCGCCACCCAGTCGATGTCGGGCAGCGCTTCGCGCTCTATCGATTTCGACAGCGACAGTCCGGCAAGGATGTCCCTAAGCCGCGCCTCGACCGCATCGACGTTGTCGTCCGCATAGAGCGATACTTCGTGGATGTCGCGGTCCTCGTCGACCTCGAGCACCGCAACCGGCAGGCCCTCATCGTCGAACGCCGCACCGAGCGCCGCGAAGATGCGATCAGCCTCGATCTTGCCCGCGGTGAAATACAAACGCGTCTGCGTCATTACCGGATATGTCAACCTTCCGCCACCAGCCGTTTGAGCTTGGCGATGGCGGCGTCCGGGCTTTCGCCATAGGCAATGGTGCCGGCGAAATCGCCCTTGGCATTGAGCAGCAGCACCGAAGCGGTGTGGTCCATCGTGTAGTCGCCGTCGTTCGTGTCGACTTTCTTCCAGTAGATACCGAAGGACTTGGCCATGGCGTGGACCTTGTCGGGATCGCCGGTGATGCCGAGGATGCGATCGGAGAAATTGCTGACATAGGTGTTCATGATTTCGGGCGTGTCGCGCTCCGGGTCGACCGTAACGAAATAGGCGCGCAGGTTCTTGCCGTCGTCGCCCATCGTCTTCAGCCAGCCGGCCAACTCGAAAAGCGTGGTCGGGCAGACTTCCGGACAATGCGTGAAGCCGAAGAAGACGACGCTGGGGTGGCCGCGAAAGGTGGCTTCGGTGACCGGCGCGCCCTTCTGGTCGACCAGCGTGAAAGGCTCGCCGTACGGCTTGCCGCTGTAGTAGGGAAAATACGATTTGACGGTTAGAGCACCGATCCCAATTGCCATTAGCACGAGGATGCCGACAAGGATAAAGCGCATCATAGGGGAGGCGTCACTGTACATTTTAGGATGCTGCTCTTGAACGGAAAGCAATGAAAAGTACGGGGTCTGCAAACGACGACACGTTAAGTGCCACTCCGTTCTCACTAAACGCAACACCTATAATGCTCAGGACAGCACGCGCAAAGATGTCGCGTTGCCGCAACCGGCAATCCAGTGGGAAGGCGATCTGCTTGCAAAGCGCTGCCGTTCGTCCCACCTGAGGTCGGCAAAATTCGAACCGCAGGAGGCCTCTTTGCGAAAATTGATTGGCGGCGCGTTGGCTGCATGCCTGGTCATTGGCGCCGGCGCGGCCGCCGCCGAGGAAGTCGGCAAGGTCGGCGTCGATTGGCTCGGCAACGACATCATCGTCGAGGCGATCAAGGATCCGAAGGTCGAGGGCGTGACCTGCCACGTCTCCTATTTCGACCGCGGGATGATCGACCGCCTGCAGAAAGGCAACTGGTTCGAGGACCCGTCCGATTCCTCGATCTCGTGCCGCCAGACCGGGCCGATCACCATTGGCGACATCGACAAGAGCGAGGCCGGCGAGGAGGTGTTCAAGCAAGGCATCAGCCTGATCTGGAAAAAGCAGGTGGTGAACCGCATCTACGACAAGGCCAACGAGACGCTGATCTACCTGTCGCATTCGCGCCAGGTGCAGGATGGCTCGGCAAAGATGTCGGTCACCACCGTGCCGCTCTACGGCCAGAACGTGGTGTGGACCAGCGGCAAGCCGAAATAGAGACTGAAGGTGCTACAGGGTCCTTGACGCAACCAAACGCACGCGCGGGCGCCGCAGTCGGCTTGCGAGACTATGCGTGCCGGCGTAAAGCGCGCGCATGGACCGTCCCGAACACCTTGTCCTGAAAGATCCCGAGCCGCGCATCCATCCGACGGCGGAGCTGAAGGCGTGCAAGCTTGGACGCTATGCGTCGATCGGCGAGCGGGTCATCCTACGCGAGGTGACGGTCGGCGATTTCTCCTACTTCGAGCGCCACGCTGAAGCGATCTATACGACGATCGGCAAATTCTGCTCGATTGCCGCCAACAGCCGCATCAATGCGCTGGAACATCCGGTCGAGCGGCTGACGCAACACAAGATCAGCTACCGGCCCAACGAGTACTTCCGCTGGCTGGGTGTCGATCAGGCGTTCCGCAACCGACGGCGGGCGAAAGCCGTCAGCATCGGCCATGATGTCTGGATCGGCCATGGCGCGGTGATCATGCCTGGCATAGTGATCGGCAACGGCGCGATCGTCGGTGCCAACGCGGTGGTGACGCGCGACGTGCCGGCCTATGCAATCGTCGCTGGCGTTCCGGCCAGGCCATTGTACCAGCGCTTCAGCGCGGAAACTGCGGCACGGATCGAACGTCTTGCCTGGTGGGACTGGCCGGTCGAGAAACTGGCCAGGGCAGTCCCCGACATGCAGGCCTTGCCTATCGAGGCTTTCCTCGACCGCTGGGAAAACGACGCCGCCTGATCGTTGCGAGCGCGGCGCGTGCGCTGTTTGACCGTGAATTCCTCCTCGCAGGGAACTCGAAGCAGTTGCCGATTGTTTCTCCCTGCCATGATCGAAAAGCTGTTCACCAGGATCGCCAACCATATCGCCCATCTTGCCGGTCTGCCGCCGACGTTTGCCGTCTGTTTCCTGATCATTGTGGTCTGGGCGGCAAGCGGTCCGGTCTTCGGCTTTTCCGACACGTGGCAGCTCGTCATCAATACCGGCACCACGATCGTCACCTTCCTGATGGTGTTTCTCATCCAGAACACCCAGAACCGCGACAGTGCAGCGATCCAGGCCAAGCTCGACGAGTTGATCCGCGTCAGCAAAGCCAAGAATACCTTTATCGGCATCGAGCACCTGACCGAATCCGAAGTCGAGGAAATCCGGGCCAAATGTGAACGCGCGGCGAAGCGGCACGACGAACAGGTTGCCGACATGGCCGCACCCAAAGCCGTGGCCAAGAAGCGCAACGCGAAGAAGCACGCTTCGGCGTGAGGGAGCTCTGTTGTCCGGGTTCCTGCGCGACGTTCGCCGGATCATTTCATGAATGCTGCAAAGGCTTCCTTGTAGTCCGGGTGCCAGCGCGACAGGGCAGGGCGGTTCTCGATGATGTCGCCAATCGCCCAAGCCATGCGCTTTTCGTCCATGGACCGGGTCGCCTCGTTATCGGGACACAGGATGTAGAAATCGCCACGCAGCACCGAGGCCAGCATGAAGTCGATGACCTGCTCGCCGGTCCAGGCGCCGGCCGGCTTTTCGGTCGCACCTTCGGTCAGGCCGGTAAAGGTAAACCCGGGAATGAGCAAATGCGCCGCGACATTGGCGCCGGGCTCGTTGCGCAGCGCGTGTGCAAGGCCCTCGGTATAGGTCTTCACGCCAGCCTTGGAGACGTTGTAGGCGAGGTTGCCGGGCGGCGTGGTGATGCCTTGCTTGGAGCCGGTGTTGACGATCAGACCCGGCTTTCCCGCCGCCAGCATGCGCGGCGCAAAGGCCTCGACGCCATGGATGACACCCCAGAAATTGATGTCCAGCAACTGCTTCCAGGCCTCGCGGTTCTCCCAGGGCTTGCCGGGGTTGTTGCCGACGCCGGCATTGTTCATCAGCAGCGAGACGTCGCCGAAGGCGCCGAATGTCCGTTCGGCCAGTCGGTCGAGCTCGTCGGCTTTCGAGACGTCAGTTGCAACGGCAAGCACGGCGCTCTCGCCGGCGATGGCGGCGACGGCGTGTCGGGCCTCATCGAGGCGTGCGCCGCCGATGTCGGCCAGCACGATCTTCATGCCCATCGCCGCTAGTCGTTTGGCCGCGGCAAGGCCGATGCCGCTGGCCGCGCCGGTGATGACGGCGACATTACCGGAGGCAAGTGCGGGCAGGGCGGTCTGGATCTCGGCGTTGGTGGTCATGATTTTCTCCTGTTCTGGCCGCGGCGAACTTAGCGCGGAACGAGGCTCGCGCAAGCCGATGCCGGTATCTTCGGGTTGACCGCGTCGGCGGGCGCTGCGCATGCTGATATCGAAAAAGGAGACTGACGATTGACCGACTGGATCGAGATCCTGAAAGAACAGACCGCAACCGGCGACCAGATGAGCCGCGAAGTGCCGCAAATGCTTGCCAATCCCGACATCAGCGAAGCGCAAGTGAAAACGCTTTTTTCGGCGCTCGAAAAACAGGCGGAGTTCGTCGAAAAGCTGCGTATGGCGCTGGAAAAGTTCGGCCATGATTTTTCAGTGATCAAGGCGGCCGAGCGGCTGGAGGAGCGCTACGCCGACCTTGCCGCCTCGGTAGCGGAAAAGCTGAAGGAAATGCGAGGCTAGAGCCTGTTCCATCCCGATAAAATTCGGGATGGGCTCTATCTTCTCGTTGGACCATGATCTTTTCCGAAAACCGGCATCCACTTTTCGCTGACGCGGTCCTTCGGTTCGGGATCATGGTCTGTCTATTTCTCGATTAGCCGCTCGAAGCGCCTGTCCGGCACTAACCAGATCAGCGCTACCAGGACATAGATCGAGACACCGATCCAGTGATTGACGAAGGTCAGTGCGACGGCGGCGATATAGAGGGCCAGCGAGATCTTTCCCTTGAGGTCATTGCCCAATGCCCTGGCGAAAAGGGTTTCGCTGCTGTGCAGTCGATGCAGGGCCATGGTGAGGATGTTGAAGCCGATGGCGCAGAGCGCCAGGTCGACGCCATAGACGGCGACCGGCACGGGCGCGAAATGGTTCTCACCCATGAAGGCTGTCGTCGCCGGCATCAGCGATAGCCAGAACAGCAGGTTGAGGTTCGCCCACAGCACGCGGCCGTCAACCCGCTGCACGGTATGGAACATGTTGTGCAAATTGTTCCAGTAGATGCCGACATTGATAAAGGACAGCACATAGCTGAGGAATATCGGCCAGAGTGGTGCCAGCGCGGAAAAATCCTCGCCATGCGGCACCTTCAATTCCAGCACCATGATGGTGATGATGATGGCGACCACGCCATCGGTGAATGCCTCGACCCGTCCTTTGCCCATGAATCTCCCCTGACAATCCGCTGAGGTTAAAAGAGGATCTCGCTCAGCGCCATCGGCAAAGCTGCCAAACTTGTCAGGAGCAAGTCGGGAAGGGGGAACGGCTGACGCGAAAAAGGCGTTTGGTGTCAGATCCCGAACAGCAAAAGGTCGAAAAATGACAGCTCACGCTCAAGTCATGACGCGCGATCACGAACTCGGCGGCAGCGCCGCAGCGGCTGCCGTGGCTGCCATGATCGCGGCTCTTTTCGCCGGCAGCACGGCGCTGACGCCGCTTTACATCATCTACAAGCAGGTCTTCGGCTTCTCGCAGATCACTTTGACGCTGGTCTACGCCGTCTATGTCATCGGCAATCTGGCAGCGCTGCTGATGTTGGGCCGTGTGTCCGATGTTATCGGGCGCCGTCCGATGGCATTGGCCGGGATGGCGGTGGCCGTCGTCAGCGCGGTGTTTTTCCTGTTCGCAGAAAATGTCGCGTGGCTCGACATCGCCCGGATTTTGAGCGGATTGGGAATTGGCGTCGGCGCCGGGACTGGGACGGCCTGGCTCGCCGAATTGCTCTCGGCCAACGACAAGTCACAGGCGGCGACGATTGCCACCAGCACCAATTTTCTCGGCCTCGGCATTGGTGCGCTGGGGGCCGGGTTGCTCGCAGAATACGCACCTTGGCCGCTCAGGCTGATATTCGTCGTCCACCTGGCGATGCTAGCGATCGTAACCCTGCTGATCTGGCGTACGCAGGAAACCGTTTCGCGGCCGGGAAAACTGGCTGACGTCTCGATGCGGCCGCGGCTTTCCGTGCCTGATGACATCCGCGCAAATTTCGTTGCGCCGGCGGTGACCGGCTTTGGCGCGATGGCGCTCGTCGGCTTTTATGCGGCACTCGCGCCGAGCATCCTGGCGCAGCAACTGCAGGTAGCCAACCATGCGGTAGCCGGCGCTCTGTTCTTTGAATTGTCGATCGTGGCGGCCGGCACCATTGTGGCGACGACGCGTCTTTCGAGCCGGGCCGCGATGTTTGCGGCACTTGCGCTGATGATCCCCAGCGTCGCACTGATCGTTGCGGCGCAGGTCTTCGCCTCGATGGCCATCATGGTCGCCGCAAGTGCTCTGTGTGGCGTGTCGGCAGCGCTCGGCTATCGCGGCGGCTTGCAAGTGGTGAACGAGATCGCGCCGGCGGACCGGCGCGCCGAAGTGGTATCGGCCTTCTTCATCTGCTGTTTTTGCGGCAACGCGCTGCCGGTCATCGGCATCGGCATCCTGTCGACCGTGGCAAGCGCGACCGTGGCGAGCCTGGCCTTTGCCGGCATGATTGTCGTCTTTTCCCTGGTGGCGCTCGGGTTTGGCGCGAAATACGCGCGCTGAGCCGGCCTTTCAGCCGTTCGGCGTCTCGGGCGAAAGATGCGCGCGCTGGCGCGGCACGCCGAGGCCGGTATCCGGCGGTTCGCCGGCAGCCGGCCGGCTCTCGATCATGTGCACGCTGCGCCAACGGCCGAAGCGATAATAGGCCGTGGCCAGCACGAGCGAGGTTATCGAGCCGGCCGGAAAGCTCCACCACAACGCTTCCTCACCGATCGCACTTCGAAAGAAATAGGCGAAGCTGGTGCGCACCAGAAGTACCGAGATCACCAGGATGATCAGCGGCGGCATCACCGCGCCCGTGGCACGCACAGTGGCGAAGAGCACGATGGTGATGCCGAACAGGATGAAGGACCAGGATGCGACCTTGTTGATGTGAGTGGCGATGTCGATCGCTGCACTGTCGCTGCTGAGGAAGAGGCTGAGCACCGCGCGATCGAATACGAACAGCAGCGCGACAAGCACGCCGGTAAGCACAAGGTTGAAGCCGACGCCGGACGCGGCGATGCGGCCGATCCGGTCCCAGCGCCCGGCGCCGACATTTTGCGCCGCCATGGACGAGACCGCGGCGCCGATGGCGAGCGCCGGCATCTGGATATAGGTCCAGAGCTGGGCGGCTATGCCGTAGGCAGCCGCGACCTGCGAGCCGTAGGCATTGACCATGCCCGTCACAGTCAGCGCCGCGGACGAGACGACGATCATCTGCAGGCCCATCGGCACGCCCTTGAAGACGACAATGCGCAGCAGCGCCGGGTCCGGCCGCAGCAGAGCAAGATTGGCGCCGGCCAGCCGCAGCGGGTGCTTGCGCGCATAAAGCACGATCAGGATGGCAAGCACGCTTACCGTCTGGCCGATCAGCGTCGAGGTGGCCGAGCCGGCGATGCCGAGTTCGGGGAACGGGCCGATGCCGAGAATAAGCAACGGGTTCAAAATGACGTCGAGCACGACGGCCAGCGCCATGAATAGGAAAGGCGTGCGCGAATCGCCGGCGCCGCGCAGCACCGTCATGACGAAGGACAGCAGGTTCATCATCGGTACGGCGAGAAAAATGATACGCAGATAGGAGCGCGCCAGCGGCAACGCATCGGCCGGCGTGCCGAGCGCATTGAGGATTGTATCGACCCAGATCCAGCCGCAGACCGCGAACACCACCGAGACAAGGAAGAAGAAGGTGGCGCTGGTGCCGACGATGCGGCGGGCTTCGGGCAGATCGCGGGCGCCGACCGATTGCGCGACCAGGATGGTCGCCGCCATGCCGATGCCGAAGACGGTGCCGAGGATGAGAAACAGCACGAGGTTGGCATTGGACGTGGCGGTCAGCGCCGCTTCGCCGAGGAAACGACCGACCCAGACGGCATTGATTGAGCCGTTGAGCGACTGCAGAACATTGGAGCCGAGCACCGGCAGGGCGAACAGCAGCAATGTACGCGGGATAGGTCCACTGGTGAGGTCGCTGGTCCGCCGGCGTGCGGGCATCTTGTCGTCCATGGCAGGCAACTCGGCGAAGGCTTATCTTGAGTCCGGTCCGCAATGATTGCCGATTTAACGAGACAGGTCGACGCAGCGTTGCGAATTCCGCCTGGCGTGCCTTGATCCAATCATGTTCTCAAAGCTTCCGGAATCGTATATTGATCCTGCACGCGTGGGGCCGCATCTTTCCTGGATCTCATGGGCAAGCCGGGGGTTCATGTCCGATATTCCGCTGTTTTTTGAGCGCCTGAACCGGCGTGCGTTTCTTGGTGCATCCGCTTTGGGCGCGGCCTCCGTGGCTCTTTCGGCGTGCACCACGACGGACGTAGCGGCGCCGCCAGTGACCGCGGCGCCAAGCGATCCGGCTTTCGGCGATGCCGCAAGTATGTATGCGGCGCGCGTCGACGAGGGCTATCAACTGCCGGCAATCCCGGTAGCCAAGGTCGATCCGAAATTCGTGCGCCAAATCGTGTCCGATCCGACCGGAGAAAAACCCGGCACGATCGTCGTCGATACCTCCGAGCACTTCCTCTATCTGGTGCGCGACGGCGGCAAGGCAATTCGCTATGGCGTCAGCCTCGGCAAGGCCGGTTTCGGATGGACCGGCAGCGCTGTGGTTCAGGCGAGGAAGAAGTGGCCGGTCTGGACGCCGCCGCCAGAGATGATCCAGCGCCGGCCGGAACTGGCGAAATACAAGGACGGCATGCCGCCCGGCCCGCACAGCCCGCTGGGCGCACGCGCGCTATATCTCTTCCGCGACGGCAAGGACACGATGTACCGGCTGCACGGCACGCCGGAGTGGGATTCCATCGGGAAGAACGCTTCCTCCGGCTGTGTGCGCTTCATGAATCAGGACATTATCGACCTCTACAGCCGCGTCGACGGCGTCGCGCCGGTCTTCGTGCGCCCGAACCTGTCGGCCGCCGGGAAGATCGCCGCCGTGTCGGACAGGACGGCCGAGCCGATCGATGCGGGCGTGCCAAAGGACGCGGAGATGTTGAGGTAAGTGCCTTCGACGGATCGTCAGTCTTAGGTTTTGCAAACCCACTAGAACACAATCCTTGTGCCGGCGAGCCGCAACTGAAGGGCCCGACCGTTCGATCGTGCTAGGCAGGCGGACGCGTTCGGCGCGTCCGCCTGCCTGGGGGTGTCGCTACTTCCCGGCGAGGCCTGGAAGCGTGACCTGATAGACCAGGAACATCGTGTCGACATCGGCGCCATCTTCGGCCTTGTAGGCCGCGCCGACCTGGAAGCCGTCCTGGGTGAGAAAGTCATTGTCGTTGGCGACGAACAGGAAATAGTCGTCGGGCCGTGTTGGATCGAGGACGCTCACCACCGACATCGCCTCCCACTTCTCCGAAAGGTTGTTGCGGTCATTGGGCGCGCCATTGTGCAGCCCGAAGCGGCCGAGCTCGGTCTTGTCGTTGATGTCGATGAACGGCGTCAGCTTGGCCGGCGTCACCGAGGGATCGAGCTCACCTTTGGGCGCAACCGGCTTGTCCTTGTCGAACTCGGTGCCGGCGATGTCGGTTGCCGCCGACACATCGACGACGCTGATCTCGCGATAGAGCGAGGTGTCGCCCTTCACCCCCTGGCCGTTGCCGCTGTCGCGCGCCAGCATCAGGAAGGTCTTGTCCGACAGAGCCACGATTTCGCTCTGCGCGGCAATCTTGGTCTTGCCCTTGGCATCGGTGAACACCGGCAGCGGCACAACATATTCATGCGCAAGCTTGAGTTGGGCCGGATCCGAGGCATCGTAGACCAGCGCGCGCGTGTTCTGGCGCGTCGAAGCGGAATCGCCGCCATCCTGCCTGGGGGCCGATTGCAGCACCGCGATCAGGAACTTGCCGTCGGGCGTCAGTGCCATGCCTTCGAGGCCCTGGTTGTTCTGGCGGCCGGTTTCGGGATCCTTCGGATCTGGGTCTGCCGCGCCAGGTCCCGGATTGTTGGACGCGAAGTTCGGCGTTCCATGACGCATCGGGACAAGCGCCGCCGGTGGCTGCGTTGCCGACATCAGACGCCCATCGGCGGAGAAGTGGTAGATGTTCGGACCATATTCGTCCGAGATGAACATGGTGCCGTCGGGCAGCCGCACGATCGCCTCGTTATCGAGCGCGAGCTTGCCGTTGGCTTCGGGCAGGATCGGCATGTCGTCGGTCGCTGCGCGCACGCCGTTGAGCGGATCTAGGCCGGTTGCATCGATGCCCTTGTCGTCGGTCAAAAGCATGGTGTCGGCTAGCGTTGCCTTGAGGCCCGACTGTTCCTGGCCGGCGGCTGGCACTGCACCCGGCGCGATCGGGGCGAACTCGAGGGCGATCGTGTTGAGGCGCGGACGGTAATCGGTGGTGCCGACGACATTGTAGCCGCGGTCCGGCAGCAGCCATAGCGAGCCCTTGTAGCCATCGGCGCCATGCGTCCAGCCGGCAGCGTCAATCGCCATGCCCGAGCCGGAGCCAAATGTCTCGCCGAACCTGTCTTTCTGGCTGGCCGGGATGCGGCCGACGCCGACCAGGCCCTTGTTGACGAAGTTGGCGCCGCCGACGGTCGCGGCGTTTTCTGCCAAGGCCGGACTCAAGGCGGTGAACATCGCGAGCGCGACAGCGAGGGGCGCGGTTCGGTGCAGGTTTTTCATGGATATCCTCTTTGAGACAAAGCTGCCGGGATCTGAAAAGCGCCGCGTCGCATCGAGAATGCCGCGAAAGCCTTCGGAGAAGCGATCTAGGACGCGAACATGATACTTGCGTGACAGTGCTGCGCTTGCCTGGCCTCGTGTGGTCGCAACTGGCCTGTGCATGGCGAATCGTTGCTATCGAAAGAGCAATTAACAACTTTACAAATAACCATTCTTGGGTGAAGTTATGACAATGAAAGGTCACCGATGACAGTCTGTCGTTTCGCCACCCGCCTCAATTCCTTTGCCTCGCGGCCACAGGCCGAGTGGCCTGATCTTGTTGGTAAACCGTCCATGCTGCAAATGGCGGCGCGTGCGGCGAAGGTTGCGGAATTGACCGATCTCGACCTCAACTTCCCCGATCATGTCGATGAAAAACCTGCGGAAATGGCGCGCAAACTCAGCGATCTCGGGCTTTCCATCAATGGCTTCGCCATGCGCTACTACTCTAATCCGGCCTTCAAGCTCGGCGCCTTCACCAATCCGGATCCTTCCGTTCGCCGCGAGGCCATCGACCTGACCAAGGCCGGCATCGACGCCGCGCGCGAGGCCGGCGCCAGCCTGATGACATTGTGGCTCGGGCAGGATGGCTTCGACTACGCCTTCCAGGCTGACTACGCAACACTCTGGCAGCACGAAATCGATGGCATTCGTGAAGTAGCGGCGCATGATCCGGGCTGCCAGATTAGCCTTGAATACAAACCCAACGAGCCGCGCTCCTACAGCCTGATGCCCGATGCGGCGACGACATTGCTGGCGATCCGCGAGATCGGCCTGCCCAATCTCGGCGTGACGCTCGATTTCGCTCACGTGCTCTATGCCGACGAGCAGCCGGCTTTCGCTGCCGCCCTCATAGCACGGCACAGCAAGCTGCTCGGCGTGCACCTCAACGACGGCTACGCCAAGCGCGACGACGGCCTGATGGTCGGTGCCGTGCACACGCTGCAGACGATCGAGCTGCTCAGGCAGATCCGCCGCGACGGCTATGCCGGGGCCATCTACTTCGACACGTTCCCCGACATGACCGGGCTCGATCCCGTCCACGAATGCGAAGTCAACATCGCCACCGTCAAGCGCATGCTGCGCGTCGTCGAGCGGCTGGAAAAGGACAACCGCCTGTCAGCCGCCGTCGATCGTCAGGACGCGGTCGCGTCGCAGGCCATCATCCAGGAAGCCATGCTCGGGCCGGACAGCTGAGGCCGGCGCCATCACCGTTTTTCAACAAGGGAGGAAAGACCATGAAATTTCTGCTCGTCACCGCTACCGCTGCCCTGATGACGCTGTCCATCGGCTCGGTGTTTTCCGCGGATCTCGCGCCGCTCAATTCCGACACCGAGAAGGATCGCATCGACTGGTCGCAGCTCGAGGCCAAGTTCGGGGCTTTCCCCAAGCTGCCCGAGGGCACCAAGGCGGGTGCGGTCTCCAAGACGCTGACCAACGAATACTGGCGCTCGCTGGGTGAGGGCTACAAGTCGTTCGGCGACCGCATCGGCGTGCCCGTCGTCTACCAGGCGGCGCAGAGCGAGGGCGACCAGCTCGGCCAGCTCACCATCGCCGAAGGCCTGGTCACGCAAGGCTACAACGTGCTGCTCGTTTCACCGCAGACCGACTCCAATTTGCAGCCGATCATGGAACAGGCCAGGGCCGCCAACGTGCCGGTGGTCAACGTCAATGACGCGGTCATCCCGCAGGCCGAGTACTATGTCGGCAATGTCCAGCGCGACAATGGTGTGCGTGTCGCCAAATGGTTCATCAAGAACCGGCCGGATGGCGGCAAGGTTGCCATCGTCGAAGGCCAGGCTGGCGTCTACGCCGCCGTCCAGCGCACCGACGGCTTCAAGACCACAATTACTGAAACCGGCAAGTTCGAGGTCGTCGCCAGCGTGCCGGGCAACTGGGATCGCCAGACCTCCTACGACGCGGCCACCAACATCCTGCAGCAGCACCCCGACCTGATCGGCTTCTATGCCAATAATGACGGCATGGCGCTGGGCATCGTCGAAGCGGTCAAGGCGGCCGGTCTGCAGGACAAGGTGGCCGTCTTCGGCACCGACGGGATTTCCGACGCTTATGCCTCGATCCGGGCCGGCGAGCTGACCGGTACCGTCGACAGCTTCCCGGTGCTGACCGGCGAGGTGGCGCTGGAATCGGCGCTGCGACTGGTGGCTGGGCAGAAGCTGCCGCGTGTTGTTGCCACCCCGCAGGCGCTGATCACCAAGGACAATGCCGACCGTTACTCGGGCGGCGGCGACGCCGTGCGCAAAGCGCTGCTCGAGGACGCGGCAGCAGGCCAATAGAGCAGGGCGGCGGGTGCCGGCCTTGGGTCGGCACCCTTGCTTGGAGAACCGAAGCAATGTCAGCGCGGCTGCAATTCGAGGGCATTTCCAAGCTGTTTCCGGCCGTGCGGGCGCTGAGCGACGTGTCCTTTTCGGTCGGCGCCGGCGAAATCCATGGCCTGCTTGGCGAGAACGGCGCCGGCAAGTCGACGCTGCTGCGCATCCTGTCGGGCGTCTACCGGCCGACAGCGGGAAGCGTTTTCATCGACGGCAGGCCGGTGACGCTGAACAACCCGGTCCAGGCGCGGGCCGCGGGCGTCGCGATGATCCATCAGGAATTACAGCAGGTGCCACGTCTCAGCGTTGCCCAGAACATGTTCCTGGGCCATCCGCTGACGCGCGGCGGCGTCTTCGTCGCACGGCGCGAGCAGGAGCGCCGCGCTGCGGAAGCCCTGGCCGCCATCGACCCGACCATCGATCCGGCAGCCCCGCTTGGCTCGCTGAAGGTGGCGCAGCGGCAAATCGTCGAGATTGCCCGGGCGCTGCTCGACCGCGCCAGGATCGTGGCGATGGACGAGCCGACATCGAGCCTCACGCCGAGCGAGTTCGAACGGCTGGCCGAAGTGATTGCGGGCCTGGCGCGCGACGGTGTCACGGTCGTCTATGTCTCGCACAAGCTGGATGAGGTGTTCGGCATCTGCCAGCGCGCCACCATCATGCGCGACGGTGTCGTGGTCGAAACCGTTGATCTCGCGCAGGTGTCGGAAAAGGCCGTCGTTTCGATGATGGTCGGCCGCGAACTTGCGCAGGAACAGCACCGCTCGCATGCTTCCAGCGAGATCAGGCTGAGCGTGCGTGGCCTGGCCTCGGCGACCAAGGTCCATGACGTTTCGTTCGACCTGCATCGCGGCGAGGTGCTGGGCATTGCCGGCCTGGTCGGCTCGGGCCGCACCGAGCTGCTGCGATTGCTGGCCGGCGCCGACCGGGCGTCATCAGGCACAATGGAGATCGACGGCAAGGCGATAAAACTTTCCAGTCCGCGCGGCGGCATCGCCGCCGGCATCGGCCTTGTGCCGGAGGAGCGCAAGCGCGAAGGCATCGTGCCGTTGCGGTCGATCTCCAGCAACATGGCGCTGGCGTCGATGGGCGTGTTCGCGCCGCGCGGCGTCATCGACCACCGCCGGCTGAAGCGCGTGGCAGCCGAGAAGATGAAACGCGTCAATCTCAGACCGTTCCTGCTCGACCGGCCGATCCGCCTATTCAGCGGCGGCAACCAGCAGAAGGCGATCATCGGCCGCTGGCTGGCGGCGGGAACGCGGATCCTTCTGTTCGACGAGCCGACGCGCGGCATCGATGTCGGCGCCAAGGCGGAGATCTACCACCTGATCGAGGAGCTCGCCGCCGAAGGCCATTCGGCAATCGTCGTTTCGTCCGAGTTGCCCGAGGTGATCCGGCTCGCCGACCGGGTGCTGGTCATGCGCGACGGCACGGTCGCCGCCGAACTGGGCCGCGCAAGTCTCAGCGAACAGGCGATCGCCGCGCATGCCATACCCCAAACGGAGATTGAGGCCGGCAAGGCGCAAGGCCGTCGGGCCGGTGCATAACGGACAGGACCAGCGGATGACCGATATAACCCAACACACAGCAGCGCGTCCAAGCGCAGATTTCCTGCACCGGTTTTCGGTGCGCGACGCTGGCACGCTGATCGGCCTGGTGGTGATCCTCGCTGTCTTCGGGGCGCTGGTCCCCGGCTTCTTTGCCGAGCGCAATTTGATCAACATCCTGCAGCAGTCGAGCATCAATGCCTGCCTGGCGTTGGGCATGACGCTGGTCATCATCTCGGGCGGCATCGATCTGTCCGTCGGGCCGACGGCAGCTCTTTCGGCAGTCATCTCGGCCTCGATGCTGGTTGCCGGCGTGCCGTTTCCGCTGGCCATCGCCGCCGGCTTCGCCATCGGCCTTGCCTGCGGCCTGCTCAACGGCGTGCTGGTCGCCTATGTCGGGCTGCAGCCCTTCATCGTCACGCTGGGAACGCTCAGCACCTACCGGGCGCTGGCGCTGATCTATACCGGCGGCAATCCGGTGCTCGGCCTGCCTGCCGGCTTCCGTGCCATCTTCAATGGCTCGCTGTTCGGATTGCCGTTGGCGGTCATTATCGTGGCCGTGGTCGCGCTGATTGCCTGGATCATCCTCAAGAAGACGCCGTTCGGCGAATATCTGCTCGCCGTCGGCGGCAATGAGGAAGCGGCCTATATAGCCGGCGTGCCGATCGCCCGCACCAAGATCGCCGCGTATATGATCTCGGGCCTGCTGGCGGCGCTTGCCGCACAGATCCTGATCGGCCGGTTGGGTGCGGCCGAACCCATTCTCGGCAATCTCTGGGAGCTCGACGCCATAGCAGCGGCGGCGATCGGCGGTGCCTCGCTGATGGGCGGCAAGGGCAGCGTCGTCGGCACAATCCTGGGTGCCGTCATCCTTGGCAGCATGCGCAATGGCCTGACGCTGATGAACGTGCAGTCCTTCTATCAGCTCCTGGCAACTGGCCTTATAATCCTCGCCGCGATGCTTATCGATCGCGTGACGAGGGGACGTGGATGACATTGACCGGGCTGGATCTGAAAGCAGTAGGACCGCGCATCCGCATGATGATGCCGCATCTGACGCCGCTCGAGGCGAAGGTGGTGGAAACCGTCTTCGGCAGGCGCGGCTTCGACGAGACTATCCCGCTCAAGCAGATCGCAGAGGAGGCCGGCGTCTCGGAGGCGATGGTGGTCAAGATCGCGAAGAAGCTGGGTTTTTCCGGCTATCGTGACTTTCGCACGGCGGTCTATGAATACAGCCGCCTGCCGACCGCCGAGATGCATCAGGAGCTGTCGGTGGACGACAGCTCGGCCGAAATCGTGCAGAAGGTGTTCCGCACCTCCATCCAGGCGCTGGAGGAGACGCTCGCCATCCTCGACATGGACGATTTCGACCGCGCCGCCGATCTGCTTTACCGCGCCAGGAACCGCGATTTCTACGGCGTCGGCGGTTCGGCGCAGATCGCACGCGATGTCTCGCACAAATTCCTGCGCATCGGCATCCGCACCTCCGTTTACGACGATTCGCACATGATGCTGATGTCGGCCTCGCTGCTCGGCGCCGACGACATTGCTGTCGGCTTCTCGCATTCCGGCAACACGAGCGCCGTCATCGACGCCATCCAACTTGCGCGCAAAAGCGGCGCGCGCACGCTGGCCATCACCAATTACGACAACTCACCATTGGCAGCCGTCGCCGACATCGTGCTCTGCTCGACCGCGCAAGGCTCGCCGCTGATGGGCGAGAACGCGGCGGCGCGCATTGCCCAACTCAACATCCTCGACGCGCTGTTCGTGGCGGTCGCGCAACGCGACTACCAGGCGGCGGAGCGCAATCTCGGCCGCACCATGTCCGCGGTGACGTCGAAACGGAAAGACAAGAACTCATGAAAGGCAAGCCGCTCGTGAAAGTCAGAGGCACATGACGGCTTCCCCGCCGCTGGTCACCGTATTCGGCAGCCTGCATTACGACATCATGGTCGAAGCCCCCGATCGCCCACGCAAGGGCGAAACGGTGACCGGCCATGCCTGGCATCCAAAATGCGGCGGCAAGGGCGGCAACCAGGCGGTATCGGCAGCGCGGGCCGGCGTGCGTGCGGCAATGATCGGAGCTGTCGGCGATGACGATTTCGGCCGCGCGCTTCTCGACAATCTCGATCGCTGGGGCGTTGACCGGCGCTCCGTGCGGGAGGCTTCCGGCGCCGGCTCGGGCATGAGCGTAGCGATTTTCGACGACAGCGGCGACTATGGCGCGGTGATCGTCTCGGGCAGCAATCTCACTCTCGGCGAAAAGGACATTGCGGAGGCGGCCGAGCTGATCGCGCAAACGACGGTGCTGCTGCTGCAAAACGAGGTGCCGGAAGCCGCCAATATCGCCGCGGCGCGGGCGGTGAAGGCGTATGGCGGCCGCGTCCTCGTCAACGCCGCACCCGCCCGCAAACTCTCGGCCGAGCTGATCGCGCTCACCGACATCGTCATCGTCAACGCCATCGAGGCGGAATTCCTGGCCGGCGTTCCGGTCGTCGACACGCTCGAGGGTGCTGCGAAGGCCGCCGGCATGCTCGTCGGTTCCTACCCGGCTGCCATCGTCACCGCCGGCGGGGAGGGGGTCGCCTATCGCGACCGCGACGGCCAGGCGTTCGCCTTGCCTGCGATGCCGGTGAAGGTCATCAGCACCCACGGTGCCGGCGACGAATTCGTCGGCGCCTTCGCGGCGGGGCTTGCGCGTGGGCAGCCTGTCGAGGCGGCACTTGCCGCCGCCAATGCCGCAGCGGCCTTGCTGGTCGCAACGCCGGAGCGCGAGCGCGGCCGGCTTGATCAATCTGAGCCTGCTCAGTGACCGCCGCGCTCAATCGCTATCGCGCGCGATAAGCTCCAGCGGCCAGACTTCGCGGATGATGCGGGCGCCTTCGGTGCCGGCGAAGGCCGGAATCGATGCCAGCAGCATTTCGGCCAGCCGCTCGCCCATCGGCTCCAGCGCCGGGCGGAAGCCGGTCAGCGCCGGCGAAAAATAGCGGCAGAGCGGCGTGTCGACGATGACGATCACCGCGATGTCGTGGCCGGGCTTGATTCCCGCCTCGGCCAGAGCCTTGCAGCCGCCAAGCGCCATCGCGTCGTTGTTGAAGATGATGGCGCTCGGCGGGTCCTTGGAGCGCATGACCTTCGGTGTCACCGCGTAGCCGCCGGCCTCGTTGATGAAGCCGTCGGCGATCAACTCGGGGTCGAATTCGATGCCGTGCCGCCGCAACGCCTTGCGATAGCCGGCGAGGAACAGATAGCCGAAATTGAGGTCGAGCGACGGGCGGATGGCCGCGATGCGGCGGTGACCGCGCGCGACGAGACGATCGACCGCGTCAGCGCCGGCTTTTTCGAAGTCGAGGTCGAGCGAGGGGTAGGCATCGCCGCCGGAGCGGCTGCGGCCGAGCGTCGCGAACGGGAAACCGGCCTGGGTCAGATAGTCGATGCGCTCGTCCTCGCGCCTCGTCCAGGCCAGCACCACCGCATCGGCCCGCCGGGTCTCGACGACACGGCGCAGGCGCTCCTGCTGATAGTCGCCCGGCGCGCCCATCACCACGATCAGGTCGAGTCCGCTTTCGGCGAGCTTGGCCTGCAACCCGGTCAGGAACGGAATGAAGAACGGCTCGCCATATTCCTGATCGCCCGGATGGGGCTGCAGCATGAAGGCGATCGAATGGGTGGCGCCGCGCCGCAAACTGCGGCCGGACTGGTTCGGCGAATAATTCAGCTTCTTGGCCGCATCGAGCACGCGCTGGCGTGTGTCGGCGTTGACGTCGGCGCGGCCGTTGAGCGCGCGCGACACCGTGCCGATCGAAATGTTCAGGTGACGCGCAAGGTCGTGAATGCTGGACGCCAAAGGACAGTTCTCCCCCTTGCTTGGCTAGCACCGGCTGCTCTTCAGGCCAAGCCGGCATCACGTTTTTCGCTATCGGCCGATTGACATTCTACGCCATCGGGTGTGTTCTCGTAAACGTTTACGGAAAAACATTCACGGCCCTGCCGTGAACGCCGTGACGATCGGTCTGGAGGGGCCGAGAGGGAGGAGTACTGGATGATCAATGTCGTCCTGGTCGGCTGCGGCGCGATGAGCAAGGCTTGGCTCGATGCAGTCAGGCAGATCGACGGGCTCGCCATTGTCGGCCTGGTCGATATCGATGTCGAAAGGGCGCGGGCGAGGGCGCGCGAATACGAGCTTTCGAGCGCCATCATTGGAACCGACCTCGACGCCGTGCTCGACCAGACCAGGCCCGACGCGGTATTCGACGTGGTGGTTCCCGCCGCCCGCCGCGAGGTCGCGCTTTCCGCCTTTGCCCATAATTGCCACCTGCTGACCGAAAAGCCACTCGCCGACAGCCCGGACAATGCGCGTGCCATCGTCGAGGCCGCCCGCAGCGCCGGGCGTATCCATGCCGTCGTCCAGAACCGCCGCTATGTCGCCAATGTCAGGCGCATCCGGCGCTTTCTCGATTCCGGCGTCATTGGTGCTGCGACCAGCATCCACGCCGATTTCTTCGTTGCGCCGCATTTCGGCGGTTTTCGCGAAGAGATGCGCCATGTGCTGCTGCTCGACATGGCGATCCATACATTCGACGCGGCCCGCTACATGGTGGCCGGCGAACCGACCGGAGTCCATTGCCAGGAGTGGGAGCCGGCCAATTCCTGGTATCGGCAAGGGTCGTCGGCAACCGCAAGCTTCGACCTCGGCGGCGGCAAGCTGTTCACCTATGCCGGCAGCTGGTGCGCGGCCGGCTTCCGTACCAGTTGGGACAGTACATGGCGTATTGTCGCCGAGCGCGGCAGCATTGTCTGGGACGGCGAGGATGGGCTGAAGGCGGAAGTCGTGCGGCCGGTCCGTGAAGGCCTGTTCGACCGCACCGAACCGATCGCCGTGCCGCCGCTCGACCCGGCCGATCGCGTCGGCGGCCATCTCGGCATTATCCAGGATTTCGTCCGCGCCGTCGAAACCGGCACCGAGCCGGAGACGCGCGGTGCCGACAACATCAAGAGCCTGGCCATGGTTTTCGCTGCGATCGAGAGCGCCGAGACCGGGCATCGGGTCGCTATCACTGCACAGGAAGGATCATGATGCCAAACCCGCTGCTCGACATCAGGATCGGCACCATGGTGCGCGCCAATCTCGACGACCCGGCCGCCTATGTCAGGCAGATCCTGCCGCTCGGCTTCGAGAGCATCCAGCTGTTCTTCTGGCAGACGCTGGGCGGCAAGGACATTCCACGGCTGGCGGGCGAGATCCGCGAGGCGATCGGCGATGCCGATGTCGTCATCTCGTCGATCGGGGTGTTCGGCAATCCGCTGGAGAGCGGTGAAGTTGATCGCGGCGTGCTCCAGGCGTGGGAAACGATCATCGACAACGCGCATCTATTCGGCACCAACATGGTCAGCGGCTTCACCGGCCGCATTCGCGGCAAGCCGCTGCCAGACAGCCTGCCGCGTTTCCGCGAGGTATGGGGGAAGTTGGCAAAACGGGCTGCCGACAAGGGCGTGCGCATCGCCTTCGAGAACTGCGCCATGGACGGCAACTGGGCCAGCGGCGACTGGAACATCGCCCACAATCCAGACGCCTGGGAGCTGATGTTCAACGAACTGCCGGACGACAATCTCGGCCTGGAGTGGGAGCCCTGCCACCAGCTGGTCTACCTGATCGACCCGATCCCGCAGATCCGCAAATGGGCGCCGCGCATCTTCCACGTCCACGGCAAGGACGCGACGGTGCGCTGGGACGTGATCCGCGAACATGGCGTGTTCGGCCGCCTGCCGTTCGTGCAGATGCGCACACCGGGGTTCGGCGACAGCGACTGGACGCGAGTGATCAGCGAGCTGCGGCTGGCCGGCTACAAGGGCGCCATCGACATCGAGGGCTGGCACGACCCCGTCTATCGTGGCGATCTCGAGATCACCGGCCAGGTGCGGGCACTGGATTATCTCAAACAATGCCGGGGAGGCGCGAGCTATCTGCCGAACCCGGTGTGAGAAGTCGGCCGGCGGGAGGTGCCGGCCAGCGAAAGATTGCGGCGCGTTGCCGAAGCGATCGTCAAAACCCCTCGGCTAGCGAGGGAACAAAGGGAGGAACGTGCATGAGCATTACGATGAGAAGGACAGTTCTGCGCTCGACCGTCGCGGCGGCCGCGATGGCGTTCGCCGCCGCACTCTCGACCTTGCCGGCGCAGGCGCTCGATGCCAAGTGGTGCAAGGATGTCCATATCCGTTTCTTCGCCGGCGGGGCGGAGGGCGATGCGTTCGGCACCATCGTCTATAATGGCGCCAAGCAGGCGGCCGCCGATCTCGGGCCCAAGGTCGACTATATCTTCTCTGGGTGGGACGTGGAGAAGATGGTCCAGCAATTGCGCGAGGCTGTTGCGGTCAAGCCCCAAGGCATCGCCATGATGGGCCACCCGGGCGACGCCGCCATCATGCCGCTGGCCGAACAGGCGCACAAGGACGGCATCAAGATGATGTACCAGAACGTGCCGGTGCCGACGGTCACGGCGGCGTTCGGCGGCGGCTATGTCGGCGCCCAGCAGGAGCAGCAGGGCCGGGCGCTCGGCGCCGAGGCGTTCAAGCTGGCCGGGCTGAAGGCCGGCGACAAGGCGATCATGATCGGCCCGTTCGAGAACGAGAGCCGCGGCGCGCGCGAACGCGGCACGGTCGCCGCACTGAAAGAGGCCGGCATCGACGTCGTTCAAATCAATTCTCAAACCGAGTGGGCAGCCGATCCCAATCTGGCCATTCCGGTGATCACGGCAGCACTGCTCAACAATCCCGACGTCAAGGCGGTCGGCTATCCCGGCGGGCAGCTGCTAGGCAATGTGCCGACTTACATGCAGGCGGCGGGCAGGAAGCCGGGCGACATCTTCAACTTCGGCTTCGACACCAGCCCGCAGATCGTCGAGGGCTTCAAGGGCGGCTGGGTGCAGCTGACGGCCGACCAGCAGCCGTTCATGCAAGGCTACCTACCAATCCTCAGCCTCTGCCAGCAGGTGGTGCTGGGTCTGGCGCCGATGAATGTCGACACCGGTGCCGGCTTCGTCACGCCGCAGAATTATGAGATCGTTTCCGAACTCGCCAAGCAGGCGTTGCGCTGATCGCCCGATCTGCCGGCCGGGTTGAATCCCGGCCGGCGACGACCGACAAACAAGCGAGGACCGCCATGGCCGAACGCCTCATCGAACTGCGTGAAATCAGCAAGTCCTACGGCCAGGTCTATGCGCTTGGCGGCGTCAATCTCAGCGTCGACCGCGGCGAGGTCGTCGGCCTGATCGGCGACAACGGCGCCGGCAAATCGACGCTGATCAAGATCCTTTCCGGCGTGGTCAAGCCGACCAGCGGCGAAATCCTCATTCGCGGCAAACCGGTGACCGGGTGGAGTGCTGCGCGCTCGCGCGACGCCGGCATCGAAACGGTGTTCCAGGACCGGGCGCTCGCCGTGCAGCAGACGATCGTGCGCAACATCTTCATGGGCCGCGAGCTCACCGGCTGGCTTGGATGGCTGAAGGTCAACAAGGAGATCGCGGAGGCGAGCCGGCTGATGCGCGAGATCGGCTTCACCTCGAAGGTGTTCACGCCGCAGTCGATCGTCGGCCAGCTGTCGGGCGGCGAACGCCAGGGCGTGGCGATCGCCCGCGCCATCTACAAGCAGGCCGACCTGATCATCCTCGACGAGCCGACGACGGCGCTGTCGCTGACCGAAACCGCGAAGGTTTTTCATTTCGTGCGCCAGGTGCGGGCGAGCGGCCGGTCGATCCTGTTCATCGGCCACAACATCCACCACGTCTTCGATATCGCCGACCGCTTCGTGGTGCTCGACCGCGGCAAGGTCGCGCTCAGCGCCGACCGCAGCGAGGTCAAGTCGGCCGAAGACCTCATCAATTTCATGGAAGACGTGGCACATCCCGGCGGATTGCCGGGACTTCGCGACGCCGGGGAGCAGATAGCGCGATGAGCAAGACCATGGATCCCGATCTGCAGACCCCTCTAGGCAGCAGCGATGCCGCCCGAAAGGCATGGAAACACCCGTCCGATAACTGGCTGCGCGGCTTTGTCCTCGACAACCGCGCCGCACTCGGCACGCTTGCCGTGTTCATCGTGATGATGGCGGTGTTCATGATCGCCAATCCGACGGTCTTCACCAGCTGGTATCTCTATAGTTCCGTGCTGACCACGCTGCCTGTGGCGCTGTTCGTGGTGGTGCCGCTCGTCTTCGTCGTCACCTGTGGCGAGATCGACCTGTCGTTTCCGGCGACGATGGGCTTCGCCTCGTGGGTCTTCGCGCTGGTCGTGCAGGCCGGCTACGACCCGTTCGTCGGCATCGCCGCCGCAATCGTCACCGGCATGCTGCTCGGCTTCCTGGTCGGCTCGCTGGTCGTCTATGGCGGGCTGTCGTCGCTGATCGCCACGCTCGGCATGAATTTCCTGCTGCGCGGCCTGATCCAGATCATCAACGAGGGCAGGTCGACCGCGCTGACCGGCCTTGCCGACAGCTGGGCCTACAAGATCTTCTCCAGCCAGCTTTACGGCATCCCGGTGCAGATATTCTGGGCCATCGCCTTCGTCGTGCTGTCGGCGCTGCTCTACAACCGCCATCGCTTCGGTGCCCAGGTCAAGGTGGTCGGCGACAATCCCGACAGCGCCCAGCAGATGGGCATCGATGTCAAGCGCGTCAGGGTGAAAGTGTTCGTCTTCGTCGGTATCGGCGCGGCGATCGCCGGCACGTTCTCGGTAATGATCAACTTCACCTGGTGGCCGACGGCGGGCGACGGATACCTGCTGCCGGTGCTGGCATCGGTGTTCGTCGGAGGCACGCCGACCTGGGGCGGCATCGGCACCGTCGTCGGCGGCGCGATCGGCGCGGTTACGGTGTCCTTCATCCAGACCGGCGTCGTCGCGGCGGGACTGAGCGGCTTCTACGTCCAGTTCTTCAACGGGCTGATCATCATCCTGTCGCTGCTCGGCCATAAGTGGAACCAAGCGCGGTATCGGTGACCGGCGGCCTCAAACCCCCGTGACAAACCCGTCCAGCACGCGTTTCTGGCCGGCCTTGTCGAAGTCGATGGTCAGCTTGTTGCCTTCGATGGCCGAGATGTTGCCGTTGCCGAATTTCTGGTGGAAGACGCGGTCGCCAACGCTGAAGGGGGAGGGCGTGTCGGCGACGGATTTGGCGACCAGCTCGCCGTCGATGGTGCGGCCCTTGATCGAGGTGCGGCCGGCACCGTAGCCCGAGTCGGTTTCGCCATAGCCGATGCGCTCGACCTGGTGGCCGGAGCGCGTGCCCCAATTGCGGTCGGTCGCTTCGGTGCGGTTGGCCTGAGCACGTTGCCAGCCCGGTGTCGCATAGGTGCTGGAGAAGGCGCCGGATTTCTCGGCGCCGTTGTTGCCACCGATGTTATCGAAGCGCGACGCCCCATAAGGATTCTGTCTTCCAGCCCCCTGGCCGCCACGACCGGGAGCGAACGAGCCGCCACCATAGGCATTGCCGTAGCCGCCATAGGAGTTGCCGCTCTCGGCGACCTCGACATGGGCTTCCGGCAGCTCGTCGAGGAAGCGCGACGGGATGGTCGATTGCCAGAGGCCGTGGATGCGGCGGTTGGAGACAAACCAGAGATGCAGGTTCTTCTTGGCGCGGGTCAGGCCGACATAGGCAAGGCGGCGCTCCTCCTCGAGCCCGGACCGGCCACCCTCGTCGAGGGAACGCTGGTGCGGGAACAGGCCTTCCTCCCAGCCGGGCAGGAACACGGTTTCGAATTCGAGGCCCTTGGCCGAATGCAGCGTCATGATGTTGACGGCGTCGAGCTCAGCGTTCTGCTCGGCGTCCATCACCAGCGCGACATGTTCGAGGAAGGAGCGCAGCGATTCATACTCCTCCATGGAGCGTATCAGCTCCTTTAGGTTCTCCAGCCGGCCGGGCGCTTCGACCGAGCGGTCGTTCTTCCACATGTCGGTGTAGCCGCTCTCCTCCAAAATGGTCTCGGCGAGTTCGGTGTGCGGGGTGGTTTCGAGAGCCTTTTGCCAGCGCTCGAAATTGGCTGATACCTCGCGGAGTGCGGCACGCGGCTTCGGCTTCAGCTCGTCGCTTTCGGCCAGTTTTGCCGCCGCCTCCAGCATCGGGATGCGCAGCGCGCGTGCGGTGTCGTGGACCTGGCGGATGGTGGCCTCGCCCAACCCGCGTTTCGGCACGTTGACGATGCGCTCGAAGGCGAGGTCGTCGGCGCCTTGTGCGACGACGCGGAAGAAGGCCAATGCGTCGCGAATCTCGAGCCGCTCATAGAAGCGCGGGCCGCCGATGACGCGGTAATTGAGCCCGAGCGTGACGAAGCGGTCCTCGAATTCGCGCATCTGGAAAGACGCGCGGACGAGAATCGCCATATCGTTCAAATTGTGCTTCTGGCGCTGGTAGGCCTCGATGGTCTCGCCGACGGCGCGGGCCTCCTCCTCGGAATCCCAGGCGGCGTGGACATGCACCTTCTCGTCGTCCTCGGCGATCTTCTCGGTAAACAGCGTCTTGCCGAAGCGGCCCTCATTGTGGGCGATGAGATGCGAGGCGGTGCCGAGGATGTGCGCGGTCGAGCGGTAGTTGCGCTCCAGCCGGATGATGGTGGCGCCGGGGAAATCCTTGTCGAAGCGCAGGATGTTGTCGACTTCGGCGCCGCGCCAGCCATAGATCGACTGGTCGTCGTCGCCGACGCAGCAGATGTTAACTTTGCTTTCGCTCACGGCCGCGCGCGAGCTTCGCTCGCTGGCCTCCGCGGGGGCGGCCTGGCCGGCCGACGCCCGGTCGGGCTTGCGGCCTTCGGCCGAAGAGCGCCCAATCTCCCCCCTCGTGGGGGAGATGTCGGCGGAGCCGACAGAGGGGGGCGCTGTCCCGCCAGCGTTTCCGCCAGGACCATTGGAAGCGTCGCGATCCTTCGCGCCCCCCTCTGTCCTGCCGGACATCTCCCCCGCGAGGGGGGAGATTGGCTTGCCTTGAGGCCGCTGGGCCAGCAGGCGCAGCCACATGTACTGTGCGGTGTTGGTGTCCTGGTACTCGTCGACAAGGATGTAGCGGAAGCGCTTGTGGTATTCCTTCAGCACGTCCGGATTGGCGCGGAAGATGCGGATCGGGTGACATAGGAGATCGCCGAAGTCACAGGCATTCAGCGTCTGCAGCCGCTCCTGATAGGCCTTGTAGAGTTCGCGGCCCTTGCCGTTGGCGAAGGCACGGGCATCGCCCTCGGGGATGTCGGCGGGACCGAGGCCCTTGTTCTTCCAGCCGTCGATCATCTGGGCGAACTGCTTGGCCGGCCAGCGCTTGTCGTCCAGCCCTTCCGCCTGGATGAGCTGTTTGATCAGCCGCACGACATCGTCGGTGTCGAGAATGGTGAAGTCGGATTTGAGCCCGGCCAGCTCGGCATGTCGGCGCAGCAGCTTCACGCCAATCGAGTGGAAGGTGCCGAGCCACGGCATGCCCTCGACATTGCCTTCGCCGATCAACAGGCCGATGCGCTGCTTCATCTCGCGCGCCGCCTTGTTGGTGAAGGTGACGGCGAGGATCTGCGAAGGGAAGGCCTTGCCGGTGGCAAGGATGTGGGCGATGCGGGTGGTCAAGACGCGCGTCTTGCCGGTGCCGGCGCCGGCCAGCACCAGCACCGGGCCTTCGGTGGTTTCCACCGCCAGCCGCTGCTCGGGGTTGAGGCCGTTGAGATAATCGGGCGCGTTGTTTTGATTGCTGCGGGCAGCCATGGCGCGCGCGGCGATGCCCGACGGGGCCACGGGCCGCGCGTTCGGTTCGTCAAAAAAGGGCATGTCTTCCGAAAAGCCGGACATCTCTCCCCGAATGTAGTGATTCGGCAGCGAAAGGCCAGAAGTGTCTCCGTTTTGTTCTCTGTCCAGTCGGTAGACTCACAATCTGAATGGGTCCGCTAACCAAAACGCCGAGCTTGCCGTGGGTCGACGCCGTAAAACGCCGAGCTTGCTTGACAGGGGAAGCGGGCCGGAGAAAGTTGCGTGGGGGCAGGCACGCAATGCGGGGTTGCCCATGGACGCGTCGCGGAGCGCACCAGTCGAAGGAGCACCGTCTTGGCTGTGGTCATCACCTCCCTGATCCTTTTCCTCATCGGCCTGGCGCTTGGCGGCGGCGGCATCTGGCTCGTGACGCTGGGCGGCAGCTGGTATTACGTCATCGCCGGCATAGCTTTCCTGATCGCTGCCTGGCTGCTCTACAGGCGCAGATCCACGGCGCTGTGGCTCTACGCGGCGATCGTGCTCGGCACGCTCGCCTGGGCTGTCTGGGAAACCGGCTTCGACTGGTGGGAGCTCGGCCCGCGCGGCGGCATCATCGTGCTTGTCGCGCTGTGGCTATTGACGCCATGGGCGCGGCGCGGGCTTACCGGTCCCGACGGACGAGCGCCGCTGATCCTCGCGGTGCTGGCATCGCTCGGCGTCGCCGGTTATTCGATGACGACGGACCCAAAGGATATTGCCGGCCAACTCAACACCGACAAGGTGACGCCGACGGCCGAACTCGGCGGCAATGTGCCGGCCGGCGAATGGCACTATTACGGTCGCACGCAATATGGCCAGCGCTATTCGCCGCTCGACCAGATCACCCCCGAAAACGTTGCCAATCTGCAGCCGGCCTGGACCTATCGCACCGGCGACGTGAAAGGGCCCGACGACATCGGCGAGACGACCTATCAGGTGACGCCGCTGAAAATCGCCGACACGCTCTACATCTGCACGCCGCATAATTTCGCCATCGCCATCGATGCCGCGAGCGGCAAGGAGAAATGGCGTTTCGATCCGCAGGTCAAGCTCAACAAGGACCGCCAGCACCAGACCTGCCGCGGCGTGGCTTACTATGCCGATGCCAAGATCGCCGCCGGCCAGCCCTGCGCCACGCGCATCTATCTGCCGACATCGGACGCCCGGCTGATCGCGCTCGACGCGGCGAATGGCCAGGTCTGTCCGACATTTGCCGAGGGCGGCACGCTGAACCTGCTCGCCAACATGCCATATCCGAAGCCGGGCTATTACTATTCGACTTCCGCGCCGCTGATCGTCGCCAACAAGATCATCGTCGGCGGCGCGGTCAACGACAATTATTCGACGCAGGAGCCGTCCGGGGTCATCCGTGCCTACGATGCCGACACCGGCGCGCTGTTATGGAATTGGGATTCCGGCAATCCGGACCAGACGACGCCGCTGCCGCCGGGCCAGACCTACACCAACAACTCGCCCAATATGTGGTCGACGGCGAGCGCCGACGAGAAGCTCGGCCTGCTCTATGTGCCGCTCGGCAACAAGACGCCGGACCAGCTCGGCGCCGGACGCAGCGCCAATGACGAGAAATTCTCTTCCTCGATCACCGCGCTCGATCTCAACACCGGACAATTGCGCTGGGTGCGGCAGACCGTGCATCACGATCTCTGGGACATGGACGTGCCGGCGCAGCCGACGCTGGTCGACATAACCACGGCCAGTGGTGTGGTGCCGGCGCTGGTCGGGCCGACCAAGCAGGGCGACCTCTATGTGCTCGACCGGCGCAGCGGCGAGCCGATCGTTCCGGTCAAGGAAGTGCCGGCGCCGGGCGGCGCGATCGAAGGCGACCATACCTCGCCGACGCAGCCGGTCTCGGACCTCAGCTTCAGTCCGAAGCCACTGACCGGCGCGGATATGTGGGGCATCACCATGTTCGACCAGCTGGCCTGCCGGATCGAGCTTCGGAAGCTGCGGTATGAGGGCCGCTATACGCCGCCGTCGCTGCAAGGCTCGCTGATCTATCCTGGCAATTTCGGCACCTTCAACTGGGGCGGCGTGGCAGTCGATCCGGTCCGGCAGGTGATGTTCGGCATGCCGACATACCTGGCGTTCATCTCCAAATTGGTGCCGCGCGCCGACGTGCCGCCGCCGGGCGATACCAAGGGCAGCGAACAAGGCCTGAACCGCAATGACGGTGCGCCTTACGCAGTGATATTGAAGCCATTCCTGTCGCCGCTCGGCATTCCCTGCCAGGCGCCTCCGTGGGGCTATGTGGCCGGCGCCGACCTTCGGACCGGCAAGATCGTCTACAAGCATCGCAACGGCACCGTCTACGACATGACGCCGCTGCCGCTGCCGTTCAAGGTCGGCGTGCCGGGCATTGGCGGGCCGATGATCACTGCCGGCGGCGTCGCCTTTCTCGGTGCGGCGGTCGACGACTATGTGCGCGCTTATGACCTGACGACCGGCAAACAGCTCTGGCAGGCGCGGCTGCCTGCCGGCGGGCAGTCGACACCGATGACCTACACGGTAGCCGACGGACGCCAGTTCGTCGTCATCGTTGCCGGCGGCCACGGCTCGGTCGGCACCAAGCCGGGCGATTATGTGATGGCCTATACGCTGCCGAAATAGAGAAGTTCCTCAGAGCCCGAGATGCCCTTTCAGGTCGGGTACCGATGCAAGTACCTCGTTGGTCAGCTGCGGGCCGGCGGCTGTCTCGGCCTGCTGGACCAACGCGGCATCAAGGCCATCGTGCAGAGACTTATGGCAGCCCTCACTCAGCCGTGACTGGACCAGCCAGGCTTCGACCCTATGTTGCTGCCGGGGGCCGAAGACCTAGGAGCGCGCCATGACAACACCTGCCGGCCCCGCCAAGCCTGTCATTACCCAGGCGATGATCGATGCCTATGATGAATACACGCATCTGACGCTCGACCGGCGGCGCTTCATGGAGCAGTTGACCAGGCTTGCCGGGTCGGGTGCGGCAGCGGCCGCGATCTCGCCGCTGCTGGCGGCGAATTCGGCCCAGGCGGCAATCGTCGCGGAAAACGATCCGCGCGTGAAAGGCGAGGACATCAGCTATACAGGCAGCGGCGGCGAGATGAAGGGTTATCTGGTCAAGCCGGCGGGTCAGGCCGGCAAGCTGGGCACGGTCATCGTCGTGCACGAAAACCGGGGGCTCAACCCGCATATTCGCGACGTGGCGCGGCGCGTGGCGCTGGAGGGGTTCGTGGCGCTTGCCCCGGACTTCATGACACCGCTCGGCGGCACGCCGGCCGATGAAAACAGGGCACGTGACCTGTTTTCCCAGCTCGATCCAGCACAGGTCGCCACCAATGCCGTCGCAACGGTCGCCTACCTCAAAGGCCACAAGGACGGCAACGGCAAGGTCGGCGCCGTCGGCTTCTGCTGGGGCGGCGGCACGGTGAACATGCTGGCCGTCAACGCGCCGGATCTTGCAGCCGCCGTTGCCTATTACGGCATGCAGCCGAAGGCCGAGGACGTGCCGAAGATCAAGGCGCCGCTCATGCTGCATTATGCCGGGCTCGACACCCGCACCAATGCCGGCATCGACGCCTTCAAGAAGGAACTCGACGCGGCCCATATCGAATATTCGGTCTATGTCTATGAAGGCGCCAACCATGCCTTCAACAACGACACATCGGCGGCCCGTTACGACAAGAAGGCGGCTGACCTCGCCTGGGGGCGGACGATCGCTTTCCTCAAGGAGAAGTTGGCCTGATCAGGCGGGCGCCAGCGCCGGTTTGTGAAGGGCGACGCCGGCCACCACCAGCGCGATGCCGAGGCAGTCAGTGAGGCTCGGCACCTGCCGCAGCACGATGACGCCGATAAACGTCGCGGTAACCGGAAGCAATGACAGCATCAGCGCGAAACTGGAGCGCGGCAGCCGCGACATGGCAAGCTGGTCGCAAATATAGGGAATGACCGACGAGCAGATGCCGACACCGACCGCCGCAAGCAGCAGCGGCGGCGTCGAGAACGCCGGCAGCGCATCGGCAAGACCGATCGGCAGAACGACGAGAAGGGCGACCGCCATGGCGGCACCCAGCCCGGCGATGCCATCGCCAGCGTCGGCGCGCGCGACGCGGTGGCCGAGCACGATATAGAAGACGAACAGCGCGCCATTGAGGAAGGCCCAGAACAGGCCGACAGGATCGCTCGACCATTTGACGTCGATGAGCAGCAAGGTGCCGGCGACGGCGATTGCAAGGGCGGCGAGATTGCGCGGGCTTCTGAGGCCGACAAGCGCGACGCCGATGGTGCCGACGAATTCGATCGCCGCTACCAGCGAGATCGGCAGCCGGTCGAGCGCCAGGTAAAACGAGCAATTCATCACCCCAAGGCAGACGCCGAAACCCACAAGCAACAACCGCGTCGAGCGATCGGCGCGGGCGAAGACCGCCCATGGTCGGGTCAGCGGGGCAAAAACCAGTGCCGCGGTGGCGATGCGCAGCCACGCCATGCCGAGCACGCCGACATGCGAGAAAAGCAGGACTGCGAAAGCGGGGCCGAGATAGTGGAACACGGCGCTGACGCCGAACCACAGATGGGGCGGCACCGAGCTTGCCAAGGTAAAAGCCGGGCCGGCGAGTGCCGGACTTGCTGCTGGGGCTTGCGTCCGATCTTCCATGGGGTCAGTATCGCAGGCGATTTTTGCCGTTGATATGGATGATGGCCGGGCATTGCGGCTATTCCCTTTTCGAAAGCAAGGAGTATTCCGCTGAAACGCCTTCGAAATGAAAATACCGATCTGGATCCGGCGGATCTAAAAATCCTGCGCCTGCTGGAGGAGGATGCGCGCACCAGTATTGCCGAACTGGCGCGCTCAGTCGGCCTGTCGGCGCCGAGCGTCGCCGAGCGCATCAAGCGGCTGCAGGAAAGCGGCGTGATCGAGGCCTATACGGTGCGGATTAATCCGGCCGCGCTCGGCATGAAGCTGTCGGCATGGCTGCGCATCAGGCCGGTGCCGGGGCAACTCGCCGTCGTGGCCGAAATCATCCGCGACCTGCCGGAAATCGCCCAATGCGACCGGGTCACCGGCGAAGACTGTTTCATCGCGCTGGCGCATGTCGGCTCGGTCGCCGAGCTCGAGCGGGTGATCGACCGGATCATTCCCCATGCGATGACCAATACGGCGATCATCCAGTCGACGCCGGTAGTGGCACGCTCGCCGCTAGGGGCGGTGAAGCGCCCGGCCTGATGCTAGATTTAAATCTGCGACGTCAGCTCGACCGGGAAATCGTCATTGTCGGCGTCGCGCATGGCGGCGAGGCTGCGGTTGTCCAGCACCTCTGCGATCGCCTGACGCACCTCCAGCATCATGTGCCGGACCTGGCAGGTCGCCTCGTCGCAATCCTCGCAGCGCTGGTATTGTGTGCGGCTGGCGCAAGGGATCGGCGCCAGCGGCCCGTCGAGGACACGCACGACATGGCCGATCTTGATTTCGGAAGCGGGACGGGCGAGGCGGTAACCGCCTTCCTTGCCCTTGCGGCTCTGGACGAAGCCGGCATTGCGCAACTCGCCCAGGATGGCATCCAGGAATTTCTTGGGGATGTTGTTGGCGACCGCAATGTCGTTGACGAATGCGAGCTGGCCGACCGGCAGGCCGGACAGATGCACGAGAGCCTTGAGGCCGTATTTGCCTTTTTTGGTAAGCATGCCCGAGTCAACCCATTAAGCCCCAACCACCCGCATCTGGCGGCTGTTTGTGTGCAAATAATGACGGTTTGGCCGTGCGATGCCGTTCGCGCAGACAGGCCGCCCGAAGACATATTGCGCGCAAACGCGTTGATTCTTCGTAACGTTTTGGAGGGCGGGCGTCCGGAACGGGCGGAGGCCACGTTTTCGGCGAGCAAATGAAGAAAGCCGGCAAACGCCCGCTTTCAATCAGTTCACGAGGTTGCAGACGTCAGCGGCTGCCGTAAGTCTGGTCGAGCAGGCCGCCAGCGGCGAAATGCTCGGCCTGGACCTTGGCCCAGCCGCCGAAGACATCCTCCACCGTCAATAGGCGGACATCGGGAAACTCAGCCTTGTACTTGGCGGCGACCGTCGCGTCGCGGGTCCGCAGGCCGTTGCGGGCGGCGATGTCCTGGCCCTCCAGCGTATAAAGGAAGTCGAGATAGGTCTTGGCGAGGTCGCGCGTGCCATGCTCGTCGGCGATCGTGTCGACGATCGCCACCGGAAACTCGGCCAAAAGGCTGACCGAGGGCGTCACCTGCTCGAATTTGTCCTCGCCATACTCCTTGCGGACGCCGCGCGTTTCCGACTCAAAGGTGATCAGCACGTCGCCGATCTCGCGCTGCACGAAAGTGGTGGTCGCGGCGCGTCCGCCGCTGTCGAAGATCGGTACGTTGTTGAACAGCTTGGTGACGAATTCCTTCACCTTGGCGTCGTCGCCCTTGAAGGCTTCCTTGGCGTAGGCGGTGGCCGCAAGGTAGGTGTACCGGGCATTGCCGGAGGTTTTCGGATTGGGGAAGATCACCTGGACGTCGTCGCGCACGAGATCGTTCCAATCCTTGATGTGCTTCGGATTGCCGGCGCGCACCAGGAAGGAGGGCAGCGAATAGAAGGGCGAGGCGTTGTCGGGAAAATCTTTCTGCCAATCCGCGGAGATGAGACCCTTCCTGACCAGGAAGTCGATGTCGAGGACCTGGTTGAAGGTGACCACATCGGCGCCGAGGCCCTCGGCGATGGCACGTGCCTGCGCAGACGTCCCGGCATGCGACTGATCGATGGTGACGCCTGGGTGGCCGGCGACGAACGCCTTGTTGACCTGCGCAAACAGCTCGCGGCCGACATCGTAAGAAGCGTTCAGCAATTTGTCGGCCGACCAGGCTTGGGAGGATGCGAGGAAGAGGCCGGCCAATGTGGCGACGCCAAGCAAAAATCGCTTCATGAAAACAAGGCTCCAATGCGTGCGCTTATTGCCGGACTATAGCGGCAAGGCATTGTGCGCGACGAGGCAGGCAGAGCGGCCGCTCCACGTTGTCGATAGAAGAAATATTCCCGCTGTGGAGGATTTCTAGTTTTTTCTTTCAGGCAGAGTCTTCCGGGCAGCTTGGCAGCGGTGCCGATGCCGTCGGCGTGCACGATGGTTCCCGGCCGGCCAACGCGATGGCGATTGCATCGCCGCGCGGTCTGGCATATACAAATGGTATATACAAGGAGCTATCGTCATGCCTCAACGCCGCCATTCAACAACCCCGCCGAAAGAGGCGAAGCTGTTTCGTAACAATCGCAGTCAGGCGGTGCGCATTCCTGTCGAGTTCGAACTTCCCGGCGAAAAGGTCTTGATCAGTCGTGAAGGCGACCGCCTGATCATCGAGCCGGTTCGCAAACCCGGCCTCACGGCGCTGCTCGCGCAATGGGCGAAAGAGCCGCCCCCCGGTTCCGAGGAGGACTTTCCCGAAGTCGAGGATATGCCTGTCAAATCCGAGGAATTTTTTTGATGCGGTTCATGCTGGACACGAACATTATCAGCGACATGATCCGAAATCCGGCCGGGAAAGCCGCCGCCGCCGCCCTGCGCGTGGGAGACGCCGCCGTGTGTACCAGCATCGTGGTCGCCTCGGAACTGCGATATGGCTGCGCCAGGAAAGAGTCGGCCAAGTTGCTCAAGAAGGTCGAGGAATTGCTGGCTGAGATTCCTGTCTTGCCGCTCGATGTGCCGGTAGATGCCGAGTACGGCGCGATTCGCGCAGAGCTGGAAGGCAGGGGCCAGACCATCGGCCAAAACGACCTTTTTATTGCTGCCCACGCCTATGCACTGGGAACTACCCTGGTGACCGCCAACACCGGCGAGTTCAACCGGATCAAAGGCCTGAAGGTCGAGAACTGGCTGGTGTAGCGCCTAAAAGAGGATCAAGCAGCCGGAAAAAGCTTCCAGCGCCGCGGCCTGAAAGCCACCCGGCTTTTCTGCGCCGCCGGATGGTCGACTGGCAACTCGATCTCGACCCGCTGGCGTTCGCCGCCGATTTCGAGCTCGACCCGCCTGGTGCCGGCGACGCGGCGGCTGGCGACAACCGTGCCGGCGATGCAGCCGTTGCATTCTTCCACCAGATCGACGTCGTGCGGGCGGAAGAACAGCGTCGCTTCACCTTGCGGTGCGTGCGGCGCGGAAAGCCCGATCGGCCGGTCGGCGATCCAGACCTGGCCGTCCTCGACCTTGACCGGGATCGAGCTCGATTCGCCGATGAAGCCATAGACGAAGGGCGAGTTCGGCGTGTCGTAGATCTCGTCGGCGGTGCCAACCTGCTCGATGCGGCCCTGGCTCATCACCACGACGCGGTCGGCAAGCTCCAGCGCCTCTTCCTGGTCATGGGTGACGAAGACCGTGGTGTGGCCGGTGGCGTCGTGGATGTCGCGCAGCCAGCGGCGCAGTTCGCGGCGCACCTGGGCATCGAGCGCGCCGAACGGCTCGTCGAGCAAAAGCACGGCCGGTTCGATCGCCATGGCGCGGGCCAGCGCCACGCGCTGGCGCTGGCCGCCCGAAAGCTGCGCCGGATAGCGTTTTTCCAGACCGGAAAGCTGAACGAGGTTGAGGAGTTCCGAGGCGCGGCGGCGGATTTCCTTCGCCGACGGGCGTGACGGCCCGTGCCGGACCTTGAGTCCGAAGCCGATATTGTCGGCGACCGTCATATGGCGAAACAGCGCGTAATGCTGAAAGACGAAGCCGACATTGCGCTCCTGGATCGACTTTTGCGAGGCATCCTCTTCGCCGAAGAAGATCTTTCCGCGGGTCGGCCGCTCCAACCCGGCAATCAGCCTGAGCAGCGTCGTCTTGCCGGAACCGGATGGCCCCAGCAACGCGATCAACTCACCCGACTTGATGTCGAGCGAAACGTCGTGAAGGGCCGGAAACCGCTCAAACTCCTTGCGCACGTTGGCAACGCGAACTTCCATACAAATCCCTTTTGTAGTTGATGCATGTCGTTATCCCAAAACCGGTTCCCACTTTTGGGCGACATGCATTTTGTCAGTGTCCGCGCGTCGCGGCGATCTCGGCGCCGTAGCGCATCTCGAGAAGTGTTTTCAAGACCAGTGTGACGAGCGCCAGGCCGGCAAGCAGCGAAGCGACGGCAAAGGCGGCGGCGGCATTGTACTCGTTATAAAGGATTTCGACATGCAGCGGCATGGTGTTGGTCAACCCGCGTATGTGGCCGGACACCACCGAGACCGCGCCGAACTCACCCATGGCGCGGGCATTGCACAACAGTACGCCGTAGAGCAATCCCCATTTGACGTTAGGCAACGTCACGTACCAGAACGCCTGCCAGCCATTGGCGCCGAGCGACAGGGCCGCCTCCTCGTCGCCATTGCCCTGCTCCTGCATCAGCGGGATCAATTCGCGGGCGACGAAGGGGAAGGTGACGAAGATGGTGGCCAGCACGATGCCCGGCACGGCAAACAGGATGACGATGCCATGCGCCTTGAGCCAGGCACCGAGCAGGCCTTGCGCGCCGAAGAGGAGTACATAGACCAGGCCGGAAATGACCGGGGAGACCGAAAACGGCAGGTCGATCAGCGTGGTCAGGAACGCCTTGCCCTTGAACTCGAACTTGGCAATCGCCCAGGCGGCGGAAATGCCGAAGACGACGTTGAGCGGCACCGAGATCGCCGCGACCAGAAGCGTCAGGCGGATCGCCGAGCGCGTATCCGGTTCCGACAGCGCCTGTGTGTAGGCCTCGATGCCTTTGGCGAAAGCTTCCTTGAAGACGATGATCAGCGGCAAGAGCAGGAAAATGCCGAGGAAGGCAAAGGTCACGATCATCAGCACGGTTCTCGCCGTGCGGCTTTCGGTCACCGCCGGCGACTGGCTTTCGTGGTGCGGCGCGTAGGATTTGATCTCCGGGTCAGCCATAGCGCTTGCGGCTCCACGTCTGCACCAGGTTGATGACCAGCAGCATCACGAAGGACAGCGCCAGCATGATCGCCGCGATCGCTGTCGCCGCAGCGTAATTATATTCCTCGAGCCTGATGACAATCAGAAGCGGTGCGATCTCGGATTTATAGGGCAGGTTGCCGGCGATGAAGATGACTGAGCCGTACTCGCCGACGCCGCGCGCGAAGGCCAGCGCGAAACCGGTGACGATGGCCGGCGCCAGTCCGGGAAGCAGGACGCGGCTGATGATCTGGAAGCGATTGGCGCCGAGCGTTGCGGCCACTTCCTCGACCTCCTTGTCGATCTCCTCCATGATCGGCTGCACGGTGCGCACGACGAAGGGCAGCCCGATGAAGATCAGCGCAATGACAATGCCGAGTGGCGTATAAGCGACTTTGATGCCGAGCGGCGTCAGCAGGCTGCCGATCCAGCCGTTCGGTGCGTAAAGCGTGGTCAGCGCGATGCCGGCAACCGCCGTCGGCAGCGCAAAGGGCAGGTCGACCATGGCATCGACGATGCGGCGGCCGGGAAAGCTGTAGCGCACCAGCACCCAGGCGACGATCGTGCCGAAGACGACGTTGACGGCGGCGGCAATGAAGGCGGTGCCGAAGCTGATTTCAAGCGCGTTGATGGTGCGGCGGTCGGTGACGATCGCCCAGAAGTCGGTCCAGCCGAGCGCCGCCGAGCGCCAGATCAACCCGGACAGGGGAATGAGGATGATGAGGGTGAGGTAGGCAAGCGAGAAGCCGAGCGTCAATCCGAAACCCGGAATGACGCTCGGCTGCCTGAACCGCCACCCCGCCTTGGCGGGTGCTGTGGTCATGTCGTCCTGATCTAAATGCTACTGGGCCGGCTTATAGATCTGGTCGAATATACCACCGTCGCCGAAATGATAAGGCTGTGCCTTCTTCCAGCCGCCAAAAAGTGGGTCGTCGATGGTGACCAGCTTGATCTCAGGCTGCTTGGCCAGGTCCTCCGCCGGCACCAGGTCGGGCTTCGAAGGGCGATAATGGTTCTTGGCGATGATCGTCTGGCCTTCCTTGGAATAGAGGTAGCTCAGATAGGCTTCGGCAACTTTGCGTGTGCCTTTGGCGTCGACATTGGCGTCGACCACTGCGACCGGCGGCTCGGCCAGGATCGAGGTCGGCGGGTAGACGATATCGAAATTGTCAGCGCCGAACTCGTCGAGCGCCAGATAGGCCTCGTTTTCCCAGGCGAGCAGCACGTCGCCTAGCCCTTTTTGCGCAAAGGTCACGGTGGCGCCGCGCGCACCGGTGTCGAGAACCGGGACATGCGCATAGAGATTGCCAACGAATCCCTTGGTCTTGGCCTCGTCGCCGCCATCCTTGGCGCTGGCATAGGCCCAGGCGGCAAGATAATTCCAGCGCGCGCCGCCGGAGGTCTTCGGATTGGGCGTGATCACCTGGACGTCATCCTTGACCAGATCGCCCCAATCATGAATGCCCTTGGGGTTTCCCTTGCGGACGAGGAAGATGATGGTCGAGGTGTAAGGCGCCGAATTGTTTTCGAATTTCGTCCGCCAGTCGGGATTGATCTTCTTCGTTTTCGAGACAATGGCGTTGATATCGCCTTCGAGCGCCAGCGTCACCACGTCGGCGTCGAGCCCGTCGATCACGGCGCGCGCCTGGGCGCCGGATCCGCCATGCGACTGCTGGATGGTCACCGTCTCGCCTGTCTCGGCCTTCCAGTGGGCGACAAAGGCCTCATCGAATTGCTTGTAGAGCTCACGCGTCGGGTCATAGGACACGTTGAGAATGGTGGTGTCGGCAAACGCGAAACCGAGCGTGCCGAACTGGACCGATGTGGCGACCAGTGCGCCGAGCAGTTTCCTGAAATGAGGTTTGGTCATTTCCGCCTCCGTTGAACTCGCGCCAAATCTACCGAATTGATAGAATTTAGATGCATTCAATGTTGCCTTTTTTGGCCTATTGAAGCAATTTTTCGCCTACTTTCGGCGATGGGAGGAACTATTTTCCCTTGCACGGGACCTGCGCTCCCGACGCGATTATCTAGAGACGGCTAGCTCTTCGGCAATGGCGGCGTCGCGTCCGAACGAGGTTTTGGCGGACTATTCGGCGGTGACGGGAAAGTTGAAGCGCTCTCTTGGAAACGGCTCGTTTTCCAGCGTGAAGTGCCACCATTCGCGTGCGTAATTCTTGAAGCCGCCGGCGCGCATCGCCTCGACAAGTTTTTTGCGGTTTGCCGCCGCTTCACTGGCGATCGGTCGGTGAGCCGTTTCGCTCGTCGGATCGAAACAGTCGAAACCGGTGCCGAAATCCAGCGTGTCGGCATCGGTCGCGCCGCAGGCCGGTTTCGGAGCGCTCTTGCGGTCCGCTCGCGTGATGGCGACATCGACCGTCGATCCGCGCGAATGGGTGGACAGTTCGCCGATATAGCCCTTGGCGATGAGATCCTTGCGCTTGACCTTTGGGTACCATTGCGGGTCCGGTGGTCCGCTCGTTTTTGTCCAGTCACCCATGTCGGAGACAGCACGCGCAGGGCGGTAGCAGTCGAACACGACCAGCGTCAGCCCTCCGGCAGCAATCGCTTTCTGCACTGCGGAAAGCGCTTGCGCCGCTTGGCTGGTGAGGACGCATACCGGCGCATCGTAACCGCTTACCTTGCGATGCAGGAAGTTTTCGAGGCCGGCATAGCGGATATCCTGCCGGATACCGGGATCGATGTCGGCCAGCCGAACAAAGCCGGCGGGGAGGGCGTCAGCAGAGGCCGAGGAAATACCGGCGGCCGAAAGCAAGGCGTAAAACCCAATCCGCTGAATCACCTGCCGGAAACTATTCAAGGGAAACTTTCACTCGACAAAAACCTTCACACTGGCCGCGCGCCCCGCCGCATCGATTACGGTCAGGGTGGAATAGCCGGCGCCGTCCGGCTGCCAGGTCGCGGTGCGCCGCCGGTCGATGCCGACCAGCGGCTTGCCGTTGGCCAGCCAGCGGAACGGTGCGCGGCCGCCTTGCAGCTTGAGCACCAGCGGCGAGGCGTCGGCCGAGGAAGTGCCGAGATCGACACGGGCGCCGTCAGGCGGAAAGACGATGGTTGGTGCAGGTTCGGTCGGCGTCGCCTGCACCAGGCCGTCGACGCCGGCGCCGAAGCGCGTCAGCGTCACCGGCAATTCTTCACGCTTTGGCCGGCGGACGCCGGACGGTTGGCTTGGCAGCGGCACGGCGGCTAGGCTGGAACGGACAAAGCCTTCGAACAGAATGGGCGCGGCCGAGACATAGCCGGACAGACCGGGCACCGCGCCGGCATCGGGGCGGCCGACCCAGACGCCGAGCACATAACGGCCGTCGAAGCCGACCGACCAGGCGTCGCGATAGCCGTAGGAGGTGCCGGTCTTGTAGGCGATGCCGCGTTGGGCGGCACCCTGGGGCGGCTTGACGCCCGACAGGATGTCCGTGATCTGCCAATTCGCCTGACCATCGAGGATGGTGGTGGTCGAGCGTTCGGTGTTCGCCGGCTCCGTGCCGTCATGCAGCGTGTGTGCCTTGCCGCCATTGGCAAGGCCGGCATAGAGTTGGACGAGGTCGCGCAGCGTCACTCCGACGCCACCGAGGCCGATCGCCAGGCCAGGCGCTTCGTTGACGGGCAGTATCGGCATCACGCCTGCCTGGCGAAAGCGCGCCATCAGCCGGGCCGGGCCGACCGCGTCGAGCACGCGGATCGCCGGCACGTTGAGCGACAATTGCAGCGCCTGCCTGATGCTGACATCGCCCTGATAGCCCATGTCGAAGTTCTTCGGCCGGTAACCGGAGAAATCGGCCGGGCTGTCCTCAATCAGCATCTCCTGCGCCACCAGGCCTTGCTCGAAGGCGAGGCCGTAGATGAACGGCTTCAGCGTCGAGCCAGGCGAGCGAACCACCTTGGTCATGTCGATCCAGCCCGAACGGCTGGCATCGAAGAAATCGGCAGAGCCGACCTCGCCAAGAATATCGCCGGTGCGGGCATCGGCCAGCACCATGGCCACCGAGAGGCGAGGGCCGAGCTTGGCGGCGGCATCCTTGGCCACCTGCTCCAGCCCTTCCTGGACACTCTTGCGGATCGTTAGTTGCAGCTTCTGGCCGGGAATGGCCTTGGGCAGCATTGCATAGGCAGCATGAGCAGCGAGCGCCGGCAAGGTCCGCCGCAGCCCCGACACATCGTCGAGCGCGGCTCGCGCGGCCTCGCGTTCGCCGAGCAGGCCTGCCGACACCATGCGGGTCAGCACGCGGTCGCGGGCGGCATGAGCGACTTCGAGGTTGCGGTCAGGGCGTCGCTTTTCCGGCAATTGCGGCAAAGCGACGAGCAGGGCCGCCTCAGAGACCGTCAGCCGCTTCGGCGCCTTGCCGAAATAGGCGAGCGAAGCGGCGCGCACGCCTTCGAGATTGCCGCCATAGGGCGCCAGCGTCAGGTAGCGTTCGAGGATCTCGCGCTTGGACAGCCGCCGTTCTATCTGGACGGCGCGCAGCATCTGTTTGATCTTCGAGCCGAGGCTGCGGCTGTCGCGCGGTTCGATCAGCCGGGCGAGCTGCATCGAGAGCGTCGAACCACCGGAGACGATATGGCCGCTGGTCGCGAACTGTCCGGCCGCACGCGCCAGTGCCAGCACGTCGACGCCTTGATGATCCCAGAAGCGCTTGTCCTCATAGGTGACCAGCATGTCGACGAACTGGTTGTCGACCTGGTCCAGGTTGGTCGCAAGCCGCCAATAGCCATCCGGCGTGGCGAAGGCCCGCAACAGCTGGCCGTCACGGTCCTGCACCTCGGTCGAGACCGTCAGCGCAGCCGGCAGCGGCGGCGGAAAAGCGCGGTCGAGCTGCCAGAGGGCGACAGCGGTGATTGCGGCGAAGGAAATGCCCGCAATGGCCGCTCGGCGGAGGAATCTTTTGGAGAGCACGGCGCCGCCCCTCATCCGCCTGCCGGCACCTTCTCCCCGTGGAGGACGGGGAGAAGGTGAATGGCCGCAACGCTGGCGACCCCCTCTCCCCGTCCTTCACGGGGAGAGGGTAAGGGTGAGGGGCGGCGCGGCATCACGTCGTTACCTGCAGTCAACCGGTCTGCGTCCCTCTCCATCGTTACGGCGCCTTGACCTCCATCATGCCGGTGGCGGTGCGGGCCGAATATTGCGGCCGGTACATGTCCTCGATCGTTGCCGCCGGGTGGGCGTAGATGCCCGGCGTCACCGCGCGCACGACGTAGGCGAGCGTGATGTTGCGGTCGCCGTCGCCGTCGTTCGGATTGAAGGCCGCGACGAAACGGTCGTTGCGGAATTCGAGATGGGCAGCATCGGTCTGCGCCAGCCAGGAGAAGTTCGTCAATTGGGCGCTGGAGACCAGGCCCGGATTGTCGATCTCGAAGCCGGCCGGCAACAGGTCGGTGATCAGCAGCCGCGAAGGCCAGGTGTTCTGCTCGTAAACCTTGAGCACGACGACATAGCGTTCGTTCTGCTTGACCTCCGTCACGTTGGCCTCTGTGCCGTCGAGCTTGTAGTAGGTACGGCTGATGGTAAAGCCGTTGCCGCCGGCCGGCAGAGGCTGGATCGGCGAGGCCACGGTGGTGACGACCGCCTGCAGCGGATTTCTGCCGGTGTTGACGATGGTCAGCGGACTGTCGGCCAGTTCGCCACCGGCGATCTGGTCCGAATAGCCGCCGGCATGCGGTGCGCCGTTGACGGTCAGCGCGATCGAATCATTGCCGGCCTTCAGCGCGCGGGCCGCCAGCAGCATCCAGGACTCGTCCTGGGTGCTGGTCCACCTGGCGTCGGCGCGTTCCCTGGTCACCAGCTGGATCAGCGCCGGCACGATGGTCGGCACCGGCTTGCTTTCCGCGGCAAGCGCCAGGATCGCCGCACCGTCACGCAGCGGCGAGCCATAGTCGGACCGGTAATAGTCATATTCCGGCGTCGACTTGGCCAGTTGCAACGCGGCCTGGAAGGTTGCCTCCGAGCGCTGCGTGTCACCGTAGAGCGCGAGAGAGGCCGCCAGTTGGGCGACGGCCATCGGGCTGGTAAAGGCTTCGAGCTGGGTGTCGGCGTAATAACGCAGATCGCCGACCGAGGCCTTCTTGTTGCGGGCAAGCACATAGAGCGCATAAGCGATCTCACTGCCGCGATCCTGGACGTCCTGGTCGTAGCCGATCGCGTTCTGCAGATTGCTCAGCGCTTGGTTCATCGCCAGGGCCGGCACGTCGTATTTCTGCTCGCGCGCCCGGGTCAGGAAATCGGTGACATAGGCGTCGAGCCACAGATCGCCGGAACCCGGACCCCACAGACCGAAGCTGCCGGCCGAGGCCTGGTAGCTCAGCACCTTGTAGATGGCGTCCTGGACGCGGCCATGCAGATCGGGGTCGCTGGCCATGCCGATGCCGGAAGCCATCTCGTTGACGTATAGAAGCGGCATGGCGCGGCTGGTGGTCTGCTCAGCGCAACCATAGGGATAGCGGTCGAGCGTCATCAGCAGCGACGGCACATCGAAGGCAGCTGACTGCGAAACGCCGACGCTCACCGAAGCGCCATCGAGCAGGCTTGCCGCCAACAGTTCCTTGTCGACGCGCAGCGCGCCGCCATTGCCCTTGAGGTCGACGACCATGCGGGTGGTCACCGGCAGTTGCGCCGGGCGCACCGGCACATAGAGCGTCTGCTCGACGGCGGTGCCATCGGCATGCGCAAGCTTGATGGTGATCGAGGCGTTGCCCGCGGTCTGCGCAATCAACGGCACGGTCAGTGTCTGCCGCTTGCCTTTGGCCAGCGTCAGCTTTTCAGGCAAGGCGGCACTGCCGGTAGACAGGTCGCCCGTCGTGTCGATGGTCAGCTTGTAGTCGCCAGCGGGGCCATCGGTGTCGGCGACGTCGAGCCGCATGACGGCGGAATCGCCGGGCGCCAGGAAGCGCGGCAGGCCGGCGGTGATCACCACCGGATCGCGCACGATGACGTCTGACTGGGCATGGCCGACCGCTTCCTTGGTCCAGGCGACGGCCATGACGCGCACGGTGCCGTTGAACTGTGGTATGTCGAAGTCGATCCGCGCCTTGCCGTCGGCGTCGAGCTGGACCGGGCCGGAGAAGAAGGCGACCAGCTTTTCGGTCGGCGGACTGCCTTGCGACTGCATGTTGGCGCCATCGCCGCCAGTGCGCAGCTTGCCGGTCGTGCCCAGCGAGCCGTCGATCAGCCGGCCATAGATGTCGCGAACCTCGAGACCGAGCATGCGCTGGCCGAAGAACCAGTTCTCCGGATCCGGTACCTTGTAGTTGGTCAGGTTGAGGATGCCGACGTCGACGGCCGCGACCATGACATAGGCGTTGGTGCCGGGCTGCACGCCGGCGACGGCGACCGGGATCGACAGCTGCTGGCGCGGCATGGTCTTGTCCGGCGGCGCCAAGCTGACGGCAAGCTTCCGCGAGCCGGGATCGAGCTTCAGCCATTTGACGCCGATGGCGCGCGCCGGCATGCGCGTCTCTTGCGCATCGCCCGGCCTGAACAGCGTTGCCGTGACGTAGGCGCCGGCACCCCAATCGTCGCCGACCGGGATGTCGACGGTGCTGCCGCCGGCCGGCACGCTGGCGGTGACCGTCCTCAAGAGCTTGTCGGCGCCGATGGTGACGAGCAATTCGCCGGCAAAGTGCGGCGACACTTTGAGCTTGGCTACTTCGCCCGCCGCATAGGTGTCCTTGTCGAGCGCTATCTCGAGCCCGTCAGGCGTTTCGGTGGTCGTCGAGCTGACATACCAGCCGGCGTCGAACTCATAGCTGGTCGCCGGGCCTTCCGGATCGGCTGTCTCGATATCGAGCCGGTAGCGGCCCCAGTCGACCGGCAGCGACATGGTAGCCTCGCCATCGGCGCTCAGGTCGACCTGGCCGTTGGCCACCGCCTTGGTGAAGATGACCGGCTCATAGTTCCAGGAATTGCTCGAGCGGTACCACTGGTAGCTGCGCTCGACCTTGACCAGCGACCACTGCGCACCCTTGAGCGCCTCACGCTTGCCGTCGGGGTCGACGGCGATCAGGCTGAACTTGGCCGTGCCGCCTTGCGGCACCTCGTCGCCGTCGAAATCGGGGCGGATGCCGATCATGTGGCCCTGCGGGCGGATGCCGATATTCAGCGAGCGCTCGATCGCACGGCCGCCGGTCTCGCGCAACCGGACCGTGACCTTGGCATCGACCAGCTTGGTGGTGGATGGCAATTGATCGACGGAAACCGGGAAGGTCGCCTTGCCGTCGTCGCCGACCACCGGCAGGCCGGTGAAGGGCGTCACCGTTGGTTCGGCCGACTGTTCGTCGGCCAGACCGAAGGAATAGCCTTTGAAGCGGTCCCAGTCGCGGGCGGTCGACAGCGTCAATTCGCCTTCGAGCGCGAGGCCCGCGGCCGGCGCGCCATAGAGAAAGCGGCCGTCGACGGTGATGTTGGCGGTCTCGCCCTGGGCGATCTCCTGCTTGTCGGCGGACAGGTCGAACTCGATGCGATCCGGGACGAAGTCCTCGACCAGGAACATCTGGCTGGCAACCGCCGCCTGCTTGGGATCGGTGTGGATCGCCACTGTCCAGGTGCCGCGCATGGCGTTGGGTTCCAGCGGCAGGTCGACGGCGTGGCCGCCGGCCGATGCTCCGTCGCTGACGATGCGGCGGTCCTCGACGCCGTCGGGCCGCGAGAAGATGAAGGTGAGCGGCAGGTTCTCGACCGCCTTGGCGGCACTGTCGCGGGCAAGAGCCGAGACGTGGACGTCCTCGCCGGCGCGGTAGATGCCGCGCTCGGTCCAGGCATAGACGTCGAGCGCGCCCGGCGCCGCACGTCCGGCGACGCCGCGGTCGGACAGGTCGAACCCGGCGCGGCCCATATCGAGGAAGACGAAGTCGTCGTCGCCCTGCTTGGCCATCAGCACCGCCGGTGCCATGCCGCTGTCGCCGCGCGTCAGGCCGGGATTGAACACCGCCCGCCCTTCCGCGTCGGTGGTCGCGGTGCCAAGGATCTCGTTGTTCCTGGCCAGCAGCGTCAGCTCGGCGCGGGCAATCGGCTTGGCGGTTGCGAGCGAACGGGCAAAGACGTTCAGCCCATCCTGTCCGGTATAGGTCGACAGGCCGATGTCGGAGACGACGAACCATTGCGTGGCGTGCGAATCATAGTCGTCGCTGCGATCGTTGACGGCTTGTGCGGTCAGCACATAGACGCCGGGCTTGCGCTTCGGCAACGCCTCGTCGATGGGGAAGGAGGTGGTGACTTCCTTGTTGAGGTCGTTGGCGATGTCGAGCTGGCCTTGCCAGACCGGCTCGCCCATCTGTTCGGAGATGTTCGAAATGTCGTAGCCGTCAAGTTGGCGCAGGAACTGATACCCCGACAGAAGCTGGGCCAGCGAGCGGTCGCCGATGCGGAAGAGCTTCATTTCGGCGGCATTCATGTTGACGGTGACGACCGGTATGCCGCGGCGTGCGCCGGCGGGCAGCACGAAGCTGTCGCCGGTGAAGCGGGCCGAAGGCGCGCGGTCCTGCACGTAGATCGACAGTACCACCGGTGCCGCGGTGACCTCGCCAATGGCGGCCGGCAGGCCGGCGCGGAAGGTCACGTCATAATGCTGGCCGTGCTCGAGCCCTTCGACGCAGATCTGCTTGTCCTTGGCTTCGACGCCCTTGGGAGCGGCGTTGTCGACGGTGACGAACTGGGAATAATCGACGCCGGTCTTGACCAACTCCTCGGAGAACTGCGCGCAGATACGCGGCGCGCTGGTGTCGGCATCGACGGTATGATCGATGACGCGGAAGCCCTTGCGGGCCTTGAGATCCTGATAGGCGGCCCTGACCGCCGGCGAATTGACCAAAGCGAGGCTCGCCTCGTAGGCCTGCAGGGCCGGCCTGTAGAGGTCGCGGCGGTCAAGGCCGTCGCCGAGCAGCGCCAGCACGTCGGCGCGCGTCTTGGTGGTGCGCAGCAATTTGTAGGCGTTGAAGGCGGCGGAAGTGGCGTTCGCCGGTAGGGTCGACGGCTCCGAACTGTTGGCGGTCGGATGGACGGCAAGCGTTTCGCGCGCCAGCTCGAGCCAGAGCTGGCCATCGTCCGGCAGCACCGAAACCGCCGCTTCGTATTTGTGCATGGCCGAGCGATGATCGCCCGTCAGCGCCGACTGTTCGGCGGCGGCCCTCAGCGCCGTCAGCCCCTCTGTCGGCTTGGTATAGGTCGGGCCGGTGAGCTTGTTGCGGTATTGCTGGGCCTGGTCGGCCATCCAGTTGGGGAAGAAGGCGAGTTCGGGTGGCGCGCCGATGTCGGGATCGCCATCGATGTTGACGACCTTGCCGGCGACGGCGCCGCCGAAGGGTTTCAACGAGTTGTAATCGGATTTAAGGAAGCACCATTTGGCCTTGAGGTTGTAGGTGAAGGCACGGCAGGCCGGGTCGCCGAGGCAGGTGGTCTTGCACTGATCGAGGCTGACATTCTGGTCGGATCTGAGATCGAAACCAAAATAGTCGGAATTATCCGATGTCACCACCCGCCGGGCTTCGGCCGCTTGCGCGACACCACTCCAGGCGAAAAAGAGAAGGAAAAGAATCGATAGACCACGAGCCGCGCGCATTGCCATAAACCCCTCCAGACAAGTGCTTACGTCCAGAAATCTTCAAGCTTCAGTCGCGCTTGTCAACATCAGGACGCGGCAGGATCCGCCTGCCAACGGTTTGCTTTCCGGTCGGTGACCGGTAGTAGCTCCATAGGACAGGGGATCACGCTTTCTTGCGGCGACGCAGAAGGTGTGAGTTCCAAGCCCTGTCTATTTCAGCAATTGGATTGTGGCCCCTTTACGAGTGCTTCAGAACTTCATTCCAATTTTAGGTTTGCGAGCTAGGCTAGGAGCATAATGCCGGCGTATGAAAGGCAGATGTCGGGAGGAACCGCGCCACAGCGCGCGCTTTCGCGCGCCCTGCTTTTCGCTTTGTTGTGCTCGACGGCACTTGTTGCCGAAACCGGAAGTGCGGCAGCCTTCGAGATTTTCGGCATCAAGCTCTGGGGGTCGTCAAAGGACGAAGATGCCGACATCGTCGACCCACTGCGCTATGCCGTGACGATAGAAGCGCCCGACGCCGACGAGGATCTCGCCGAGAAGCTCGAAAACGCCTCGGCGCTGAAAGCCGACGAGGAACACCCGGTATCAGGTTCGCTGGGTCTTTTGGCCAAGGCGCGCAGCGACCGTGAGCAACTTGTCGCCGCGCTCTACGCGGACGCGCGCTACGAGGGTGTCGTCACCATCACTATTCAGGGCAAGCCGCTCGACGATCTGCCGCCCGATGCCGAGTTTTCCGGCCCGCAGCCGATTCCGGTGGTGATAAGCATAGCAGCCGGGCCGAAATTCACGCTTGGCAACATCAGACTGAAAGGCGATGCAGCGGGGCTGGCAAGTGCCGATTTCGGCCTGATCGCCGGCGGTGACGCCGGTTCGGGCGCCGTGCTCAAGGCCGAGGCGGCGATCGTGCGGGCACTCAAGCAAGAAGGCAGGCCGTTGGCCAAGGTGACGGGCCGCGAGATCGTCGCCGAGCACGCCGGGTCGACGCTCGACGTGACGCTCACCGTCGCGGCCGGGCCGGTCGCCGGCTATGGCGACACCACTGTCGAGGGCACCGAAAAGGTCGACCGCGACTTCACCGAATATATGACCGGCCTGAAGCGCGGCCGCCAATATTCGCCCGATGAGATCGACGATGCGCGCGACCGGCTGCTCGGGCTCGAGGTCTTCAACAGCGTGACGGTGAAGGAAGCCGACGCCCTCGACGTCGAGGGCAACATCCCGATCGGTGTCCAGGTAAGCGAACGTAAGCCGCGCTATTTCGGCATTGGCGGCAGCTTCTCAAACACCGAAGGGCTGGGCCTCGAAGGCTATTGGGGCCACCGCAATCTGTTTGGCCGCGCCGAAAAGCTGCGCATCGACGGCAAGATCAGCGGCATCGGCAGCAACGACTTGACCCAGCTCAATTACAATGCCGGCGTCATGTTCGAAAAGCCGGGCGTGGTCGGGCCGGCGTCGAAATTCATTGCCAGTGTCAACACCGTGCTGGAGCACCCCGACGCCTACGACCATTTCTCGGTCAAGGGCAGCACCGGCCTGTCCTACGAACTCGACAAGAAGCAGACGGTTTCCGCGCAAGTCGCGCTTGACTATTCCAGGATCCACGACGCTTTCGGCAAGCACACCTATCTGATCGCCAGCATTCCGCTGCAATATGTCTACGATAATCGCGACAGCAAGCTCAATCCGACCAGGGGCTTCAGGGTGCTGGCCTATGCCGAGCCGAGCTACGACATTTTGAGCGGGGCTGCGTTCGTCAAGCTGAAGGGCGAGGGGTCGGCCTACCAGTCGCTCGATTCGGCCTCGAAATTCGTTTTCGCCGAACGTGTCGCCATCGGCTCGATCATCGGCGCCGGTCTTCAGGATGTTCCGGCCGACCGCCGCTTCTACTCCGGCGGCGGCGGCTCGGTGCGCGGCTATGCCTATCAGGGCATCGGCCCGAAGGACAGCAACGGAGAGCCGATCGGCGGGCTTTCCTTCTTCGAGACCTCGGTCGAGATGCGCATCGCCGTCACCGACAAGATCGGCGTCGTGCCGTTCGTCGATGCCGGCACGGTGTCCACCAGGCAGGTCCCCGATTTTTCGGACATGAAGGTCGGCGCGGGTGTAGGCTTGCGCTATCTGACGGCGTTCGGGCCGCTGCGGATCGACGCGGCAGTGCCGCTCAACCGCGGCCCCGACGATCCTCATTTCGGCATTTATGCCGGCATCGGCCAGGCATTCTGATGGCAATATTCAGGCGCATCCTTCGTATCCTTTTCTACACGCTGCTCATCGTCGTGGCAGCGGCGGTGGGGGCGCTCGTCGTGCTGACCAAAACCGAGCGCGGTCGCGAAAACCTTGCCGGCATCATCTCGACCATGGCCTCGACCGGCGATCGCAAGGTCACTGTCGTCGGCATCGACGGTATCTGGTCGGGCGCGCTGAGGGTCGATCATGTCGTTCTGGAGGATCGCGAAGGCGCCTGGATGGTGGCGCGCAAGGTGGCCGTCGACTGGTCGCCGCTGGCACTCCTGTCGAAGAGCTTCAACGCCGATCGCATTGGGGCCGAACGGGTCGAGTTGGCACGGCTGCCGGTGGCCAGCACACAGCCGAGCCAAAGCGGGGCGACCACGCTGCCGGTTTCCATCGACGTCAAGCAGCTCGACCTTCCCGAAATCGCACTCGGGCAGGCTCTGGCCGGCAGCGGTGTCGCCGAGCTGGCAGCCAAGGGAGCGCTCAAGGCGGATGCCTCGCCGCTGGCTATCGAGACCAATCTCAACATCGTTCGCCACGACGGCAAGCAAGGCACAGTCGACGCCAAAGCCCATTTCGCGCCGGCCGACAACAAGCTCGACCTCGACCTCAAGGCATCCGAGCCGGCCGGCGGCATCATCGCCAACCTGCTCAAGCTGCCGGGCACGCCGCCAGTCGACATTGTCGTTTCCGGCACAGGACCGCTCGCCAACTGGAATGGTATTGGGACCTTCGTTGTCGACGGCCGGATCGTCACTCAACTGACCGGTCGCCATCAGCTCACCGACAAGGGTCATTATGTCGAGGCCAACGGCGATGGCGAATTCGAGCGCTTCCTGCCCGAAACCCTGAAACCGCTGTTTGCCGGCAAGACCAGCTTCGACCTCGCCGGCACAGCGACCGCGGCCGGCGGCGTCGATGTCGAGCGCGCCAATATCGACAGCGGCGCCGTGCACGCGACCGCCGCCGGCATTGTCGATCCGAACGGCGTCAGCGATCTTTCTGTGAAACTCGCCGCGAAAGGACCGCCGATCGTGCTTAGCCTCGGCAGCGAGGCACAGCCGATAACCGTGGCGATCAAGGACGCCACGGCCCGCGCTTTCGGCGATGGCAAGGCGCCGATGGTGGATATCGGCGCGTCGCTGGTCTCCGTGGTGGCGGGCGGCACGCGGGTGGACGACCTGATCGGGCAAGTGCATTCTGATGGCTTCGACATCCAGAACCGTAGCGGGCCCGTCACCATCAAGCTGACGGCGGCCGGCCTGAACACCGACGTTGCGACATTGGCGCCGCTGATAACGGGAAGGGTCAGCGCCGGTCTCGCCGGCTCGGTCAGCAAGGACCAGGTCGTTGTCGACCAAGGCACGCTGCGCAGCGACGCGCTCAATGCGTCCGTGACGGCCACTGTGGCGCTGGCCGATCTGTCGATGACGCTCAAGATGAATGCCGACGCGGCTTCGGCGGCGCTGCCGCCGCAGATCAGCTCGGTTCTCGGCGAGCGTGTGCAGTTTTCCGCAACCGCGACACGCGACCCGGACGGTGCGTTCGCCGCCAACGCATTGCAGCTCACCTCCGGTACGCTTAGTGCCAGCGGCACCGCCAGTGCGCAAGGCACCGATATCCGGGCCGATATCAAGGGCACGCTCGGCGACGTGTCGGTACTGTCGCCGCTGGTCGGCGCGAAGGTCGGCGGCGCCGTCGGTTTCGCGCTGACGGCAAGCGGCGCGCGCAGCGCACCGGATTTCTCGGTTTCGGCCAACAGCGACAGCCTGACGGCGTCCGGCCATGCGGTGAAGCAGATCAAGTTGAGCGCGAGCGGCAAGGCCGACATTGCCAGCCCTGCCGCCGATGTCTCGCTGACCGGCTCGGTCGACGACCAGCCGCTCGACCTCAAGGCATCGCTGGTCACCACCGACGGCAAGCGCTCCATCAATGGACTTGCCGTCTCACTGGCCGACAACAAGGTCTCCGGCGACCTCGGGCTCGACGACAACCTGCTGCCGCTCGGCACGTTGAACCTCGATGCCGCGGATATTGCTCCGCTGGCCAGACTTGCCGGCCAAACGGTAGCCGGCGACGTGCGTGGCACGATCCGTTTCGCGAATGACAATGGTGCGCCGACGGTCGCGATCGATGCGACGAGCGCCGCGATTTCGCGCGGCGAACTGGCGGCGAAGACAATCGCCGTCAACGCTCTGGTCGCCAATTATCTCAAAGCCCCGGCGATCTCCGGCAAGATCAAGGCCGACACGATCACCTCCGGAACCACGGTGATCAGCGGCATCGACGTCGACCTGAAGCGCGATGGCGACTGGACCGGCTTTAGCGGCGGCGCCACGGTCGCCGGCATTCCGGCCAGCGCGGCCGGGCGGGTCAGGGTTGCGAACGGCATCACCAGCATAGAGCTTGCCTCCGGCGAGGCGACCATCCGCGGCATCAAGGCAGCGGTCGCGCAGCCATCGGCGCTGACAATCGCCAATGGCATGGTGAGCATAGAGAAACTGGCGCTCGGTGTCGGCGGTGGTTCGGTTGCCGTGTCGGGTACGGCTGGCCAGACGCTCGATCTCGCTGCCACCTTGTCGGCGGTGCCGGCAGCACTTGCCAATGATTTTTCACCGGGCCTCGATGCCGCGGGCACGCTCAGCGGCACCGCGCAAGTCACGGGATCGTCGGCTGCCCCAGACATTCGCTTCAACGCCCGGCTCAGCGGCGGCGAAACCAGCCAGACCCGGCGGGCCGGGCTCGGGCCGCTCAATCTCGATGCGGCTGGCCGTTTCTCGTCGGCCAGCGGCGTCGCCATCGAGCATGCGACGCTTGCCGGCGAGAAAATCTCCGGCAAAGCAGCCGGCACCATCAATCCGAACGGTGCCAGCGATTTCTCGCTCGACCTCGCATCCACCGGCCCGAGCCTGCCGCTTTCGCTCGGCAGCAAGGAGAGCCCGATCAAGCTCGAGCTGCAGACGCTGTCGCTAAAGGCGGCCGGGCAGGGCACCCAGCCGAAGCTCGACATCTCCGCGACACTGCCATCGGCCGCCACCAATCTAGCTAAGATCGAGGGCATCACGCTTGCGCTGCACTCCGACCGCTTCGACGTGAAAGCCCGGAGCGGGCCGATCTCCGGCTCGGTGATCGCCGAAAAAATCGGCCTCGACAATCCGACCGTCGCGCCGCTGATCGCCGGCAAGGTCACTGCCAAAGTTGCCGGCAGCCTTGCCGCCGACGCTGTCATCATCGATAGCGGCACCGTGACCAGCGACGCGTTGAACAGCGGCTTCAACGGGCGGGTCTCGCTGGCCGACGGCGCCATCGATCTAAATCTCAAGGCGGACGCCGCGTCGGCGGCGCTGCCGGTGGCGGCGCGTGGCATGCTCGCCGAGCGGACGCAACTCAGTGCCGCGCTGAAGCGGGACGCCAACGGCAATGTCACCGCCAACGCGATCAGGCTGTCATCAGGCGCGCTGACCGCAGACGGGCAGGCGAGCCTTGCCGATAACAAGCTGAGCGCCGACGTCAAAGGCGCGCTGGGCGACGTCTCGCTGCTATCCAAGGATGCCAAAGGCGCTATTTCTTTCGCGCTGAATGCGCAAGGCGCCAGCACCGCGCCGGATCTGTCGCTGACTGTCAACAGCGATAGGCTTTCGGTGGCGGCGCGTGAGATCACCGGACTGAAGCTCACCGCCACCGGCAAGGCTGATGCCACCAACCCGGCGGCGAATGTACAACTCACCGGAAATGTCGCGGGCCAGTCGTTGCAGGGTAGTGCCGTGCTGGCGACATCGGACGGCAAACGCGCCATCAACGGGCTTTTGCTGTCGCTGGGCAAGAACCGTATTTCCGGCGACCTGGCGCTCGACGATGCCTTCGTGCCGGTCGGTACGGTAGCACTGGACCTGCCCGATATCGGTCCGCTTGCTGCCCTGGCACTGGAAAAGGCCGATGGCGATGTGCGCGGCACGATCGCCTTCTCCAAGGCTGGCGCCGTGCCGCAGGTCGCCATCAAGGCGACGACGGGCTCGATCTCGCGCGGCGATGTCTCGGCCAAGGCCGTGACCATCGATGCGCTGATCGCCAACTACCTGGCGGCACCGGTGATCTCCGGAAAAATCCGTGCCGACAGCGTCACTTCCGGCGGCACGGTTATCCGTGGTGTCGACGTCGATCTCAAGCGCGACGGCGAATGGACCGGTTTCTCCGGTGGCGCCACCGTGAAGGATATTCCGCTGAAGGCCGGCGGCCGGGTCAGGGCGGTCAAGGGCACGACGACGGTCGAACTTGCCTCCGGCGAGGCGACCATTCGCGGCATCAAGGCGGCTATCGCCCAGGCCTCGACCATCAACATCGCCAATGGAGTGACCAGCCTCGACAGGCTGGTGCTCAACCTCGGCGGCGGAACGGCGACGGTCACGGGCAAGGCTGGGCAGGCGCTCGACCTCAACGCGACGCTGGCCCGCATCCCGATCTCGATAGCCAACAGTTTTTCGCCTGGCCTCGATGCCGCCGGCTCCGTCTCGGGCACGGTGAAGGTGACGGGCGCGCCGGCCAATCCGGCCGTCGCCTTCAAGATCGACGCCACAGGCGTTCAGACGTCGCAGACCCGCGGTGCAGGTTTCGGCGGCATGGGCGTTTCGTCTTCAGGTACGTATTCGGGCAACAGACTGACCTTCGACGCCAACATGAGCGATGCCGCCGGCCTTGGCCTCAAGGGCGGCGGCACGATGACGACATCAGGCGCGCCCACCCTTGATCTCAACTTTTCCGGCAAGGTGCCGTTCGCCTTCCTCACCAGGACACTCGCCGCGCAAGGCCTGTCCTTGAGCGGCACGGCCGACGTCGATGTGCAGGTGCGCGGCCCGGCGACGTCGCCGGTGATCTCAGGCACGGTCCGTACGTCAGGCGCCCGCCTGGTCGACGCGCGCTCGGGGCTCGCGATCAACGACATCACCGCCGATGTCGCTATCGGTGGTGGCGTGGCCAGGATCAACCGCCTGACCGGCACGCTGTCGACGCGTGGCAGCCTTTCGGCCAGCGGCACTGTCGGCATCGATCCGGCTAAGGGTTTCCCAGCCGACCTGTCGGTCAAACTGGTCGACGGCCGTTATACCGACGGCAAGGTGGTCACTGCTAACCTCGGCGGCGACCTGACCATCAAGGGACCGCTCACCTCCGGGCCGGTGATTTCCGGTACCGTCAACCTGGCCAAGACCGTCATCACCGTACCCGAAAAGCTGCCCGGCTCGCTGGCCGAGCTCAACGTCAAGCACAAGAATGCGCCGGCAGCCGTGCGTGCGCAGGACAAGGCGTTGCGCCCGGCCGCTGCAAGCAGCGGTGGCGGCGGCAGTGGCCTCAACCTCGACGTCACGATCAATGCGCCGAGCCAGATCTTCATCCAGGGCAGGGGCGTCGACGCCGAGCTCGGCGGTTCGCTGCGGCTGACCGGTCCGGCATCGTCACCCCAGGCGGTCGGCACCTTCACCTTGCGGCGCGGGCGGCTGACGATCCTTGCCAAGCGGCTGACCTTCACCGAAGGCACGGTCGGCTTCTCGGGCTCTCTGGTGCCCTACCTCAACCTTACGGCGCAATCCAAGACAACCAGCGCCACCGTGACCATCGTGGTGTCGGGCGAGGCGACCAACCCGAAATTCACCTTCTCCTCGGTACCCGCGCTGCCGGAGGACGAGGTGCTGGCGCAGCTGATCTTCGGCCGTTCGATGTCGAACCTGTCGCCGCTGCAGATCGCGCAGCTTGCCGAGGCTGCCGGACAACTGGCCGGCGTCGGCGGCTCGACCTCCCTGCTGCAGAACCTGCGCAGCGCGATCGGCGTCGACGATCTCGACGTAATCACCGACGAAGAGGGCGGCACCGCCGTCTCGGCGGGCAAGTATCTCAACGACCGCACTTACGTGACGATCCAGAAGGGCGATAGGCCCGGCTCGGGCAAGGCAACCGTCGATCTCGACGTCGGGCGCGGCGTCAAGCTGCGTGGTGAGGCAACCGACGCCGGCGAAGCCAAAGGCGGTGTTTTCTATGAACGGGAATATTGAAACGGCTGTTCGCGCAGAACAGTTGGTTGCCCGAAGAACGAGCGGCGCAGCAGCAAATGTCCCGGTTTAATTGTCCGTGGAGATTTCGCGCGAAATCCCTGGCGCAGTAGCAAATTTGCGCCAAGACTGTCGTTATCGCGCGAACCGCCCTGCTTTCAAAGTTGCACATTCCTTGGCATGTTCCCAATCCGTGCCGTCTTTGACATCATGGCGCGAATGCGGAATGTTAAAAGGCAGAAAGCCAACAATGGGAGTTAGTCATGACGATCTACAAGAGTAACGGCGACCGCGTTCCCGATCACATCCTGGCCATGGCCGAAGACGCCAAGGCAGGCAAGATGGATCGTCGCGAATTTCTGGCTCTCGCCAGCGTCTTCGGTGCGTCGACGGCGATGGCATATGGCATGCTTGGCCTTGCAGACCCCACGCCGGCCAAGGCGGAAGAGGTCCAGGGCAAGAAAGGCGGCGTATTGAAGGTCGCGCAGTGGATCAAGGATCCGAAGGATCCGCGCAAGTCCGACTGGTCGGAAATCGCCAATGCCGAGCGTCAGGCGCTCGAGCCGCTGGTCAAATATACCACCGAATACACATTCCGCCCCTATCTGCTGGAGAGCTGGGACGTGAATGACGACGCTACCGAATACACGCTGCATGTGCGCAAAGGCGTCACCTGGAACAACGGCGATCCGTTCACCGCAGACGACGTCATCTTCAACCTCAAGCGTTGGGCCGACAAGAAGGCCGAAGGCAATTCTATGCCCGGTCGCCTCGGTTCGCTGGTCAAGGACGACAAGCTGGATGAGAGCGCGGTGACCAAGGTCGACGACCACACGATCAAGCTGACGCTCAGCAAGCCCGATATCGCCCTCATTCCCAACGTGTGCGACTATCCCGGCCTCATCGTCCACAAGACGTTCGACGAAAAAGGCGGCGACTTCAAGTCCTGCCCGATCGGCACTGGGCCGTTCGAGCTGGTCTCTTACGATGTCGGCCAGAAAGTGGTCTACAAGCGTCGTGAAGACAACAAGTGGTGGGATGGCGAGGTCTTCCTCGACGGCATCGAGTTCATCGACTACGGCACCGATCCGGCGGCGATGGTCAGCGCTTTCGAAGCTGGCGAAGTGCACACCAATTTCGAAACCTCGGCCGACTATGTGTCGATCCTCGACGGCATGGACCTGGCGAAGTCCGAGGTCGTCACCGCCTCGACGATCGTCTGCCGCACCAATGTGACCAACAAGCCTTACGGCGACCAGAAGGTTCGCAACGCCCTGCAGCTCGCGGTCGACAACGCTGTCGTCCTCCAGCTCGGCTACGGCAATGCCGGCACGGTTGCCGAGAACCACCATGTCGCCCCGATCCATCCGGAATACTACGAATTGCCGAAGGTTGCTCGCGACCCGGCCAAGGCAAAGGCGCTGATGGCGGAAGCCGGCCAAGCCGATTTCGAGCACGAGCTGATCACGGTCGACGAAGACTGGCACAAGAACACCGGCGATGCGATCGCCGCGCAGATGCGCGACGCCGGCATCAAGGTAAAGCGTACGGTGCTGCCGGGTTCGACCTTCTGGAACGACTGGACGAAGTATCCGCTGTCGATGACCAACTGGAACATGCGGCCGCTCGGCGTCCAGGTTCTGGCGATCGGCTATCGTACAGGTGAAGCCTGGAACGAGACGGCTTGGTCGAATCCCGAGTGGGATGCCAAGCTCAACGCTGCGCTGGCAGTTGCCGACGCCGCCAAGCGCAAGGAAATGATGAAGGATATCGAGCAGATCCTGCAGGATTCCGGCATTATCATCCAGCCTTATTGGCGCAAGCTCTACAGCCATTCGGTCAAGGCGGTGCAGAACTACAAGATGCACCCGACCTTCGAGCGCGACTACGGTAAGGTCTGGCTCGACCAGGCCTGACCGGACGATCCGGAAAGGGGCGTCTGGCCCCTTTCTCTCGCTCGTTGCATGGTCCTTGGACCGGAAGTCGGCGCAGGAAAAAGTTGCGGACTCTTCGGCCGGGGTCTGCAATAAAAAGGGTATTGCATCTGGGACTGGTCTGAAGGCTTGTTCTGCCGCTGGCGGCAGGGCACGGCTTGCAAACCGGTTCCACCCCCCAACCCGACCGGCAGGGGACCGCCATGCTTTCTTTCGTTATCAGGCGTCTCGGCACCATGGCATTGACGATGCTGTGCCTGACGATGATCGTCTTCTTCCTGGTCAATCTCGGGCCCAATCTGAAGAAGCTCGCGATCAGCCAAACCGAAATGCACACATCGGCCGAGCAGCTCGAGGCTTGGCTGGTCAATCATGGCTATCGGCAGAATTTCTTTGTCCGCTACGGACAATGGCTGGGCGTCGTGCCCAAGCAGCCGGTGACCGACCCGGCGACAGGCAAGCCAGCGCAGCGTTTCTCCTTCTGCAACGATCCGGTCGTGCCGACATTTTCCGGCATCCTGCAAGGCGATTTCGGCTGCTCGACCAAATTCAAGACGACGGTCGCCTCGAAACTCTTTCCGGCGCTCAGCGCCACCGGCATCCTGATGCTCTGCGTGCTTGCGGTTATGGTGCCGGTCTCGCTCCTGATCGGCATTCTTGCCGGCATGCGCGAGGGCTCACGCACCGACCGCACATTGTCGGTGGCTTCGATCGCCTCGACGGCGACGCCCGAATATGTTTCGGGCGTCATCTTCACCGTCATCTTCGCCTCCTGGCTCGGCGTGCTGAACGGCTCGGCGGCCTCGGCCAGCCAGGGCATCACCTTCTATAATTTCACCTTGCCGGTGATGACGCTGGCGATCTACGGCATCGGCTACATCGCCCGCATGACCCGCGCCTCGATGGTCGAGGTGATGACGCAGCAATATATCCGAACCGCCCGGCTGAAGGGCCTCTCCTTCGGCAGCGTGGTGGTAAAGCACGCTCTGCGCAACGCGCTGATCGCACCGTTCACGGTCATCATGCTGCAGTTCCCCTGGCTGCTCACCGGCGTCGTCATCGTCGAGGTGATGTTCCGCTACCAGGGGTTCGGCTACACGCTGGTCGAGGCGGCCGGCAACAACGACATCGATCTTCTGCTCGGCTGCTCGCTGGTCTCGGTGTTTATCGTTCTGATCACACAGCTCATCTCCGATGTCGGCTACGCGTTCCTCAATCCGCGCATCAGAGTTCAATAGGAGACCGGGCGGATGCAGGTCGAATATCTCAGCGCATTCAACGTCGTACTCGGCGTCCTTACCCGCTTCTGGCCGGTCTGGATCGCTCTCGCCCTGGTGATGGGGGCGAGCTTCGGCTACAAGAAGAAGCTTGGCCTTTACGGCCAGCTTTTCGACAGCGGCGTCGGCATCGTCGGCGTCGGCATCTGCCTGTTCTGGCTGTTCACGGCGATCTTCGCATCGACCGTCGCGCCCTTCGATCCGCTCGCCCAGGTGCCGATCATGAAGGACGCGCTGCCGGGCGCGATCGAGCCGGCGTCGAAGCTTGTATACTATTTCGGCGGCGACAAGCTCGCCCGCGACGTGTTCTCCCGCATGGTCTATGGCAGCCAGATCGTGCTGATCATCGCGCCGGCGGCAACCGGCTTTGCACTGATGGTCGGCATCACGCTCGGCCTGCCGGCTGGCTATTACGGCGGCAGGATCGATACGGTGCTCTCCTTCCTCGCCAATTTGGTGCTGGCCTTCCCGGTGATCCTGCTGTTCTACCTCCTGGTGACGCCAGGCATCATGGACACGCCGATCCCCTACGCGATGGCCGGGCTGTTCTTCCTGTTCCCGATCATCTTCTTCAGCGTGCTGTTCTGGACGCGCTACAAGAACCGGCCCGACCGCCTCTATATCCTGCTTGGCCTGACGTTGGTCGTTGGCGGCTGGATCTATGCCGGCCTTGTCTTCGACGCCGATCCGTTCAAGATCATCCACATCGATCCCAACCAGCTCAACATCTTCGTGGCAGTGGTGTTCGCCTCCAGCCCGGGCGTGTTCCGCATCGTGCGCGGCCTGGTCATGGATATCAAAACGCGCGACTATGTTGCGGCGGCGCAGACGCGCGGTGAATCGCCCTGGTACATCATGCTGTGGGAGATATTGCCCAATGCGCGCGGGCCGCTGATCGTCGACGCCTGCCTGCGCATCGGCTACACTACGATCCTGCTCGGCACGCTCGGCTATTTCGGGCTGGGGCTGGCGCCGGAAAGCCCGGACTGGGGCACGGCGATCAAGGATGCCAGCCGGCTGCTGCGCTCTTTCATCCACCCGGCGCTGCCGCCGACGATCGCATTGATGTCGTTCGTGCTCGGCCTCAACCTCCTGGCGGATTCGTTGCGCGAACAGTCGATGAAGGATTGATGCCGGGAAAGATTGAACCGGGAAAGATCGATGCCGGGTTCGGCCCGACATGCCTGCACAACAAGGATTGGAGCGACCCATGAATGAGGCAGTTCGAAATCCCGCCAAGCCGACCAATGGGCCGACCAGTGGGCCGATCATCGAGATCGAGAACCTGTCGATCTCCTTCTTCACCCGCAAGGGAGAGATCCCGGCCGTCATGGATTTTTCCTGCACGGTCATGCCCGGCGAGGCGATGGGCATCGTCGGCGAATCCGGCTGCGGCAAGTCGACCGTGTCGCTCGGCATCATGCGCGACCTCTCGAACATCGGAAAGATCGTCGGCGGAAAGATCAAGTTCCAAGGCAAGGACATGGGAGAACTGTCCGACGAGGAACTGCGCGCCATCCGCGGCAACAAGATCGCCATGATCTACCAGGAGCCGATGGCCAGTCTCAACCCGGCGATGAAGGTCGGCCAGCAGCTGATGGAAGTGCCACTGATCCACGACAAGGTATCGAAGGATGAAGCCTATAAACGCGCGTTGGAAATGGTGCGCGCGGTGAAGCTGCCGGATCCCGAGCGCATGATGCGTTCCTACCCACACCAGCTTTCCGGCGGCCAGCAGCAGCGCATCGTCATTGCCATGGCGCTGCTGTCGAAGCCTGCGCTGCTTCTGCTCGACGAGCCGACGACAGCGCTCGACGTGACGGTTGAGGCCGGTATCGTCGATCTGGTCAAGGGGCTGGGCGAGAAGTTCGGGACCTCGATGATCTTCGTGTCGCACAATCTCGGCCTGATCCTGGAGACCTGCGACCGCATCACGGTGATGTATTCGGGCGAAGCGGTGGAGACGGGCAAGATCAAGGACGTCTTCGACCGGATGCGTCATCCCTACACGCAAGGCCTGTTCCGCTCGATCCCGTTGCCGGGCGCCGACAAGAATTCGCGGCCTCTGATATCCATTCCGGGGCAGTTGCCGCTGCCGCACGAGCGGCCGAAGGGCTGCAATTTCGGCCCGCGCTGCCACCATTTCGTCGAGGGCGTCTGCAACGCCGCCGAAATTCCGATGATCGCGGTCGAAGGCCATGACGGGCATTTCTCGCGCTGCGTACGCTTCAACGAGATCGACTGGGAGGCGCTGCCGCCTGGCGCCAAGAAAGTCAACGAGCGCGTGGTGCCCGGTGCGCCGGTGCTCCAGATCGAAGACCTCAGGAAGTACTACAAAGTCGGCGGCAGCGAAGTGTTCGGCTCGAGCGAAGGACGTGTCGTCAAGGCCAACGAGACGATCTCTTTCATGGCGCGCGAATCCGAGACCGTCGCTATCGTTGGCGAATCCGGCTGCGGAAAATCGACCCTGGCCAAGGTATTGCTCGGCCTCGAAACGGCAAGCTCCGGCCGCGTGAAGCTGGGCAACAAGGAAATCCAGTCGACCGGGATCGAGAAGCGCAGCGTCGACACCGTGTCGTCGATCCAGATGGTGTTCCAAAATCCGTTCGACACACTCAATCCCAGCCATTCGGTCGGTTCGCAGATCATCCGTACGCTGGAAAAGTTCAATGTCGGCGACACGGTGGCCGACCGCCGCAAGCGGATGCTGGAACTGCTCGATCTGGTGAAGCTGCCAAGGGCATTCGAGACGCGCAAGCCGCGCCAGCTTTCAGGTGGCCAGAAACAGCGCATCGGCGTGGCGCGGGCCTTTGCCGGCGACGCCAAGGTGGTGGTGGCCGACGAGCCGGTCTCGGCGCTGGATGTGTCCGTCCAGGCGGCGGTGACCGAACTCTTGATGGACATCCAGCGCAAGAACAAGACCACGATGCTGTTCATCAGCCACGATCTGTCGGTGGTGCGCTACATCGCCGACCGCGTCGTCGTCATGTATCTCGGCTATATCGTCGAGCAAGGCACGACCGACCAGATATTTTCGCCGCCCTATCACCCCTATACCGAGGCGCTGCTGTCGGCGATCCCGATTGCCGATACCAGCGTGGTGAAAAGGCATATCGTGCTCGAAGGCGACATTCCGTCGGCGATGAACCCGCCCTCGGGCTGCCCGTTCCAGACGCGCTGCGGCTACAAGAAACTTGTGCCGGACAATCTTTGCGAAACTACGGTGCCGCCGGTCAAAAATCTCGGCGACGGTCATATGAGCCTGTGCTGGCTGGCCGACGACGTGCTGGCAAAAATGGAGCCGGTGATTAAATTCGACAAGGAACACGCGGCGAATGAGGGCGTGCCGGATGATGCAAACCACGGTGTTGGCCCGGGCTTTGCTGGAGATCCGCCCAAGCGCCCGCATGGCAAGACTGGCAGCGTTGAAGCCGATGCCGAGGGTCAGGCAGCGGAGAATGCCGAAGCGGTCGCCAAAGCCCGCCGTCACGAGGTTCGCGACGAGGTTTCAGAGACCGGCGGCATCTCAAGCTCTGCTGATAGCGCAGTGGAACCAATCACGCCGCCGACAGTCGGCGACGGCCGCCAGGCCGAGAACGCCACGCGCAAGCCGCGCAGACCCAAGGGCGGCTAAAATGCCGCTGATGTGCTAGGGCGCGCATTGCCGTAGCTGCGCCGCGTAGTCCTGCGCCATCTGTTCGGTGGCGTGCGCATAGCGCTGCACCTCGGCGTCGCCGCGATTGCCGCGCTTATAGGCATTCCAGCCGAGATAGTAGGCGAGATATAGATTGTAGGTGTCGTTGCGGGGGACGCCGAGTGTGTCGGCGGTCTTGGAATGATACCAGCCGACAAAATCGACGGCATCGGCAAACCTGGTGCGGCGCGCCGCCCAACTGCCGGTCTCGTTCTGGTATTGCGCCCAGGTGCCGTCGAGCGCCTGCGAGAAGCCGGTGGCGCTGGAGATATGTTTCCAGGGAATGAAACCCAGCAGCTTGGTGCGCGGCGGCCGTGCATTGCTCTTAAAGCCGGATTCCTTGCGCACCGTCGCCATCAGTACTGGGACTGGCACCCCATATTTCTGCTCGGCGCGCTGTGCCGCCGCCTGCCAGTTGTCGAACCAGCCATCGTTCTGGTCGAAAACGGCGCAGACATCGTTGATGTGGTTCGGCGGCGTCGCGCAGGCCGAAAGTGCCAGCGGCACGGCAATCGCTACAATTTTACTAAAACTCGACCTACGCATTGGAAGAGCATTAGGCCGAAAACATAAAAGGAATCTTGCTGCGTTCCTTAACGGCTCATCGGCCGCTTTGGCTGGCGCTGAGCAAGTATGAACCTTCCGACATTTGTTGTCGCTTTTACCGATGTGAAATTCCCGGTATGGCGCCTTGGCTAAAATCACGCCCGCAGGTGGCGGATTCTTGACAGCCCGATCTTTGTGCCGGCGCTTTGATGCGCCGCATGAGCGAACCAAGACGCAAGCGCGGCGCCGAGCGAACGAGCAACAGGGGACCCACCGCCATCCCGCAACTGCCGCTCAGGCGGGTGACAAACCCTTATCCGCCGATGGCGATGCTGTCGGCCGACCAGATCGAGGCAATCCACCAGGCGTCGATACATATCCTGGAGAATTTCGGCATTGAGGTGATGAGCCCGCGGGCGCTGTCACTGTTCGAGAAGGCCGGGGCCAAGGTCGATCATGCCTCGATGAACGTCCGCATCGATCGCGGCATGATCGAGGAAGCGCTGAAGACGACGCGGTCCAGCTACACGCTGACGCCGCGCAATCCCGCCCATGCCGTCCACCTCGGCGGCAATACCATCAACTTCACGCTCGTCGCCGGGCCGCCCAATGTGCACGACATGGAGCGCGGCCGCCGTGCCGGCAATTTGCGCGATTATTCCGATCTCGTCCGGCTGGCGCAGCATTTCAACTGCATCCACATGCTCGGCAACCAGGTCTGCGCGCCGGTGGAATTGCCGGCGAATTCCCGTCATCTCGACACCTATTTCGCCAATCTGACGCTGACCGACAAAAGCTTTCACGTCTCGGCCATCGGCCGTGGCAGGGCGCTCGACGGCATCAAGATGATGGCAATCGCGCGCGGACTGACGCTTGACGAGATGCGCGACGATCCCGGCGTCACCACGATCATTTCGGTCAACTCGCCGCGCCGCTTCGACGAGATGATGGCCGAGGGGCTGATGACGATGGCCGAGTTCGGCCAGTCGGTGGCGGTGACGCCGTTCACGCTGATGGGAGCGATGAGCCCGGTGACGCTTGCCGGCGCGCTCGCCCAGCAGAATGCCGAGGCGCTGTTTGGCGTTGTGCTGACGCAGCTCGTCCGTCGCGGCGCGCCGGTGATGTATGGCGCCTTCACCTCCAATGTCGATATGAAATCGGGCGCGCCGGCCTTCGGCACGCCTGAAAATACCAAGGCGAACATCGCGTCCGGACAGTTGGCGCGGCGTTACAAGCTGCCTTATCGCACGACACCGGGCTCAGCCTCCAATGCCGCCGACGCGCAAGGCGCCTATGAGACGCTGATGGCGCTGTGGGGCGCGGTGCTCGGCCACGGCAACCTCGTCTATCACGCCGCCGGCTGGCAGGAGGGCGGACTGACTGCATCGTTCGAAAAGTTCATCATCGACGTCGAGATGATCCAGCACATGATGGAGTTTTTGCGCCCGATCGAAGTCAACGAGGCCGAGCTTGCCGTCGAGGCTCTGGGTGCGGTTCCGACCGGCGGCCACTTCTTCGGCGAGCCACACACGCTGGAGCGCTACGCCACGGCCTTCTACCAGCCGATACTGTCCAACTGGCAGAACTACGAGGCCTGGCAGGAGGCCGGTGGGCTCGACGCCACGTCGCGTGCGACCAGGCTGTGGAAGAAGGCGCTGGAGGACTATATCGAGCCGGTGATGGAAATCTCCAGGCGCGAGGCGCTGGAGGCGTACCTGGCCAAGCGCAAGGAAGCGATCGGGCAAAGCGAGCCTTAAGCACCACCCTTCTCGGATTCATTTTCTTCTCTTCCAGAATCATGAACCCATCCAACTCTTTGAAATGACGAGAATCCCATGAAATCACATGCAAAGGTCGTGGTTATTGGCGGTGGCGTCGTCGGGTGCTCCGTGCTGTTCCATCTGGCCCGGCACGGCTGGACCGACATCGTGCTCCTGGAGCGCGATGAATTGACCTCCGGCTCGACCTGGCACGCGGCCGGCGGCATGCACACGATCAACGGCGATCCCAATGTCGCCAAGCTGCAGAAATACACGATCTCGCTCTACAAGGAGATTGAGGAACTGTCCGGCCAGGCGACCGGCGTGCATCTGACCGGCGGTGTGCTGCTGGCGGCGACCGAGGCGCGGCTCGACTGGCTGCGCGGCGTTGTCGCCAAGGGCCGCTATCTCGGCATCGAGCTCGAGGAGATATCGCCGGCCGAAGCCGCCGAACTGATGCCTCTGCTCGATCCCAAGCAGTTCGTCGGTGCCGTCCGCAACAAGGAGGATGGCCATCTCGATCCATCCGGCGTTACCCACGCCTACGCCAAGGCCGCGAGGAAGCTTGGGGCCGAGGTTGAGCGCTTCACCAAGGTCGAGGACATCGTGCGGCGCGCCGACGGGCTGTGGCGCGTCATTACCAACAAGGGCGAGGTGGGGGCCGAGCATGTCGTCAACGCCGGCGGCCTGTGGGCGCGCGAGGTCGGCCGCATGGTCGGGCTGGAGCTGCCGGTGCTGGCGATGGAGCACATGTACCTGATCACCGAGGACATGCCGGAAGTCGCCGCCTGGAACCAGAAGACCGGCACGGAAATCATCCATGCAGTCGACTTTGATGGCGAGCTCTATCTGCGTCAGGAGCGCGGCGGCATGCTGATGGGTACTTACGAAAAGGCCAACAAGCCATGGTCCGAGTTCCAGACGCCGTGGAACTTCGGCCACGAGTTGCTCGAGCCCGACATCGACCGCATCGCGTCATCGCTGGAGGTCGGCTTCCGGCATTTCCCGGCCTTCCAGAACACCGGTATCAAGCAGATCATCAACGGGCCCTTCACCTTCGCGCCGGACGGCAATCCGCTGGTCGGGCCGGTGCGCGGCCTGCCGGGGTTCTGGGTGGCCTGTGGTGTCATGGCCGGGTTCTCACAGGGGGGCGGCGTCGGGCTGGCGCTGTCGAACTGGATGATCGAGGGCGATCCCGGCGCCGACATCTGGGCGATGGATGTGTCGCGCTACGGCGACTGGGCGACGATGGCCTACACCAATGCCAAGGTGCGTGAGAATTATTCGCGGCGGTTTTCGATCCGCTTCCCGAATGAGGAACTACCGGCCGGACGGCCGCTCAAGACCACACCGGTCTATGATCTCCTGTCGGACAAAGGCGCGCAATGGGGCGTCGCCTATGGGCTGGAAGTGCCGCTGTGGTACGCGCCGGAAGGCGTGAGGGACGAGTTCTCGTGGCGGCGCTCGAGCGATTTCGAGCATGTCGCAAATGAGGTCAAGACCGTTCGAGAAGGCGTTGGCCTGTCGGAGATTTCGAGCTTCGCCAAATACAAGGTGACGGGCGAGGGCGCTGCAGCCTGGCTCGACCGCCTGCTTGCCTGCAAGCTGCCAAGGCCCGGCCGCATGACGCTGGCGCCGATGCTGAAGGAAGACGGCAGGCTGATTGGCGATTTCACGCTAGCCAATCTCAGCAGCCCAAATTCGGAAAGGGACGGCTGGTTCCTGGCCGGCTCCGGCGTCGCCGAGCAGTACCATATGCGCTGGTTCGAAGCGCATCTGCCGAAGGACGGCTCGGTCAGTATCGAAGCGCTGGGAGCAAAACTCACCGGCTTATCGATCGCCGGGCCGAGCGCGCGGAACCTTCTTGAAAAGGTCACACGATCTGATGTGTCGAATACGGCCTTTCCGTTCATGGCCATCAGCAAGATGGACATCGGCATGGCGCCGTGTCTGGGCGGGCGTGTCAGCTACACCGGCGATCTCGGCTACGAGATCTGGGTGGCGCCGGAATATCAGCGCGCCGCCTATCAGGCGCTGATGGCGGCGGGCGAAGAATTCGGCATCGGCCTGTTCGGCTCGCGAGCGCTCAACGCATTGCGGCTGGAAAAGAATTACGGCTCATGGGCGCGCGAATACCGGCCGATCTATGGGCCGCTGGAGGCCGGCCTCGATCGCTTCGTCGCCTATGCCAAGGAGGCCGATTTCATCGGCAAGCAGGCGGCGCTGGCAGAGCGCAAGCAAGGCGGCAGACTGCGGCTGCGGGCCTTTGTCGTCGTCGATGCTGTCGATGCCGACGTCATCGGCGACGAACCAATCTGGCATGGCGGCGCCGTGCGCGGCTGGGTCACGTCGGGCGGCTATGCGCATCATTCGAAAAAATCCGTCGCTATCGGCTATGTGCCGAAAGAGATTGCCGACGAAGCCGACGGTTTCGAGATCGAGCTTCTGGGCAAACGCCATGTTGCGCGCATGCAGCCGGTCCCACTGTTCGACGCGAACTTCGAGCGGATGCGTGGGTGAGGTTCAGGCGCTGCGGCGGTTATCCAGCGCCAATGCGCCGGCGCCGGCGAATACCAGATAGAGGAAGATGAAGCAGAACGATATCGCCGCATCGCCGCCATTGTTGACCGGGAAGAAGTCGCGCGGCATGTGCGCCATGAAATAGGCGATCGCCATCTCGCCGCTGAGAAGGAATGCCACCGGCCTGGTGAAGAGTCCCAATACCAGCAGGATGCCGCCGGCGAATTCCAGGATAGCCGCAGTCAGCGACAGCCCGCTCAGGGTGCCGGCATGGTCGCCGATGGGGAAATTGAAAAGTTTCTGAGTGCCGTGCTCAATGAACTGCAGCGCCGTCATGATGCGCAAGGCGGCCAGAGCCTGCGGCTGATATCTGACAAGACCGTCGAAAAGCTTCATCTAAGACTCCATTTTACCCCCGAACCGGCCATAGATCATCGCCCGACAGGGGACCATTCACTTCGCATGGCCCGCCAGCCACAATCAGTGATTGGAAATGTTCCTCGTCCTCTTAATATTTTTCTCTCCAGGGTTGTATTTTAAATGCTGTAGTTGTAGTGATATCCAGACACTCCAAACCATGTGGGTTCCGTTTGCCATGAGAAAAGTCGTCGTCAGCCTATTCGCCATCCTTGCAGGCACCAGCGTCGCCACGGCCGACGATGCCGGCTGTGCTGCCTTCAAATGGCCGGTGACGCGCGAGGAGGCCCTGTTTGCGGCGGCGCCCGCCGCGCAGTCCGGCGCTGACCTTTCGGTCGGCGAGGCTGCAGATGTGGCGTTGGCGCCGGTCGGCACGATCAGCTTCACCGTTCCGCCGGAACGCGCGCCGGCAGCCGGTACATTCGGCGCGACGGCGAGCGTGGCCGTGCCCCCGGAGGGAGAGCTCCAGATCAGCCTGTCTGATGAGGCTTGGATCGATGTCATTCAGGACGGTAAAGCCGTGAAGTCGGCGGCTTTCAGTGGTATAAAAACCTGTCCGGGGATCCGCAAGAGCGTGCGCTTCAAGCTAGCCGCCGGCCCGGCGACCATCCAGCTCAGCGGCGCCAAGAAGCCCGATCTCAAAGTTTCCGTGCTGACGCCGGAATAGTTCTCAAAGAGCGTAAGGTTGGAGGGACAGCGCCCCTCTCTGTCCTGCCTGACATCTCCCCCACGAGGGGGGAGATCGGTTTTTGCTGCCGGTTTCGCCAATCGCGACGCGACGTTGCTACCGCACCGGTGCCATTAGCGCGAAATGGGCGCCTTGCGGGTCTGTGCACTGCACGATCCAGCTGCCGCCGGGGACCTCCATCGGACCCATCAGGATATTGCCGCCGTTGTCGGTGACGCGCTTGGCTGCCGCGTCGATGCCGGGCACGTTGAAATAGAACTGCCAGACCGGCGCCGGGATCTGCTCGGGCTTGTTCATTATGCCGCCAACGGGCTCGCCGCCGAAGGCGAAAAGCTGGTAGACGCCCATCGGACCCATATCCATGGCGTCGCCCTTCTCCCAGCCGAACTCACTGGAATAGAAATCGGACGCCGCCTTCCAGTCTGATGTGTAGAGCTCATGCCAGCCGATGTTGCCGGGTGTCGCCAATGGTAGCGGCGGCTGGTCGGGACCGCTGGGCTGCAGGAAGTTGAACATCGCGCCTTGCGGATCGGCAACGACGGCGAAGCGGCCAACGCCCGGAATGTCGTCTGGCTCGCGGTGAACCGCGCCAGCAGCCTTCTTGAGGGAGGCCGTTGCGGCATCGACATCCCTGGTGAGGATATAACCGATCCAGGCCGGCGGCATTCCCATCTTGCGCGCGTCATCGGGCAGCGTCATCAGCCCGCCGACGCCGCGCTCGCCGACATTCATGACGATATAGCGCGGCATGCCCGGCGCCCCGTCGAAAGGCTGCCCCCGCCAGCCTACCACGGCGGTGTAGAACGCCTCGGCGGCGTCGAGATCGGTGGTCATCAGCTCGTACCAGAAGAAGGGCATGGGGGACTGTGGCATTGTCGTGCTCCTTGCGGTTTTTCGATCATGCGCGATCCATTCTAGGACGATCTTCACGACGAAAATCCGACAGCCAACCAAAAAAGATGACGGCAAACCGGGAATGTTACCGGGTTGCGCGCCCTGTGGTTTTCGACTTTGCTTGCAGTCAACGAGGGGTTGTTGATCCATGCGCCGGATGTCGCTCACTTCCGAACTTGTCGCGCTGTGCGACGAGATCAGGTTGATCCATGGCAACGCTCCTGAATGCGGTTCCGTACCTGCTTCGTGACGTATATGGCCGTTTGGAAAAACATGATTATTACAGTCATGTTTGTTGAAGCTTTTCAGTCGCTTGCGCCGAAAATTGACCAATTGATAAAAAAATAAAACGTGCTAGCCTTCCCCAAAACAAGAACATGGGGAACTGACGATGGCAGAAGGCCAGTTCAAGCAAGGCATTGCCGGCGGGCGGCTTTCGCCGGAACAATATGCCGACAATTTTGCCGACCTGCATCCGCCGCTCGATCATCACGAGGCGCTGGTCGAATCCGACCGCTGCTATTTCTGCTATGACGCGCCGTGCATGAATGCATGCCCGACCTCGATCGACATCCCGCTGTTCATCCGCCAGATTTCGACGGGCAATCCGATCGGCTCGGCCAAGACGATTTTCGACCAGAACATTTTGGGCGGCATGTGCGCCCGCGTCTGCCCGACCGAAACGCTGTGCGAAGAAGTCTGCGTGCGCGAGGTGGCCGAAGGCAAGCCGGTGCAGATCGGTCGCCTGCAGCGCTACGCCACCGATGTCGCCATGGCCGAAAACAAGCAGTTCTACAAGCGCCCCGAACCGACCGGCAAGACGGTCGCCGTGGTCGGCGCCGGACCGGCCGGGCTTGCGGCCGCGCATCGGCTCGCCCGCTACGGCCACGAAGTGACCATTCTGGAAGCCCGCCCGAAGGCCGGCGGCCTTAATGAATACGGTATCGCCGCGTATAAAAGCGTGGACAATTTCGCCCAGGCCGAGGTGGACTATGTCACGTCGATCGGCGGCATCGACATCCAGAACGGCAAGGCGCTCGGCCGTGATTACCAGCTGTCGGACCTGACCCGGAATTACGACGCGGTGTTCCTCGGCATGGGGCTCGCCGGCGTCAATGCCTTGCGAGCGGATGGCGAGGAGGCGCAAGGCGTCACCAATGCTGTCGAGTTCATTGCCGAACTCCGTCAGGCCAGTGATCTGGCCAGCCTGCCGGTCGGCCGGCGTGTTGTCGTCATCGGCGGCGGCATGACGGCGATCGACGCGGCGGTGCAATCGAAGCTGCTCGGGGCCGAAGAGGTGACGATCTGCTATCGGCGCGGCCCGGAGCACATGAACGCCTCCGAATTCGAGCAGGACCTGGCCGCTGCCAACGGCGTCATCATCCGGCACTGGCTGCAGCCGAAGCGGGTCATTGCCGATGGCGGTAAGGTGTCGGCGATCGAGCTCGAATACACCGCGATGGACGGCGACCGGCTCGTCGGCACCGGCGAGCGGCTGACACTGACCGCCGACCAGGTGTTCAAGGCGATCGGCCAGAGTTTTGTCCCGGCTGCGCTCAACGGCAGCGGGGCTTTGCTTGACCTGGAAGCCGGCCGCATCAAGGTCGACGCCGAAGGCCGCACCTCGCTGCCAAACGTCTGGGCCGGCGGCGACTGCATCTTTGGCGGCGACGACCTGACCGTCTCGGCCGTCGCGCAAGGCCGCGACGCGGCGGAAAGCATTCATCGGGCACTTGCCTCGAACGGGAGAGCATGAGCATGGCAGACATCCGCAATAATTTCGTCGGCATCAAATCGCCGAACCCGTTCTGGCTGGCCTCGGCGCCGCCGACCGACAAGGCCTACAACGTCATCCGCGCCTTCAAGGCGGGCTGGGGCGGCGTTGTCTGGAAGACGCTCGGCGAAGAGGGTCCGCCGGTGGTCAACGTTAATGGCCCGCGCTACGGCGCGATCTGGGGCGCCGATCGTCGCCTGCTTGGCCTGAACAATATCGAGCTGATCACCGATCGTGACCTGCAGGTCAATTTGCGCGAGATCAAGCAGGTCAAGATGGATTGGCCCGACCGGGCGATCGTCGTCTCGCTGATGGTGCCGTGCGAGGAGCATGCCTGGAAGGCTATCCTGCCGGTGGTCGAGGAGACCGGCGCCGATGGTATCGAGCTCAATTTCGGCTGCCCGCACGGCATGTCGGAACGCGGCATGGGTGCGGCGGTCGGCCAGGTGCCGGAATACATCGAAATGGTGGTGCGCTGGTGCAAGGCCAACACCCGCATGCCGGTCATCACCAAGCTGACGCCCAACATCACCGACATACGCAAGCCGGCACGCGCTGCCCTTGCCGGCGGCACCGACGCGGTGTCGCTGATCAACACCATCAATTCGATCACCGGCGTCAATCTCGACAATTTCGCACCGGAGCCGACGATCGACGGTAAGGGTTCGCATGGCGGCTATTGCGGTCCGGCGGTGAAGCCGATCGCGATGAACATGGTGGCCGAGATCGCGCGCGACCCGGAAACGCATGGCCTGCCGATCTCCGGTATCGGCGGCATCACCACCTGGCGCGACGCCGCCGAGTTCATGGCGCTCGGCGCCGGCAATGTGCAGGTGTGCACGGCGGCAATGACCTATGGCTTCAAGATCGTGCAGGAGATGATCGCCGGCCTGGAAAACTGGATGGACGAGAAGGGCCATGCCTCGCTCGACGACATCGTCGGCCGCGCCACGCCCAACGTCATCGACTGGCAGTATCTCAACCTCAACTATATCGCCAAGGCGCATATCGACCAGGACGCCTGTATCAAATGCGGCCGCTGCCACATCGCCTGCGAGGACACCTCGCACCAGGCGATCACCAGCATGGTGGACGGCGTCAGGCATTTCGAGGTGATCGAGGCCGAATGCGTCGGCTGCAATCTCTGCGTCAATGTCTGCCCGGTCGAGAACTGCATCACCATGGAGCCGCTGGCGGTCGGCGTGATGGACCAGCGCACCGGCAAGCCGGTGTCACCGATCTACGCCAACTGGACGACGCATCCGAACAACCCGATGGCCAAGGTGGCGGCGGAATAGCATTGCGAAAAAAAGCGGCGTTCACGGGCGCCGCTTTTTTAATTTCCCTATTGCGGACAAAGATTATCCACGATAATCTATATCCATGACTAGGAGAGCGAAATGAAGCTGGGTGAGGGCGTCGAAGCGGCCATCCACTGCGCCGCGATGCTTGCTGGCGTTGATGGCGCCGCGACCATGCCGGGTGCTGCCATGGCGGAAGCGTTCGGGCTGTCGCCGAGCTATCTCCTCAAGCATCTCAACATGCTGACGGTGTCGGGCATTCTGGAATCGGTTCCGGGGCCGTCCGGCGGCTACCGGCTGGCGCGGCCGGCGGAACGCATTACGCTGCTCGATATCGTGTTGGCCGTCGAAGGGCGAGAACCGGCCTTTCGCTGCGCCGAAATCCGCCAGCGCGGCCCCGCCAGGCTCGATGCCTCGGTTTATGTCAAACCCTGCGGCATCAAGGTGGCGATGCTGAAGGCCGAGCGTGCCTACCGCGCAGCGCTCGCCGACGCCCGGCTGTCCGACATCGTTGCAGAATACACGGCCGATGCCGATCCCCGTTCGGTCGCCGCCAACTGCGCCTTCGTCGAGCGCCATCAGCGTCCGCAGAAATCAAGTTCAACCAAGCAAGCATGAAAGGCTAAAAACGATGAAAGAGAGGCTGCAATTTTTCGGCGCGGCGCCGGAGATCATGAAGGCGGTGTCGGCGCTCAACAAGGCAGTCGACGAATGCGGGCTCGAAAAAAGCCTGTTGCATCTGATCAAGCTCAGGGCGTCGCAGATCAACGGCTGCTCGTATTGCGTCGAGATGCACAGCCGCGAGGCGCGCCACGACGGCGAGAGCGAGCAGCGGCTCTATCTCGTCTCCGCCTGGAAGGAATCGCCGCTATTTTCAGAGCGCGAACGCGCAGCCTTTGCCTGGACCGACGCGCTGACCAGGATCGCCGACAACGGTGTTTCGGACGAACTCTACGCAAGGACGCTCGAGCATTTTTCGGAGCAGGAGTTGGTCAAGCTGTCGGTTGCACTCGGCATGATCAACACCTGGAACCGACTTTGCGTTCCGTTCCATGCAATCCATCCGATGCCGGCGGTCATGGCCGCTTGAGCATGGACCAGGCGCGCGGCCTGCGTCGCGCGCCTCTTTTCTGCCCAAGGACCAACAGCATGTTTTCAAGCTTTGATAGTGAGATTCTATTCGCGGCCCGCCTGCTGCTCGGCGGCGCCTTTGTCTTTGCCGGCCTGCGCAACATCCAGAACGCGGCGTTCCTGACCCAATTGATGACGACGCGCGGCGTGCCGCAGGCGCGGCTGGTGCTCTGGCTGGGGATCGTCCTGCAGACCGTCACCGGAGCACTGGTGATCGCGGGCATCTGGACCGCTGCCGCCGCTCTTTGCCTGGTGTTGTTCCTTATCGTTGCTACGCCGATGTTCCATAATTTCTGGGATCATCAGGGTCCCGAGCGCGCGTCCCGCATCAATGGCTTTGTCGGCAACGTCGCGCTGACCGGAGGATTTCTGGCGCTGATCGCGCAGTCGCTTTGAAAGCGATTACCGCGTAGATGTAGCCGCGTTACGCCGCATACCGCAAGCCGCCGTCGCAGGTCAGGATCTGGCCGGTGACGAAGCTGTTCGAAACCAGGAACGCGATCGCCTCAGCAACGTCCTCGGCGCGGCCGATGCGGCCGACCGGCGTCTTGCCTGCATAATCGGCAAACACCGCATGGCGCTGTTCATCAGGCAAAAAATCCCACCAGGGCGTGTCTATGACGCCCGGCGCCACGACATTGACGCGTAACGGCTTCAGCTCCATTGCCAGGATCGGCACCACGGTCAGCAGCATGCCGTTGACGGCGGCGATGCCGGCGACACCCGGCGCCGACAATTGCGCCGACACCGCCGAGATGAAAGTCACCGAGCCGCTCTTGTTCAGCGTCGGCAAGGCGGCCTGCAGGCAGGAGAGCTGCGGCCGGACCTTCTCGTCGACGCCGCCGCCGATGTCGGTCAGGTCAAGCGTTTCGAACGGGCCGAGCCCCTTGCCGCCGCTGGCGGCCAGCACCAGGTGATCGAAAGGGCCGAGATCGCTGAAAAACCGGCGAACCTCGTCCGGCTTCGCGGCATCGAAGGCAGCTTTTCCGACCGCGCCGCCAAGGCTTTGCCCTGCGTTGTCGAGCCTTTCCCGGTTGCGCCCGGTGATCGTCACCTTCATGCCCGGACCAAGCAGCTTTTTCGCGGTGGCGAGGCCGATGCCGGAGGAGCCGCCGACGACCACAGTGTGCTGCGCTTTCTCGATCATGAATTTTCTCTCTTCGATGTTGCGGAAGCCGGTGCGAGCCCGACAAGACCGAGGCTCAATTCCCGCAATCGACGTCGTGCCTTAGCGTCATAGGCTTGCGCATCGGCGCGGGATTCCCTCTGGCCGTCGAAATAGAGGCCGCTCCGCCCTTCGAGCGCCGGCGATGCGGCGAGGTTGATGATGGCTTCGGCGCCGGTTTCGACCGAGCTCCAGGGTGTGACGCCCGCCTGCCGCACCATCGTGGTGTTCATGTAGCTTGCCGGATGCAGGCTGTTGACCGTGACGCCGGTGCCGTTCAGCTGCTCCGCCAGATCGATGGTGAACATGATCTGCGCCAGCTTGCTCTGGCAGTAGGCACGGACGCCGTCATAGGAGCGGGTAAGCATGACGTCATCGAAATCGATCGCCTGCTGGCCTGCTGAGGCGACGTTGACGATGCGCGCCGGCGCGCTGGCCTTGAGCAGCGGCAGCAGCTCCGTGGTGAGCAGGAAGCCGGCGAGATAGTTTACGGCAAAGCGCAGTTCGTAGCCGTCGGCGCTGACCTGCCGTTTCGCGTTGGGGCCGGCGGTGCCGACGCCGGCATTGTTGATGAGGACGTCGAGCCGCTTGGTCCTTGCGCGCACGGCCTCGGCGAGGCGGCGGACTTCCGCCAAGGAGGAGAGATCGGCGACGAGCAGCTCGGCCTCGCCGCTGGTGGCTTCGATCTCGGCCACGACCGCCTTGCCCCTCGTCGCGTCGCGGCCATGCACCAGGATGCGGGCGCCGCCGGCGCCGAGCCTTTGCGCGACGACGCGGCCGACGCCGTCGGTCGAACCGGTGATGAGGATTGTCTTGTCTTTCAGTTCCATGTTCAGAGCCTCCATCTCATCGCTCTGAATGGAAAGATGGGGCACCAGCCACTTGCCAAACAGTTCAAACTTTATCCTGGTATCGATACTGCTATAATAGCGGCCATGGATTCCACCGCGCATTCCGCCGAAGACAGCCGCCGCCGCGAGCTCGGCGCCTTCCTGCGTTCGCGGCGCGAAAGGCTGACGCCTTCGGCCACCGGCATCTCGACCGGCTTACGCCGGCGCACGCCCGGGCTGCGGCGCGAGGAGGTGGCGATGATCGCCGGCGTCGGCACGACCTGGTACACCTGGCTGGAGCAGGGCCGCGACGTTCGGCCGTCGGTGGAAGTGCTGACCGCACTCAGCCAGGCGCTGCGCCTGGACGCGGCTGAGCAACGGCATCTGTTTATTCTCGCCGGCCGGCCGCAGCCGGAGCGTCGCGTCGACGCGCCGGAAAAGATCGACGGCCCCTTGCTGCACATGCTGCAGAGCCTGGTCCTGCAGCCGGCCTATGTCGTCGGGCGGCGCTGGGATGTGCTGGCCTGGAACCCGACGGCGGCAGCCGTGTTCGGCGATTATGGCCTGCTGGAGGGCGATGCCCGCAACATCGTCCATATGGTTTTCACCAGCCCGCAGCATCGGCGCCTGCTCGTCGACTGGGAGGAACTGGCGCGCGCCGTGCTGGCGTCATTCCGGGCGGAAAGCGCGAAGTATGTCGGCGATCCGGATTTCGAGCGGTTGATTGCGCTGATGACGCGTTCAAGCCCGGAGTTCCGCGCCTGGTGGCCGCTGCGCGATGTGGCCCGCAACCTATCGGGTGTGAAGCATGTCAGGCATCCGATAGCGGGCGCCATGGCGTTCGAACATATGAGCCTGTCGATCGACGACGGCTCGGACATGAAGCTGATCGTCTACACGCCGCTCGCCGAGCAGAACTCGATCACCAAGCTGCAGAAGCTGCTCGATGCGCTGCCGGCCGCGCGGCGCAGCGCGTGAACCATCAAGGCTAGTCTTTCGGCTTCAGCCCGTCGATGAACAGTTGCTCGAGAAACCTTGCGGCATCCTCGAAGCGGCCGTCGCCGCCGCGGTCGGGGCCGAGCACGGCGCGGACCTGGACGTCGAAATCGGCATAATGCTGCGTCGTCGCCCAGATCGAGAAGATCAGGTGCCAGGGGTCGGTGCGGGCAATCTTGCCGGCGCGCATCCAGCCCTTGATGACGTTGGCTTTCTCGTCGACCAGCGTCTTCAACTCACCTTCCAGCATCGGCATGATGCGCGGCGCGCCCTGCAGGATCTCATTAGCGAACAGCCGGCTCTCGCGCGGGAAATCGCGCGCCATTTCGAGCTTGCGCCTGATGTAGTTGCGCAGTTCGGTCAGCGGATCGCCAATGTCGTCGAGTTCGCGCAGCGGCGCCAGCCAGGTGTCGAGAAGCCGTTGCATCAGCGTCTCGTGGATGTCCTCCTTGCGGCGGAAATAATAGAGCAGGTTCGGCTTCGACATGCCGGCGGCTTCGGCGATCTGGTCGATGGTCGAACCGCGAAAACCGTTGGTGGAGAAGACTTCGAGCGCCGCCTCCAGAATGAGCTCGCGCTTTTCCAGCTGGATGCGGGTGCGGCGTGGAGCGGAGCTTTCGACCGCCCCCGTCACCTCGAACAACCTTCGCTGTGAGGAGCGTCTGGACCAATTCTCTGGACCAGTTTTTCCCCGCCCTGTGGAGCGCACTTCGAAAGCCGCATTTCCGCTAGTAATCCCTTGACCGCTGATAAGGCGGTGCTAACGTTTGTCCAACCGGTCAAAAATTTGCGTAGCACGAAAACGCAGCAAAGACCAAGTGTTGGAAAGACCAAGCGTTAGCCGCACCGAAACAGGTTACAAGGGGAAGTCTTGGTCATGTCCAACCGGCTGAAAGTCACGCCGAACGATCTCAGCGCATTCTGGATGCCGTTCACGGCAAACCGGCAGTTCAAGCAGGCGCCGCGCATGATGGTGTCGGCCAAGGACATGCATTACACGACCAGCGACGGGCGCAAGGTTCTCGACGGCACCGCCGGCCTGTGGTGCGTCAATGCCGGCCACTGCCGCCCGAAGATCACCGAGGCGATCCAGAGCCAAGCGGCAGAGCTCGACTATGCGCCGGCCTTCCAGATGGGCCACCCGATCGTGTTCGAGCTGGCCAATCGCCTGGTCGACATCGCCCCGAAGGGCATGGACCATGTGTTCTTCACCAATTCCGGCTCGGAATCAGTCGAGACGGCGCTGAAGATGGCGATCGCCTATCACCGCGTAAAAGGCGAGGGCTCGCGCACCCGGCTGATCGGCCGCGAGCGCGGCTATCACGGCGTCAATTTCGGCGGCATCTCGGTCGGCGGCATCGTCACCAACCGCAAGATGTTTGGCACGCTGCTCGGCGGCGTAGATCACATGCCACACACGCATTTGCCGGAAAAGAACTCCTTCACGAAAGGCGTGCCCGAGCATGGCGCGGAACTGGCCAACGAGCTGGAACGCATCGTCGCCCTGCACGACGCGTCGACCATCGCCGCAGTCATCGTCGAACCGGTTGCCGGTTCCACCGGCGTCATCCTGCCGCCGAAGGGCTATCTGCAGAAGCTGCGCGAGATCTGCACCAAGCACGGCATCTTGCTGATCTTCGACGAGGTCATCACCGGTTTTGGCCGCCTCGGCACGCCGTTTGCCGCCGACTATTTCGGTGTCACCCCGGATATCATGACGACGGCCAAGGGCGTCTCCAATGGCGTCATCCCGATGGGCGCGGTGTTCGTCAAGAAGGAAATCCACGACGCCTTCATGACCGGGCCCGAGCATATGATTGAGTTCTTCCACGGCTACACCTATTCGGGCAATCCGATCGCCTGCGCGGCGGCGCTGGGCACGCTCGACACCTACAAGGAAGAGGGGCTGCTGACGCGCGGCGAGGAACTGGCGCCGTACTGGGAGGACGCGCTGCACTCGCTGAAGGGCGAGCCGAACGTCATCGATATCCGCAACATCGGCCTGATCGGCGCGATCGAGCTGGCGCCGATCGCCGGCCAGCCGACGAAGCGGGCCTTCTCGGCTTTCGTCAAGGCGTTCGAGCGCGGTGCGCTGATCCGCACCACCGGCGACATCATCGCGCTGTCGCCGCCGCTGATCATCACCAAGGGCCAGATCAACGAATTGATCGACCATGTGCGCGAAGTGCTGAGGGCGGTGGACTAGATGCTCCCCAACATGTAGGGCGACGACGGGAACCGTCGTCCTAATGTGAGTAAATGAGAGGAACTTGAATGGCCGCCCCCGGCGAGAATCTGCGAATCAATTCAGACCGTTTGTGGGATTCGATAATGAAGATGGCGAAGATCGGCCCCGGCATTGCCGGCGGCAATAATCGCCAGACCGTTACCGACGAAGATGGCGAAGGGCGGCATCTGTTCAAGCGCTGGTGCGATGAGGCGGGGCTCGAAATGGGCGTCGACGAGATGGGCACGATGTTTGCCCGCCGCGAAGGCACCGACCCCAGCCTGCCGCCGGTCTATGTCGGCAGCCATCTCGATACGCAGCCGACCGGCGGCAAGTATGACGGCGTGCTTGGCGTGCTCGGCGGCCTGGAGGTTGTGCGCTCGCTCAACGATCTCGGCATCAAGACCAAGCACCCGATCGTCGTCACCAACTGGACCAACGAGGAAGGCGCGCGCTTTGCGCCGGCGATGATGGCGTCGGGGGTATTCGCCGGCGTGCTCGATCAGGCCGAAATCTATTCGCATGTCGACAAGGACGGCAAGAAATTCGGCGAGGAGCTCGAACGGATCGGCTGGAAGGGCACCGAGAAAGTCGGTGAGCGCAAGATCCACGCCTTCTTCGAATTGCATATCGAGCAGGGCCCGATCCTCGAGGACGAGGGCATCGACATTGGCGTCGTCACCCATGGCCAGGGACTGAAATGGCTGCAGGTGACGCTGACCGGCAGGGAGGCGCATACCGGCTCGACGCCGATGCCGAAGCGGCGCAATGCCGGGCTCGGCATGGCGCGGGTGATCGAGTTGGTGCACGAGATCGCCATGGACTATCAGCCCGACGCCGTCGGCGCGGTCGGCCACATGGAGGTCTATCCGAACTCGCGCAACATCATCGCCGGACGCACCGTCTTCACCATCGACATCCGCTCGCCGGAAAAGGAGGTGCTGGACGCCATGGACGGCCGCATCCGCGAAGGCATCGACACGATCTGCGACGCGCTCGACATCAAATATCAAATCGATCAGGTCGGTCATTTCGATCCGGTCACCTTCGACGCGGGCTGCGTCAAGGCTGTGCGGGATGCGGCGGAGCGCCTGGGTTATACTCATCGCAACATCGTCTCCGGCGCCGGCCATGACGCCTGCTGGATCAACCGCGTTGCGCCCACTGCAATGGTGATGTGTCCCTGCGTCGACGGTCTCAGCCACAACGAGGCCGAGGAGATCACCAAGGAATGGGCAACGGCCGGCGCCGATGTGCTGTTCCACGCGGTGGTCGATACGGCAGTGATTGTAGAGTGAGATGTTGGCGCCGTACCCCCACCCCTAACCCCTCCCCACAAGGGGGAGGGGGACTGGCAATGCCGGTGCATTTTCCTGTAGCGAAGGCTTTGAAGGGTTCAGCTGTGATAGCGCGGCGCCAAGCCTCCCTCCCCCTTGTGGGGAGGGATTGAGGGTGGGGGTACTCGTCTTGGCACCGACCGCGATCGATCCAGCCGCCATCAAACGTGCAAGAATGTTGCGCCGGAACATGACGGAGGGCGAGCGTAAGCTCTGGTCCGAGTTGAAAGAGTTCCGTCGCCTCTACGGGCTACATGCAAGGAAGCAGGCGCCGATTGGACCCTATATTGCGGACTTCGTTCTGCACGAGAAGAACCTCGTCATCGAGGTGGATGGAGAGCATCACTTTACGCCGGAGCAAATGGAAAAGGACCGAATACGCGATGCATGGTTTGGCCGACAGGGCTATCGTGTGCTCAGGTTTTCGACTGGAGACCTGGCAAATTCCTTCGATGGTTGCGTCGAGGAGATATTGCGGGAAGTTGGAGTGATGTAGAGACGGCTTTCGGTCCTGAACCGATCTGAATCGAGCAGCGCTCGCAAGAAGCGCGAAAAGAATAAGGGAACAAGAAAATGTCCAAAGTCATCAAGAATGGCACCATCGTCACCGCCGACCGGACATGGAAGGCCGATGTGCTGTTCAGGCACGGCAAGATCGTCGGCATCGGGCCGGATCTGCATGGCGACCATGAGTTCGACGCCAGCGGCTGCTATGTCATGCCGGGCGGCATCGACCCGCATACCCACCTCGAAATGCCGTTCATGGGCACCTATTCGGCCGATGATTTCGAGAGCGGCACCCGCGCCGCGCTCGCCGGCGGCACGACGATGGTCGTCGATTTCTGCCTGCCGGCGCCGCAGCAGTCGCTGCTCGAGGCCTTGCAGATGTGGGACAACAAGACTTCGAAGGCTTCCTGCGATTATTCCTTCCACATGGCGATCACCTGGTGGGGCAAGCAGGTGTTCGACGAGATGGCCACCGTCGTTGACAGGGGCATCACCTCGTTCAAGCATTTCATGGCCTACAAGGGTGCGCTGATGGTCGATGACGACGAGCTGTATTCGTCGTTCCAGCGCTGTGCCGATCTTGGCGCGCTGCCGCTGGTCCATGCCGAGAATGGCGACGTGGTGGCGGCACTGTCGCAGAAGCTGCTGGCGGCGGGCAATAGTGGTCCGGAGGGACACGCCTATTCGCGCCCGCCGGAAGTCGAAGGCGAGGCGACCAATCGTGCCATCATGATCGCCGACATGGCCGGCGTGCCGCTCTATGTCGTGCATGTCTCCTGCGAGCAGGCCCACGAGGCCATCCGCCGGGCGCGCCAGAAAGGCATGCGGGTATTCGGCGAGCCGCTGATCCAGCACCTGACGCTGGACGAGAGCGAATATTTCAACAAGGACTGGGACCATGCGGCGCGGCGTGTCATGAGCCCGCCCTTCCGCAACAAATGGCACCAGGATTCGCTGTGGGCCGGCCTGCAGGCCGGCTCGCTGCAAGTGGTGGCGACCGACCATTGTGCCTTCACCACCAAACAAAAGCGCAACGGCGTCGGCGACTTCACCAAGATCCCGAACGGCACGGGCGGGCTCGAGGATCGTTTGCCGGTGCTGTGGACGACCGGCGTCAAAACCGGCCGGCTGACGATGAACGAGTTCGTCGCGGTGACCTCGACCAACATCGCCAAGATCCTCAACATGTATCCGAAGAAGGGCGCCATCGTTGAAGGCGCAGACGCCGACATCCTCGTCTGGGACCCGAAGCGCAAGAAGAAGATCACGGCCAAGAAGCAGCAGTCGGTGATCGACTACAACGTCTTCGAAGGTTTTGAGGTAACCGGCCTGCCGCGCTTCGTCTTCTCGCGCGGCGAACTGTCGATCGAGGAAAACGAGGTCAAGGCAAAGCCCGGCCATGGCGAGTTCGTCGCTCGCGAGCCGAACGCGGCGGTCAACCGGGCACTGTCGACGTGGAAGGAAATTTCCGCGCCGCGCAAGGTGGAGCGTACAGGCATCCCGGCGACGGGCGTTTGAGCTTGGCGAGCCACGGAGCGATCATCTCAATGGCCGCGGTGATCCTTGCCGCCGGGCCGGCGGCGGACGTCCTTGCCGGCTCCTTTGGCAATGAGGTCGGTTGCGCTGGTGTACGGCTCGGTTATCAGGACCGTGACGATTATGTCGTGCTGACCGCCGAGGGCGTCGAAACCTATGGCAGCGGCTGCGAGTTCGCACAGCCATTGACGACGACGCCTGGCACCCAGTTGTTGAGCTCCACCTGTTTCGCCGAGGGCGAGGAGGGGACGACCACAGATGTCGTCAAGGTCATCAACAAAGGAGGGGACGGTTTCTTCGTGACCATTCCCGGCCTTGAGGAGATAGGGCCGCTGAAATCATGTTCGTGACGGTGCTGATGACGGCCGCCGCCTCGACCCAGTCCTCAGGCGACCAACCCGTCCAGTTCCGGCAGCAGGACGACGCTTTCCTGTTCGTTGGGATCGGTGCGGGCAATAACCGCCGAGGCGGGGCTGTCGCTCAGATTGGCCGGCAGATGCGGCACACCGGGGGGAATATAGAAAAGATCGCCGGCCTTGACCACCATATGCTGTTCGAGCCGGTCGCCATACCAGGTATGGACTTCGCCGGAGAGCACATAGATCGCGGTTTCATGGTTTTCGTGCATATGCGCCTTGGCGCGGGCGCCCGGAGGCATGGTCAGCAGATGCATGCAGATACCGGAGGAGCCGACTGTTTCGGCGGCGATACCGGCGAAATAGCTCAGGCCCTGCTTGCCTTCATAAGAGCTTTCAGGGCGGATAAGATGGCACGTCGGTTTGGGCGACATCGGGGCAACTCCGGGCGTCTATCTGATGGGACAAGGGCACGTAGAACTGGGGCGCGTAGAACTGGCGCGAGTAGGACTGGGCGAGTGGAAAGCAACATCGGGGTAAAATCAATCGGATTCCGGCCGGTGGCGCAGTGGCCGGAAGCGACAGGCTACGGCCGATGACGGGAGCATCGCCAGCCGTTGTTTCGGCAAGCAAGCTTGGCCTGACCTTCCAGACCAATGACGGTCCGGTGCAGGCGCTGTCGAATGTCGACCTGACCATCGGCAAGGGCGAATTCGTGTCCTTCATCGGGCCCTCCGGCTGCGGCAAGACGACCTTGCTGCGCGTCATCGCCGATCTGGAGAAGCCGACATCGGGAGCCATTTCCGTCAACGGGATGACGCCCGAGCAGGCGCGCCAGCGCCGCGCCTATGGCTATGTCTTCCAGGCGGCCGCACTTTATCCGTGGCGCACGATCGAGCGCAATGTGGCGCTGCCGCTGGAGATCATGGGCCTGTCCAGGGCGGAGCAGGCGGCGCGCATCAAGCGAACCCTCGACCTCGTCAACCTCAGCGGCTTCGAGAAGAAATACCCCTGGCAGCTTTCGGGCGGCATGCAGCAGCGCGCCTCGATCGCACGGGCGCTCGCCTTCGATGCCGACCTTTTGTTGATGGACGAACCGTTCGGCGCGCTGGACGAGATCGTGCGCGACCACCTCAACGAACAACTGCTGGAGCTTTGGGAGCGGACCAACAAGACCATCTGCTTCGTCACCCATTCGATCCCCGAGGCGGTCTATCTGTCGACGCGCATCATCGTCATGTCGCCGCGCCCGGGGCGTGTCAGCGATGTCATAGAATCGACGCTGCCGAAGAAGCGGCCGCTCGATATCCGCGAGACGCCGGAGTTCCTGGCCATCGCGGCACGGGTGCGCGACGGGCTGAGGGCAGGGCACAGCTATGATGATTGAGCGGGATGAGGGTCCTCCTCTCCCCGACGGGGAGAGGGTGGCCGGAGCGAAGCGGAGGTCGGGTGAGGGGGCGGCGCCGACAGATCCAACTAAAAGAAATGTTGGGGCAACCGCTCGTGCCCGAAAGCTCCGGTTTGACGAGACCGAGGCTGAGTACCGGCTTTGGGGGGAACTGGGAGGACGTCATCTCAACGGCTACAAATTTGTGAGGCAGGTGCCGCTTGGCCTTTTCATCGCGGACTTCGTTTGTCGCGAGAAGGGTCTGATTGTTGAAGTCGACGGCAGTCAGCATGCGGATTCTCCAACCGATACGGCGAGAACTGCTTGGCTGAATGGCTATGGCTATTCCGTTCTTCGGTTCTGGAACCATGAAGTTCTGGCCGAACGTCGAGCGGTCCTTGATACGATATTGGCTTGCCTCGACGGAAAGATTTCTACCCCCTCACCCGGCCTCCGCTTCGCTCCGGCCACCCTCTCCCCGTTGGGGAGAGGAGGGCGCCAAGCGCCCGAGGATCGCTAGATGGACTCGTTTCGCGACAAGATCGTTCCCGTGACCTCGATCCTCCTGGGCGTG